>JAAEET010000003.1 GCA_013415565.1 Methanomicrobiales archaeon
AAAGCATCCCGGTTGCGGCGGGACCGGACAGACCGAACCGGAGATCACAGGCAAGATTCGTTACCCGGGTATGACGGATCAGAGCCCTGACAATGCGCATCACATCCGGTCTGAGCTGCAGGAGTTCCCGGAAGAGATCGGGTGCCTTCCCAAAATCCCATGCTCCGGCCGGTTCACCGGCCCGGCCTATTTCTCCAAGAGGGCGTCTCCAGATGGGTTTCCCAACGAGCAGAACCACGAGCGAACCTTCACCATTCCGGTAGTCAACACCGAGAGAAAATATGCACCACGTGGCGCCGCCAGAGAACATGGTGACCGCATCGCGGCGTTCAAGGAGCAGGGAAATATCAAGGGGAATAAAATATACGAGGGATACCGCCACGGCAATGACCAGGGTGATAAGGAAGGCTATCAGCACGTCGGCCGCCATGAGCATCCCGGCAAAAGAGAATTATTCCTCTTTCTTCTTTCCACTCATCTCTTTGACGGCGGAAAGGACCTGCGGCGCAAGTGATTCGGCGATGGTTGAGATCACCCTGACCACGGGGCTCTCCTTCCGGAGCGACATCACCTGGATTCCTTCAACCCCCCGGATATCCTTGTGCACCACGACCAGCGCCACCGGGGAGATGCCGCCGCCGCCTCCTGCACCGGAACCTCCGCCCCCTTTCTCGCCTCCCTGGCCCATACCGGCTCCGAACCCGAATCCGAATTCAGCGATAGGAATAACTGACCGGTCTCCCAGGTCGAGAGGGGTACCGATGATATGGGCAGGCGAGAGGAGGCGTTCCAGTTCCTCAGTTGTCATCTTCAGCATCTCTTCTCCAGACATTTTGTTCTTCCTCGGGCAAGCATAGGTGAAGGCATCATAATAATATTCTCCTGCCAGGAGATTTCTGATTTCGGAGAATCAGTGAACGGTGGACCGCCGGCCGGCACGGATGGAACTGATTCACACCCTGCCGTGGTCTTGCAGCCGGAGGAGATGAGGGTGGTCCGGCAGGATGAAAGGAGCGGGAGGCCGGGCCGCCGCCGGAACATAGCACGTTACCAGTTCAGGAAGAGGGCCTTGGTACGGGTATAGGTCTGGAAGGCCTGGAGCCCGTTCTCCCGGCCGAGGCCGCTCTCCTTGACACCGCCGAACGGTATCTCGGGAGGAAGGGTGAGGTGCCTGTTCACCCAGACCACTCCTGCATCCACCCGCGAGAACACCTCGTGGATAACCGTCAGATCGCGGGTCCAGACCGAAGCCCCGAGCCCGTACCGGGTCTCATTCGCCCGCGATATTCCCTCATCGAGATCGCGGATAACGGAAATGGGAAGTACCGGACCAAAGACCTCGCGGGTCATGAGAGGGCTTTGTGGATCCGGATCCGTGACCAGGGTCGGAGGATAAAAAAATCCCCCGTCAAACCCGGGTCCTGAAAGCGGCGATCCCCCGGTAATGATGGTTCCCTGGTCCTTCTCCTTCACCTCCTCCACCAGGGATCTGATCCCTTCGAGCTGGGCTCTTCCCGAAAGCGGTCCCATCTCTACCGAGGGATCGGAACCGTCCCCGACGACGAGGGTTTCAGCTCTCTCCCGCAGGCGCGCCATGAACCTGTCCGCTATCTTCTCATGAACAAAGAGCCGCTTCACGGCGGTGCAGGTCTGGCCGGCATTATAGAACCGCCCGCGGACCGCACCATCCACGGCTTTCCCGATATCTGCATCCTCCCATACGATCATCGGATCCGATCCGCCAAGCTCGAGGTGGATTTCCGCGAGCCGGGACCCGGCCAGCTCGCGGACCCGGTCACCGGTTTCCAGGTCGCCGGTGAAGGAAATCTTCCCTATTCCCCGGTGTTTCACGAGCGCCTCCCCCACGACATCCCCCCTGCCGGTAATGACATTCAGAACCCCGGGAGGAAGGCCGGCATCCTCCATCAGGGCAGTGACCGAGAGGCTGGTCAGAGGGGTTGCCGCGGCCGGTTTGAAGACGATCGTGTTTCCGGCCAGGAGTGCAGGACCGATCTTCCACCCCATGAGGATGACCGGCATGTTCCAGGGGACGATTGCTCCGCAGACGCCGATTGGCTCGCGCCGCACCATGCAGTCCCCGGAGGATCCAAGGCCGATATAGTCTCCATGCATGGCCCCGGCAATTCCGGCATAGAATTCGAGGATATTTGCAAAGCCGCGGACCTCATCAACGGCATCCCGGGCCGGCTTTCCCTGCTCGGCGGTAAGCAGTGCCGCCAGATCGTGGGAACGCTCCCGCACCCTCGCTGCTGCCCGGAACAGCACCATTCCCCGGTCCCGTACCGTGCGGCCGGCCCACTTCCCGTAAGCAGTTGCGGCAGCTTGAACCGCCTCATCGACTTCATAGAGGGTTCCCTCCGGCACCCGGTCGATTTCGATGCCGGTTGCCGGATTGATGACCGGGATCCACCCTTCATCTGCCGAAGATATATCTCTGCCCCCAATCCTCATCTCCATGGAGGAGAGTCGGCATACAGTGATTTAACCACTCCGGGACGGGTGAAGCGCAGGAACCCTCCGCCGCGGCAGTGCTCTATTTTGCGCACCGGATATCCATCGCCGGTCCAGGAAATCATTAAAGAGATCCTCGTCCAGACTGGATATCCGGGGTTGCCGGTGACTGAGGTGTTTGTGCTTGCAACGACGAATCGCGCAGGGGGTATCCCGAAGGTATTCGAAGCAGTGAAACCGGAAATCGGTGGAAAGGCCGTGGCGCTCAAGGCAAACTACAACAGTGCCGATCCGTATCCTGCATCCACCCACCCGGACACACTCCGGGCACTTGCCGGCGAGATCATGGATCGCGACCCGGCATCGCTCTCCCTGCTTGAGCGGAGCGGTATGGGATCTACCCGGAGAGTCCTCGGACAGTGCCGGGTATATGAACATCTCGCCCCGCTCGGGACGGATATCATCGTCCTGGATGACCTCCCGGCATCAGGCTGGCGTCATATCCCCCGGGATGGAACCCACTGGAAAACAGGATTTTTTCTCCCTGAGCGGCTGCTCTCGTCCGGGGCAGTGGTTCAGACCTGCTGTCTCAAGACTCACCGGTTCGGAGGGCATTTTACCCTGTCGCTGAAAAATTCGGTCGGCCTGGTGGCTAAGACGGTACCCGGCAGCGCATACGACTTTATGCACGAGCTCCACAGCTCCCCTTTCCAGCGGCAGATGATAGCGGAGATAAACAGGGCATATCCGGTTGATCTGGTCATCATGGATGCCATGGAGGGATTCGTCACCGGGGGTCCTGAGGACGGAGAGCGGATTGCCCCCGGGCTCCTGCTCGGAAGCCGGGACCGGGTAGCCATCGATGCAGCGGGGATCGCACTCTTGAGGTCGTATGGTTCCACCCCGGAAGTGATGGACGGCCGGATATTCTCCCTGGACCAGATAGCACGCGCAGTCGAACTGGGGGTGGGTTGTACCGATCCCCGGGAAATCGATGTAATCCCGCTTACCGGAGAGAGCCGGAAGGATGCGGAGACGATTGCACGGATCCTCCAGGAGGAAGGATGAACGCCGGAACCCTGTCTTCCGGAAATTCAATGGCCGGGCCCGGAGGAGGATGTGCATGAAGATCGGTATTCTCGGAGACACCCACGATCACCTGCCCGCGATCAGGCAGGCGGTGGACCTGCTGAATCGTGAAGCGGATGACCTCGTTCTCCACACCGGGGATTTCATCTCGCCGTTTGCGATTCCGGTCCTTGCCGGATTCAACGGCACGGTGATCGGGGTATTCGGTAACAACGACGGCGACCGGGAACTTCTGAAGGCCCGGTGCCGTGAGAGCGGAAACGTCCGTATCGAAGGAAATTTTTTCGAGACGGAGTACGACGGACATCGCATAGCCCTGCACCACGGGCATGAGAAAGCGCTGCTGGCCGATCTTATCGAGAGCGGGCTCTTTGATCTGGTTGTGCACGGGCATACGCACCAGGCATCGGTCTCTTCCCGGGGAAGAACACTGGTGATAAACCCGGGAGAGGTGTGCGGATATCTTACCGGATTCCCGACCTGCGGCCTGTATGATACCCGGAGCCGGAAAGGGGTAATCCTTCCCCTTCCTGGCGAATGAAAATCGCGAGGTTCATACCAGATAACGTCCCATTGTTAGCCTTATGCAGAAATCGATCGGAGTCATCGCGGGAATACTGGTTTTTGTCGCAATATCCCTGCTTCCTCTTGATCCTGTATCGATTCCTCCGGAAGCCAAGTACGCCGCCGCGGTGACCGGGCTGATGGTTGTCTGGTGGCTGACCGAGGCAATTCCCATCTATGCGACGGCGCTGGTACCGCTGGTACTCTTTCCGGTCATGGGAATCCTGACTCCCAAAGAGGCGGCGGTCTCGTATGCGGACCAGACGGTCTTCCTCTTCATGGGCGGTTTTTTTATCGCCGCCGCCATGATGCGATGGAACCTCCATAAGCGCATCGCACTCCACGTGATCGAGCTCTTCGGCAGCGGTCCGCGTAAACTTATCCTCGGGTTCATGGCCGCAACCGCTTTCCTGTCGATGTGGATCTCCAATACCGCAACGGCAATGATGATGATCCCGATCGCGATGGCCCTGGTTGCAACCCTTATTCCCGAAGCGATTTCCGATATAAACGGGGGGACTAAAGAACAGAAGCAGTTTGCGACCTGCCTCCTCCTTGCCGTCGCCTATGCGGCAACCATCGGGGGAATGGCAACGCTCATCGGGACGCCGCCGAACGGTATCCTGGTTGCCCAGCTCTCCAATATCTTCCCTGAGGCACCGAGCATCGATTTCTTCTCATGGATGATCTTCGCCGTTCCCTTCGTAGTGATATTCCTCGCGATCGCCTGGCTCTGGCTCACCTATGTCGCCCACCGGAACCTCCCCCGGGAGATATCGGGAAGCAGGGAGGTGATCCATCATGAACTGACCGAGATGGGACCGCTCGGGGCCGGGGAACGGTGGACGCTTCTTATCTTCTCCCTGGTCGCCCTGGCCTGGATCTTCCGCGCTGAAAAGACGATCGGCGACCTGGTCATTCCCGGCATCAATACGTATATCCCGGGGGTAAGCGATGCGACTATCGCCATTACCGGCGCGCTCATCCTGTTCCTGCTGCCGGTGGATGTGGAAAAGGGGATCTTCACCCTTGACTGGGAATCGGCACGGAAGATCCCGTGGGGGGTTCTCATCCTCTTCGGCGGCGGAATCTGCCTTTCCGAAGGAATTATCGCCAGCGGGCTTGCCAGGCTCATTGCATCATCATTCACGGTGCTGCAGGTGCTGCCCCTCATCCTGATCGTGCTGCTCATCACCCTGTTGATCACGTTTCTCAACGAGGTGGTCTCGAACACGGCAATCGCTTCAATCATGGTCCCGCTGATGGCCATCACCGCGGTTTCCATGGGAATCAACCCCATGTTCCTGATGGTCGCCGCAGCACTGGCCTCTTCACTCGGTTTCATGCTTCCGGTAGGGACACCTCCCAACGCCATCGCGTACGGGACCGGGTATATCTCCACCAGGGAGATGGCACGCGCCGGGTTCGCGCTGAATATCATCGGCTGTATCCTGGTGACCCTCTTCATGACATTTTTTGTCCCGATGGCACTCGGGTTCTCCCCCGACGTGCCGGCATGGGCGGTTCTCCCCGGGAAGTGATGGATCACCAGTGCGCGAGAAGTACTGCCATCCGGTCGAGGATTTCCGATACCTCTTTTTCAGGCAGGGCGTCCCTGCAGTATCCCGAAGCAAGACAGAGTGAACCCCGGCAGGTACTTGCGGCAAGGCCGAAGCCCGGGGAAAACTCCACCGGGGGAAGCATCCATGCACCTGCCACCGGTATCGCGCCATAATCGAGGACACTCTCGGGAATGACCCCGAGGTTGGCGAAAAAGGGATTTTTTTCCCTCCTGCCGTCACGGGTCTCCTGCTCTAGTATCCGGAGTTGCTGTTTCACCGCTTCATATCCTCCGGAGAAATCCCTGCAGAGGCGCTCTGCGGCCCCGATCCCGGCATGTCCCTGTTTCCGCTCCTCCATGGCTGCATGAATCCTCCGGACCACGGTGGCGAGGGAATCGCGCTCCCCTGCCATGACCGGGACTTCAAAGGCGACAGAGAGGTTGGCGAGGGATGGAAAAGAGTCGGGTGAGAGATACCGCCTGAGATCGATGGAGGTGAGCACCGGGAGGGGGGTCTTTCTGAGTTCCGGCACCGATTCCGCGAGTGCAAGGGAGAACGCGGAAAGCAGCACGTCGTTGACGGTCGCCCCCAGTCTTCCGGCCCCGGCCTTGATTACCGGCAGGATCCCGGTGTTGAGACGGACGATGGTATACCCGGGATCTCCTGTGGTGGAGGATCGCACGGGCAGGCTCCATGAACGTGTCTGGTCACCGTAGTTGATCACCGCCGTCTCGCGTTCTGCAGGAGAGAAAAGCCGGAGAACACTCCCGAATGACCGGTCATGGGTATTCTCCAGCGTCAGGAACGGGGAGGCAGAAGACCGTGCCTGGTAGAGTCGCGCTATCCGGCTCCCGAACGACTTGAGCCCGTACGCATCGCTGATGGTATGATTTACCGAGATGCAGAGGAGATCGTGATCCGACCGGATCAGTCGTATCCGTACCTGGGGCCCGGCTGCCGGATCGAGCGGTTTGGTAAGGAGCTCGCGAAGAGCGGAATCAGGGTCGGCGGCCCGGGTCACGGCAAAGATCCTGTCCACCGGTATGGGAGCGGGGGTGAAGTACGGAGGGTCCCCTTCACAGAACCGCATGGTCGTCAGGGGCTCGGCACGACAGGCGGACATGACTGCTGATGCCAGGACCGGCTCTTGTAACCTGCCGTCGAAGCGGATGACCAGATGGATCATCTGGTCCCAGATCGTGGAGAGGAGGTAGTTCCACTGGTCATTGACGGTTGCCGGGATATATTCCATCTCTTCCGTATCGTGCAGCCTGGCAGTGTTCATGGAAAACCGGATCTCTTCTCCCTTATTCCATCGTTCTCCCGGAATATAATCCCCGGGGGATCTCCGGACAGGAAACCGGTGCGGAGCCAGAGCTCCCGATAAAGGTGCCATCATTCCGTCAATCGAACCGGAAGGTGACCTCGCGGATCGACAACAACCTTTGCCTCTGATGACGATATCGGACCGGGGCGTCATCGGAAGAGGATCAGGGCGGTCAAACCAACCCGACAACTACCGTTCTTATACAATAATGTATATAAATATACACTTCCCATCACAATACATGGAAACCAAGATCTTTCTGTGCGAGGAGGATATGCCACGGCGCTGGTATAATGTTCTGGCAGACCTCCCGACGCCGCTGGACCCTCCCCTCCATCCGGCTACCGGAAAACCGGTGGGACCGGACGACCTCAGGGTCATCTTTCCCATGGAGCTCATCAAGCAGGAGATGAGCCCGGACCGGTACATCGACATTCCCGGAGAGGTGCTCGATGTCCTGCGTCTCTGGAGGCCGAGCCCGCTCTATCGTGCCAGGCGCCTCGAGAAGGCTCTCAAAACGCCGGCCCGGATCTATTACAAGTGGGAGGGTGTCAGCCCCCCGGGCAGCCACAAACCGAACACCTCGGTTCCGCAGGTCTACTACAACATGAAGGAAGGCATCGAGCGGATTGCCACCGAGACCGGGGCCGGCCAGTGGGGATCAGCGCTTGCTTTTGCGACGATGCTTTTCGGCCTGCAAGCCACGATCTACATGGTCCGGTCAAGCTATGCCCAGAAACCCTACCGCAAATCCATGATGCAGGTCTGGGGGGCAGAGTGCATCCCGAGTCCGAGCACCAAGACGAATTCCGGGCGGGCTATCCTTGAAAAGTCGCCGGATACTCCCGGAAGCCTCGGAATCGCCATATCCGAAGCGGTTGAGGACGCAGCAACCCACGATAACACCAATTATTCGCTGGGATCGGTGCTGAATCATGTATGCCTCCACCAGTCGGTCATCGGCCTCGAGGCCCGAGAGCAGCTCGCCTCGGTTGAAGAGTATCCCGACGTAGTTATCGGCTGTGTCGGCGGAGGTTCCAACTTTGCGGGGATTTCCTTCCCGTTCGCCGGAGATAAACTCACCGGGAAGCACCCCGCAACCGACATCATCGGGGTCGAGCCGGCTTCCTGTCCGACACTTACCAAGGGACTCTTTACCTACGACTACGGAGATGTGGCCGGCCTTACGCCGCTCCTGAAGATGTACACGCTCGGACATGATTTTGTGCCGCCATCCATCCATGCCGGGGGACTCCGGTATCACGGGGACTCTCCGATCGTTTCACGCCTGGTTCATGACGGCGTCATCCGTGCCATGTCATACCACCAGAGCGAGGTGTTTGAGGCAGCCCAGACCTTCGCCCGGACGGAAGGGATCATCGTTGCACCGGAGACTTCCCATGCAGTGAAATCGGTCATCGATGAGGCTCTCAAATGCCGGCAGAGCGGTGAGGCAAAGACCATTCTCTTCAACTGCTCCGGACACGGTAATTTCGACATGTCCGCCTACGATGCATTCTATGCGAAAACGCTGGTCGATTATGAATACCCGGAGCAGTTGATCAGGGAGTCGCTGTCACGGGTGCCGAAGGTGGGGTGATCCGGGATTCCCCCGTTCCCCCGCATGCTGCAAAACCAATAATCCCAATACCCTCCCCTGCTCTTTTCTGATCATGAACACCATCGGGTTCCTCATCAATCCTGTCGCCGGCATGGGAGGTGCGGTCGGACTGAAGGGAACGGACGGTATGCTTGCGGAGGCTGTCCGCCGCGGTGCACGACCGATCGCCGCATCCCGGGCCCGGGAAACGATGGAGCTGCTGAAAGGGGCCCCGTTCCGGTATGTCACCTGTTCCGGACCGATGGGTGAGGATGTGCTTGCAGCGGCAGGAATATCGGACTTTTCCGTGGTGTACCGGGCATCGCCGGTCACAACAGCGGAGGATACCCGGGATGCCTGCAGGGCATTTGTCGATGAGAGAGCTGAAATGATCCTGTTCTGCGGTGGTGATGGAACGGCACGGGACCTGTACGATGTGGTATCCGATACCATTCCCCTCCTCGGCATCCCTGCCGGAGTGAAGATGTACTCGGCGGTTTTTGCGGTGAATCCGCCAGCCGCAGCCGCGATTCTCCTTTCGGGTGCGACATTCCCGCTCCATCTCCGCGATGCCGAAGTGATGGATGTGGACGAGGAGGCTTACCGGGCGGGGGAACTCAGGGCACGGCTCTACGGGTATGCGAAGAGCCCCTACCTGCCGGGTCATGTTCAGGGTGCAAAACGGGTCTTCGAAGACCAGGATGAAGATCGGGCAAAGGCAGGGATCGGGCGCTTCATTGCCGAAGTCATCAGGGGAACGCCTGAAATCCTGTATATCATCGGTCCGGGCAGCACGACCGGAGCGATAACCCGCGCTCTGGGCCTGGAAAAGACGCTCCTCGGCTTCGATGCGGTGCAGGACGGCAGGCTTGTTGCATCAGATCTGAATGAGCAGGGGATGCTTGCCCTTCTTTCGGGAGCAGCACGGGTCCGGCTGGTCATCAGCATCATCGGCGCCCAGGGATCGGTGCTCGGCAGGGGAACACAGCAGGTAAGCCCCCGCGTCCTTCAAAAGATTGGAACCGGGAACGTCATTGTCGTCGCAACCCCCCATAAACTGGCAGAGACCCCGCTCTTGTTCGTGGATACCGGGGACCGGGAGCTTGATGCCGCATTCGGCGACCACCTGTCCGTGGTCTCGGGCTACCATATCGCACAGCGGAAAAAAATCGGGTAGGAAATAACGCCCCGTGCATGCTGCCGGGCACGACGCCCCATGTCCCGGGTGATGCTTTCGGGAAAGGCGGTTTTCCCCGAGGGGGACCCGGTCTGGTTCAGACGGGTATTTTATCAGATGAGCGTCATACTCACTCCATGCGCCCGAGGGTAATCCTTTCCAATGCCGTCAGTCCGAACGGCTCGCTCACCGGCTATGATGTCGATTACGGGGTATATTACCCGGTCCTGCTTTCCTATCGGCCGGACGCGGTCCTCGTGGGGGCAGATACGATTCTCGCCGCCCCGGTTGAGATCCCACCTGAACAGGACGTCGACAGGATTAAACGGCCGGTGATCCCGGGCGAGACCCGGCCCTGGTTAGTGGCAGTCGACAGCAAGGGACGGCTCTCATCGGTGCTCCATTTTTACCGGCGTATGGAATATACCCGTGACGTTATCGTGCTTGTCTCGGAAAAAACCCCTTCGCGGTACATCCGCTTCCTTGAAGACCGGGACTATGAATATTTAATCACCGGCAAGGAGCACGTGGACCTGCAATCCGCCCTGGACATGCTCTCCCGGGGTTATGCAATCAGGACACTCGTATCGGATACCGGTGGAACCCTCGATACCGCCCTCCTCTCCGCCGGCCTGGTTGATGAGATTTCCCTCGTTGTGGCACCGGTCCTCTCCGCACGGACGGATATCCTTCTCTTTAAGCCGGATCCTGGTTCAGGGAAAAATATCCCCCTCTCCCTGAAGGAGTGCGGGGATATCGGCGAAGGGTACGTTCACCTCGTGTACGAGGTAACGGAGTGATCCCCTCAAAATCTGCGGAGGTTCCCGGGTGTGCCATCACTCAGGTCGCGGATTTTTTCCGTCCGGCACATTCACCGGGCATGCCGAACCTTTATCGGCTTCTTCC
Organism: Methanomicrobiales archaeon; assembly: GCA_013415565.1. GTDB lineage: Archaea > Halobacteriota > Methanomicrobia > Methanomicrobiales > Methanospirillaceae > UBA9949. The sequence continues at coordinate 10,698 of JAAEET010000003.1, forward strand.
CCTACCATTGGACGGAAATCCTATGGAGGACGTAACGATTGTCACCATCTCCCCGCAGACCGTACTTGGGATCCGGAAGAAAGGCCATTACCGCCAGATCGCCGAGCTGCTCCCTCAAATCGCGATCTATGCCATGGAGAACAGCATCCCCATTGCCGGCCCCCCCATTTTCGTCTGTCACGAGTTCTCGAAGGAAGAGGCGATGAAAGCGGATCAGAAAGGAAGGGCAGAAATTGAGGTAGCATTCCCTGTTGCCCCGGACTCCCGGCCCGGACCGGGAATGAACGTTTACCTGCTTCCGGGCGGCAGGATGGCCCGGATCGTCCACCGGGGTCCCTACGAGGCCTGTGAACCCACCTATCTGAAGCTGTTCGCCTGGATAGAGGAACGGGGAATGAAGATCACCGGACCGATCCGGGAAATCTACCATAACGACCCCCGGGAAGTATTACCGGAGGAGATCATGACCGAGTTCCTCGTGCCGGTTGAATGAAACCCCCCTCTTTAAACAACAAAGTATAAATACATACACCAATGTATATTAATATACATGACAGATGAGCCTACCCACCAGGTGATGCCGCAGGACTGGGGTCCGCCGTCAGGCTGACGGCACATCATAGAGCTCAGGCAGAAGCGCGGGAAGGAACGCGGATTCTCGTTCTGCCTGTTATTGAAGAGATTCCCGTTCCGGCCTGTGACCCGTATACCCTGTACCGGGCCCTCGGAATGACAACCGGGTACATTCTTGAATCGATGGAAGGACTTCCCCGACGGGCAGTCAGGTCCATTGTCGGTCTCGAACCCGCTCTCGTCCTCTCTCTCGGGGAACATCCGGTCTGTGAAGGTGACCCTCGTCTCGTCCCGTTTTTCACTGACGTGAAAGGACAGGATCCAGTCAGCAGACTCCGGGATCTTTCCGCACGGGCCACCCTGCAGGACCCTGCCCGATCAGGGTTTCTCGGCGGATTTGTCGGATACTGTGCGTATGACATGGTGAGCGATCTGACCTCCGGAAAGGTACAGGCCGGGAGAGGCGACGGGCACCTTGCCCGTTTCATGCTCTCGACTCGGGGGATCGTCTATGACCACTGCAGTGGTACCTGCACCCTCTTTGACGATCTTCTCCTCCGGCCTGAAGATGACCGGGAAGAGGCAGTCGCCCGGGCACGGGAACGGATGGGGATTCTCAAAGAACGGATGGAATCGGCTTTTCCGGCAACCTCTCCCCGGGACCGGGAAGAAAGCGGGCGATCCCCGCACTTCATGTCATCTCTGGACCGCGAGGAGTTCATGGACCGGGTACAGCGGGCACAGGAGTACATTCTGGCCGGGGACATCTTCCAGGTAGTCCTCTCCCGGAGGATCAGCTGTCCGTTTGCAGGGGATCCTCTTGCAGCCTACGGGGCAGTCCGGGAAATAAATCCCTCGCCATATCTCTATTATCTCGATTTCGGGGACGAGGTGATCATCGGGTCAAGTCCCGAGATGCTGGTCCGGTCTGAAGGAACAGCGGTGCAGACCGTCCCGATCGCCGGAACACGGCCGCGAGGAAAGGATGCAGAAGAGGATGACCGGTTTGCCCGTGAACTGCTCGCCGATGAGAAGGAGCGGGCAGAACACCTGATGCTGGTCGACCTTGCACGGAACGATATCGGGCGGGTCTCAGCATTCGGTTCCGTCTCCCTCCCGGAATTTTTCGAGATCGAAAAATTCTCACATGTCCAGCACATCGTGTCCCGGGTGAGCGGGATACGGGCTGACGGATATGACCGGTTCGATGCGCTTGCCGCCTGTTTTCCGGCAGGCACGGTGAGCGGAGCCCCGAAGATCCGGGCCATGCAGATCATTGCTGAACTGGAGCCGATTCCCCGGGGCCTCTACGCAGGGGCGGTCGGGTATGCCGGGTTCAACGATCTCCTCGAGTTCGCCATTGCCATCCGGACACTCCGGATCAGCAGGGGACGTGCGGAGTTCTCGACCGGAGCCGGGATCGTTGCCGATTCCGTCCCCGGACGGGAATTCGAAGAGACCGAACAGAAAGCCCGTGCCATGGTGGATGCCATTTCCCGGGCGGGTGGTGGGCAATGAAAGTAGCCATCATCGACTGCTATGACAGTTTCACTTACAACCTGTTCCAGCTGGTCGGCAGGCTGGGCGCGGAGCCGGTACCGGTTCTTTCGGATGAACCGCTCGGGCAGGTCCGTGCGCTGCATCCGGACCGGATCATCCTCTCCCCCGGTCCCGGAACACCGGACGATTCGGGTATCTGCCCGGAGGTGATCCGGGAGTATGCCGGCAGAGTCCCCATACTCGGGGTCTGTCTCGGGCACCAGACCATCATCCAGACATTCGGGGGAACGATCCGAAGGATGGGACGGCCTGTTCACGGCAAGACCAGCAGGATTGTCCATACCGGAGAAGGCATCCTTGCAGGCATACCGAGTCCGTTCACGGCAACCCGCTACCATTCGCTCTCAGCGGAAGAGGGTAGTATTCCGGATGATTTCCGGACGATTGCCCATGCTGAAGAGGACCGGTGCGTGATGGCGGTTTCCCACCGGGACATGCCGATCTATGGCATCCAGTTCCACCCGGAGAGCATCATGACACGGGAAGGAGCCATGATCATGACGAACTTTCTGTCCGGAGGTGCCTGATGCGGGCGGCACTTGCAATCGTTGCCAGGGGGGAAGACCTCCCTCCCCGCCTTGCGATGGAAGCAATGGAAGAGGTTGCGTCGGGCCGGGCAACTGATGCGCAGATTGCGGCCTTCATCACCGCACTCCGTGTCAAGGGGGAATCCGCAGAAGAGATTGCATCATGTGCACGGGTCCTGCAGGACCATGCCTGTGCTGTCAGGCCGAAGGTTCGTGGCATGCTGGTCGATACCTGCGGGACCGGTGGTGACGGTACCGGTACGTTCAATATCAGCACCGCCGCTGCCATCGTGACAGCCGGTGCGGGGGTGCCGGTAGTCAAGCACGGTAACCGGAATGTCAGCAGCTCCTGCGGATCAGCCGACGTCCTTGAAGCTCTGGGCGTCTGTATCGATCAGTCACCGGAACAAACCTGTGCGGCTGTCGAGAAGATAGGGATCGGATTTCTCTTTGCACCGGTATATCATCCGGCGCTCCGGCATGCGGCACAGGTGCGGCGCGATCTCGGGTTCTCCACCATCTTCAATCTTCTCGGTCCCCTCCTGAATCCCGCAGGGGCACCCGCACGGCTCTGCGGAGTGTACCACCCGACGCTCGTCCCAAAATTTGCCCACTCCCTCATCTCGCTCGGTGCAGAGCGGGCCATGGTGGTCCATGGAAACGGTCTCGATGAGATTACGATCTCAGGTCAGACCCTCGTCGCCGAGATTGACGGGACTTCGATCAGGCGCTACACCTTCACACCGGCAGAATTTGGCATCAGCTCGTCGCCGCTCTCCAGCATCATCGGTGGCACACCGTCAGAGAACGCCCGCATTATACGCCAGGTCCTTTCCGGGAAGGAAGGGCCGGCCCGTGATGTGGTGGTCATGAATGCCGGAGCAGCTATTTACATCGGGGGACGGGCTCGCGATTATGCGGCGGGGATAACCCGGGCGGAAGAAGCCATTGATTCGGGCGCTGCGGCAGAAAAACTGGATGCACTGGTAATCGCCACCGGAGGTGTACCATGATTCTCGAGCAGGTGATCAGGGCCACTGCCGGAAGGGTGGCCGTACTTCCCGGAAACCCCGGCGAATTCCCGGAAAAGCGGGAGCACCACAGTCTCAATGCCGCACTCGGACGAAGAGACGGCCGGAATGCCATCATTGCCGAGATCAAGTGTGCCTCGCCGTCCCGCGGGTCCATCCGGGAAGGGATTGACCCCGGGATTCTCGCTACCGGCATGACCAGGGCGGGCTGCGCCGCACTCTCGGTACTGACCGAACCATACTTTTTCAACGGTCGTCCGGAATTCATCCCGGCCGTCAGATCCGAAGTCACCGTCCCAATCCTGCGCAAGGACTTCATCATCGACGAACGGCAGCTGGCAGAGACCAGGTTCCTCGGAGCCGATGCGGTCCTCCTCATAGCAGCAGTGCTCGGTGACGATCTCCCGGACATGGTTGCCGCTGCATTCGCTCACGGGCTTGAACCTCTGGTGGAAGTGCACACGGCAGATGAGGTGAAGGCGGCGCTCCGGACCACCACCAGGATGATAGGTATCAATAACCGTGATCTCGGAACGCTCGCGATCGATTTATCAACGACCGTTCGGCTGGCGCCCCTGGTCCGCGACGCCGGGCTGTCGGTGGTTTCCGAGAGCGGGTACCTCTGGCCCTGTGACGTGCGGGGACTCCGTCACCTTGCAGACGGCTTCCTGATCGGATCCGCCCTTATGGCCGCCCGTGATCCGGCAAAGGCCCTGGAGGGATTCGTATTCGCGTGAAGATCTGCGGCATCACGACGCCGGAAGATGCCCGTATTGCCGAAGCAGCAGGGGCCGACCTGATCGGGGTGGTTCTCCACTCAGCCTCGCCACGCTGTATCACTCCGGAACTGGCCCGTGAGATCTTCGAGACTGTTCCCGCCATGACCAGGGTGTGTGTGACCCACGCTGTCAGGCCATCGGACCTGCGGGAGATCTGTGCTCTCCGGCCCGATGCCATCCAGGTCTCATGTTTTGCCCCGGTCCCCGATGAATGCAGGGCCCGGGTCATCCGGATGGTTGCCCCGGGGAACCCCCTTCCACCGGATGCCGATGCGTATCTCGTTGACGGGAGCCGGGGAACCGGAAAGCCGTATGATGCGTCATTTGCATCTGCCGTCGTCTCTGAATCAGCGGTTCCGGTGCTGCTTGCCGGGGGCCTCTCTCCCGGGAATGTGGCGGCAGCGATCCTGGATGTCCGGCCCTGCGGGGTAGACGTTGCGAGCGGGGTCGAATATTCGCCCGGCAGGAAGGATCCCGGGAAGGTGCGGGCTTTTGTGACGGCTGCAAAGCGGGTGATGGGGTGAGCGACTCCACCAGGTTCGGCCCGTATGGTGGCCGGTTCGTTCCCGAGACCCTGATGGCGGCACTGGAAGAGCTCGATGATGCATACCGCACGATCGTCCCTTCTGCAGGGTTCCAACAGGAGATGGAGTACTACCTGCAGGAGTATGCCGGGCGAAAAACCCCGCTCACGTTCTGCCGGAACATGTCCCGTGATCTCTCCTGCCGGGTCTACCTCAAACGGGAAGATCTCCTCCATTCCGGTGCGCACAAGCTGAACAATGCACTGGGCCAGGCGCTGCTCACCAGGTTCATGGGCAAACGCCGTATTATTGCTGAGACCGGAGCGGGACAGCACGGTGTTGCCGCGGCAATTGCCGGAGCTGCGCTCGGCCTTTCCGTGGAAGTGTACATGGGAACCGGGGATATGGAGCGGCAGGCCCTGAACGTGGCACGGATGAGGATGCTCGGTGCGGAGGTCGTTCCGGTCACCTCCGGATCACGGACCCTCAAGGACGCGATCAATGAGGCGCTCCGTGACTGGGTGGCACATGTACGGGATACCCACTACCTGATCGGATCGGTGGTGGGCCCCCATCCTTTCCCCTCCCTGGTCCGCGACTTTCAGACGGTCATCGGCAGGGAGATCAGGCAGCAGATACTGGAGAAGGAAGGGCAGCTTCCGGATGCCATGGTGGCCTGCGTGGGCGGCGGGTCAAATGCAATCGGGATGTTCCACCCGTTCCTGAACGATCCGGTCCTTCTCTATGGCGCCGAGGCCGGGGGTGAAGGCCTCTCCGGAAAACACGGGGCGACCCTGTGTGCCGGAAGTCCGGGGGTGCTCCATGGCACCTACACCTACCTGATCCAGGATGCGTTCGGCCAGATCCTCGAATCCCACAGCATATCGGCCGGCCTGGACTATCCCGGAGTGGGTCCGGAGCACAGCTTCCTCAGGGATGAAGGGCGAGTCATCTACCGGCCGGTGACGGATGCCGAGGCCCTCGACTCATTCCTCTATCTCTCCCGGACAGAGGGTATCATTCCGGCGCTGGAGTCGGCCCATGCCGTTGCACTGGCCCGAACCATCGCTGCCGATCTTGACCATGATGATCTCCTGGTGATCAACCTCTCTGGGAGAGGGGACAAGGATGTTGCACAGGTTGCGGCGCTGACCCGGGGGTGTGTGGAGTGAGCGGATCACGGATCGATCGTGCCTTCCGCACCGGAGACTCCCCGTTGCTCGTTGCGTGTACGGTTGCCGGCGATCCCGACTTTGCCGAGAGCATCAGAATCGCCCGGTGCCTGGCGGCAGCCGGTGCGGACATGCTTGAGCTCGTGATGCCCTTCTCCGATCCGGTTGCGGACGGCCCGGTTATTCAGAAAGCGGGTGCCCGGGCACTCGCCGCAGGCATGACCCCTGACCTGCTCTTTGCGCTCGTCAGCGAGGTGAGAAAAACGACAGGCATCCCGCTGTTGATCATGACCTATGCAAATATCGTGTTCCAGCGCGGTATCGTCCGCTTCTACCAGGATGCGGCACGTGCAGGAGCCGACGCGGTGGTGATCGCCGACGTTCCGGCAGAGGAAGCCGCCCCCTTCTGCGATGCCGCCCTGCTGGCGGGAATCGACCCGATCTTCTTTGTCAGCCCGACCACCTCTCCTGAACGGATGGAGCTGATACTTTCACGGGCACAGGGATTTATTTACCTCGTCGCTGCCATGGGGGTGACCGGGGTCAGGGAAGGAGTCGCGCCCGAAACCCTTGCCACACTCCGTGCCGTGAAACAGAGAACGACGGTGCCGGTAGTCCCCGGGTTCGGAATATCCGCACCGGGACATATCAGGATCTACGATGATGCGGGTGCGGACGGAGTGATTGTGGGATCGGCTATCGTCGGGATTGTTGACCGGTATGCAGGCCGGCCGGAAGAGATGGAAGAAGCGGTAGGAAGGCTGATTCGCGAACTGAAAGGTGCATCCCGGAGAGAGCGGGATGAATCTTTCCTGCAACCTCATCCGGGGGCATTCCAGGGCAGTCGGGAAGGATAGTTCCCTTCTCCCATATCATTTCGATGTTTCTTTTAATCTCAGACTGGTGAACAGCATACCCCGGTACCTTGCCCGCCGGGTGCGTTCTTCCGGAATGGACGGTTCATGCTCCTTCATCCACTGAATGCAGGAGATCAGGATCCCTAACATCTTCAGCGAAAAACGAAGGTCCGGAAGGCTGGTTGCGCCTATCAATTCCAGATGCCTCAACGTCCCTCCTCTTCGCCCAGAGAGAACCGCCACTGGCAGAACATGCCGGCCGGATGAGGTTCCGGCGGTGCAAAGAGACATTCTACCCTGATCCGGGGATCGATTGCCCGGGCAAAGCTGATAAATTCGGCCCGGTGCATCTCCCTGCAGGGATACTCCTCCAGTCCCCGCCGAAGCCGTGCTTCCTGGGTGGGGCAGGAGGGCACCGAGATTACCACTTCATCATCCCGTTCGTCGATAGTGTAATCGACGATCATGGCCCAGGGGAAGAGCCGTTGCGCCTTTACCAGTCCCTTCAGACCCTTCTCCGTGATGTGAAAGCGTTCCTTCAGTTTCTCAGCCGCCATTCCCGCAATCCGGCCCCATACCTTCTCGTTCAGCTGATCGGCGACAGGCTGTCCATAGGCTTCGGTGACATAAATGTACCAGAATCCGTCTGCCACCCGGTAGTGCCAGAGGAGAAATTCGAGGTAGGCGTGTTTCTCCTGATCGGTCATCCGGTCGAAAATGGTAAGATTCATGATCGTTCAGCCTCTGGAAAAGAGAGGGAAGCGGAAAAAAAAGAGTTTTGTCCTACCGGATCCATCCTCTCCTCATCCATTCGTCATACGCCTCCGGTCGCCACTCCCGGTTATCAGTGACGATACGGCCAAAAAATTCACGGTTCTCCCCAATGAAGGCTTCCTGTTCTGGAAATTTCGTACGGGTCCGGATTGCCTGTACGAGCTCCTTTCCAAGCGCTTTTGCGGCATCTGCTGACCGGTAGATTGCCCGTTCATCGTTTTTTAGTGCAACATGCAGACCGGGAACGGTGAGAACCCCCAGGTAATTGAGCACATGGTCCAGGTAGCGTACGACCTCCCTCCCTCCCGAACTCCACGTGGTGGCAACGGAACAGCCATAGGTCCCGGTCAGCACCTGGTAGTGGATGGCATCCGCAAGCCTGTCGATGAAGATCTTCATCTGACCGGTGACATTATCGATATATACCGGTGATCCGAGCACGATACCGTCTGCCCTGATCAGCCGCTCGTGGAGCAGGGGAAAATCATCGCTGAAGACGCATCTTCCGGTTAAGGAACAGCTCTCACAGGCCGTACAGGCTTCGATCCGTAAATCTGTCAGGTCGATCAGTTCCGTTTTCGCACCGGCATCTGCAGCTCCGGCCAGCACCCACTGCGTCAGCATCCGGGTCCGGCTTTTCGTGCCCCTCGGGCTCCCCTGGATGCCAAGGACCGAGAGCGGTTCTCCTCCCGGTTCCCAGGCATGTATCTTTTCCAGAGTAGCCGAGCCTGTCATGGATCCGTGTTCCTGGTTCACCCTGCGCCCGGGTCGTCCTGCCAGAGACCGAACTGATTTCCTTCCGTATCCGTGCACACCGCCAGGAAGCCGAACTTCGGAACGGTCATTTTCGGAACGATGACCTGACCTCCCAGCCGCAGGACCTCTTTGCAGTACCGGTCAATGGAGGAAACACCGATATAGTTCATGATCCGCTGGTCCGGCCCTCCCCGTTTCCCGAGCCCACCTCCCACCGATGGATTGCCATCGAGATCAACGGTTTCGACCAGATAGTAGTCCGAAAAACCAGGGGGACTTATGAACTTCCAGTCGAACAGTCCGGAATAAAATGTTCGTGCCCGTTCGACATCATCAGCCGGGAGGTCAAAGTGAACGATAGTCGGCATTGATATCACCGGAATGTAACCTTGCCGGAGTGGGATATTAATCTATGGCACTCTGGGAGAGCGGCAATACCCGGTCCTGCGATGTCACCGTTCTTTCAGGCACACGGCTCCGGGCTTCCCCATCTTTCCTACCGAAGCACAATAGATGACAAATTCATCAACTCCATCGATGCCGAGCAGGTCAGCCATCTGCTGGTCGTCAAAGGCCCCGATGGCACAGGTTCCGCATCCGGTCTGCTCTGCAGCGAGGTACAGGTTCTGGCCAACATGTCCGGCATCGAGGTGGACCAGCCGCCAGGCCCGTTCAGCATACCGCCAGGCCATGCGATAGACGATACAGGTCCAGAGGAAGGTTACCGCCGAGGTTCTGACGAATGCCTGTCCGAGGCAGGCGGCCATGACCCGGTCACCGATCCCTGGTCCGGTTTCAACTTCCAGCAGACGATGCGAGAAGGAAAGGTAGCGGTACAGGCCGGGATTCACGCCCTCGACACGGTTGACGAGCAGGTAGGTCTCGAATGAATGGCGGCCACCTGCCGAGGGAACGGTCCTCAGCGTGTAGTACGGGTCGACAACCTGCACGATTCCCTGGGTACACCAGAGAAGGTATGAGAGTTCGTCCAGGGTGAGGAAATCCCGGAGGTAGTTCCGGACCGAACGCCGGCATTCAATGGCCGTGCGGAGGTCAAGGTGTGAAACAGTGAGGGTTTCAGGCCGGGGTAGCAGGACAAACGGCCCCTCGCGGGAATAGGGCTTTTCCAGCGGAGGGGCGGGCAGTCGCCGGGACTGGTCCGAAGGTGAGAGATGGTCGTACCGGGTCATCTCCATGAACGTTCTTCCGGTGGGGAGCATAGGCAGTGGTGTGAGGCATATGATTATAAATGACATGGCCGGAAACCGTACGCTTCTCACCGTTACGCAGGTGCATCCCTCTTCGAAACGATGCTCTTCCTTCCGCTGAAGGCCTCCATTATCGATCGGCATAAATCTTTTCCGGAAAGAAGCTACGTACCGTGCCCCCGGTTTCCGCAACCCTCGATGTGCTGCTCACCTACCTCGTTGAGGCTGTGCTCCTGCTCTCCCTTGGAATCATCATTGCCAGCATACTGGTGGAAACCGGTATATTCTCGTATCTCTCCCGTCTCACCCGCCCCCTCTGCCGGATATCCGGCCTCTCGGAGCCCTCTGCAACCGCAATCCTTGCCATCTTCATCAATCCAACGGCCGGAAAGGCCCTCTATGCCGGACTGTATGATGACAACCGGGTTGGGAAGGAAGAGATCATCCCGACGCTGGTGATGAGTACGTTTCCCGTTGTCCTCGGCGAATCACTCTTCAGGGTCCATCTCCCGGCAGCCATCGTGCTGCTTGGCCCGGTCATCGGGGGTCTCCATGTTCTCCTGAATCTCTTCTCAAGTTTTCTCCAGATGGCCGGGGCGATTTTTTATACCAGGCTCGTGCTCCGGAAACGGGTTCCGCAGCCCTCCTGCGCCGGTATCGAAACCCCCGCCAGGAAGATCGCCTTCTCCCGTGACCGTCTCACTGCCGGTTTCCGGAAGGCATGGCTGCAGCTTTCCCGGATCATACCGGTGACGGTTATCGCGGTGCTGGCTTTCACCGCCCTGACCCTCTATGGGGTGATGGACCTGATCGGGGCGCTCTTCCAGCCGGTTCTCGGTGCAATCGGACTTCCGGGGGAAAGCTCCACAGCCCTTGTCGCCCAGCTTCTCCGATCCTATGCCGGTTATGCGGTGGTGGCCTCGCTCGTCGCTACCGGAACCCTGGTGGTCAAGACGGCGCTGGTAACGCTCCTGATCGGGAGCATGATGGTGATCACCCTGATCTACCTCCGGTATACTTTTCCGCTCAATATCTCCCTCTTCGGTAAATTCGGGATAAAAATCACCCTTGTCTCCTATGCCTGCAGCATGGCGGCGAAGCTCGTCACGCTCTGCCTGGTGCTGCTCATCCTGTAAGGGAAAAGAGGGTGTTGATGGCGTTCCCCTGTTTTCCAGACCATCGTCCCACGATAAGGCGACACCAGTGAATATCCTGACGCGAAACCGATTCCCGCTCTGTTAAGGGCAAGAGAACGATCTGAACGGCTGTGATTGAGGGGTCATCCGGAGAAGGATGTGCGTGGGCGAAACGGTTTCTCCTCCGCATTTCCTGTCCTTCAGGATCCCGTTCGTTGAGGTTATGTCAAAAGAATCCGGGTATAGAACCGGATGACCGGGCGATTCACGGGAAATATCGGAAAAAGGTATGACGGTATTCTTCAGCGCCCCTTCCGGAATAACAACGCGGCAACGAGAGCCAGGGCCCCTGCCACCGGAATGGGGGAGAATCCTGCCTCCGTGGTGGTTGCCGGTACCGGCACCGTCACCACCGTCGTGGATTCACCGGTTGTCGTGGGGATAACGGTCCCCGTTCTCGTATTCACGACACTCCTCACCACGACCTGTTCGGAGTCACTGACCGACTGACCCTGGTTGTTCAGTTCCTCTGCCTGCAACACCCTGAAGGGCGTCCCCTCTGCCAGGACCGGTACGGTTCCCGAAACCGAGGCACGCACCGCCACATCCCGGCTCACCGGATACGAGAGGAGGTAGCCGTTGATGAACACGAACCCGCCGTCCTTGGGTATAACCGCTGCCTGGGTACCGTCCACCATCACCGCCGCAACCCACCGGGCCTGGTCAAGATCGGTGGAGAGGACAAGGGTATATCCCTCGATAAAGGTGGTCGGGCCCTGGGGAATGATCTGGATTTGCGCCGATGCATTCACCGTGCTCCCTGCCGGGAGGTCATCTTCCGGAGGGGTGACCTGCGCGTTCTGGAGACGTATGGTCGCCGCTGCAGGGGAAATGAGGATGAGCAGGATGAGGAGAAGCACGCCTGCCGTGGTTCCGGGCATGTTCATGCGATGGTTTTTGTCATTGATGAAAGATAAGGATCTGCCTGATTTCGCGCTACGGAGAATCCCTGCCACGTAAACCTGGTGAATACCCGACCATCCGATACCGGCATTGTCGTCACTCCTCGAGCACCACATCCCGCCCGCCGTCGTCTTCAAAAATGAACAGCTCATCGACGGTGGTCCCGAGCACTTTTGCCACGGCATGGGCCAGCTTCAGGGACGGGTTGTATTTCCCGGCCTCGAGGAATACGATTGTCTCACGTCGTACTCCGACTGCCCCGGCAAGATCGGCCTGGGTCATCTGGAACCGTGCACGGAATTCTTTGATCCGGGTTCTCATATCCCCCACCTCATTCCACATCCCCCTTCCGGAAAAGCCAGATCTGGAAGGCTTTGGCCGACACTCCCATCAGGAGGATGAGCACAACGGAAAGGGTGCCAACATCGGGAGACCAGACTCCCAGGTAGTCCAGCCAGAAGAACCCGAAGAGGACGATGAATGTCAGGAACCAGGACCAGGAAAGTCCGTAGGCACCGATTCTCCTGGTGCGCTCGTCCTGGATATAGTGCTCCTCTCCCCGGTATAACCGTGAGCCGGCGATGAACACCATGATGAAGCCGAAGGTAACACATAAAAGCGCCGCATTGCCCGGAGCCCCTGCCGGCATGAGCACCAGCTCGACGAGGCCCGCAAGGAGCAGGACGATGCCGGACAGGAACATGATCGTAATCCAGCTCCGGGATGTGAAGAATGATCGGGTTTTTTGTGGCATGTTCTACTTTCCTTTGTGATAAATTTCTCACATCGGTTAGAATCGTATAACATATTGTTATAAATATTTAACCAAAGAAACATTCCGGCACTGCCTTCGACGAGGATTCTGACTGATACTCAGTTTCAGGTCCCCGTATCCATGATTTTGTGTCACCTATTTAATGAAGGGGTGATAGAATTGTTCACCATACACGGTTCCGGGATCTGCCATGCTCGATAAACGATGGACCCTATCCCTCGCAGTTATCCTCATTGCGCTTTCCGCGGCGCTCTATGTCCTCCATTTTGTCGTCTTCCAGGACGCTCACCACATCTGGATCTATCTCGTCGGCGACCTTGCTTTCCTCCCCGTAGAGGTGCTGCTGGTCACCCTGATCCTGCACCGCCTGCTTGAGGCGCGGGACCGGAAAATAAAGATGGAGAAGCTGAACATGGTGATCGGGACCTTCTTCTCCACGGTGGGAACCTATCTCCTCACCTACTTCTCCGACCATGACCCGCATATGCCGGACCTGAAGAAGAACCTCATGATATCGGACAGCTGGTCTGAGCAGGATTTTGTCCGCGTGAGTGCCATACTTTCACGGTATTCCTGTGAGGTCACTCCCGGTGAGATCGATCTTCCCGCCCTCAAGGTGTTCCTGTCAACAAAGGAGGATTTCCTGGTGAGGATGCTCGAGAATCCCCTTCTGCTCGAGCATGAATCGTTTACAAGCCTCCTCCAGGCAGTTTTTCATCTCAGGGATGAGCTGCAGCACCGGAAAGACCTCACCGCACTCACGGAGAATGACCGGCAGCATCTTGCCGGGGATATCTGCCGGGCCTACAAGCTCCTGATCTCGCAATGGGTGGAATACATGCACCACCTGAAAGGTAATTACCCCTACCTGTTCTCCCTGGCAGTCAGGACGAATCCCTTCGACGAACAGGCAAGCGCCATGATCCCCTGAGCGGTCCCGGTTCGGGCGGGGAAGAGAGAAAAAATGAGAAGGAAAGCGGAGCCTCCCTCATCAGGTTACCGGAAAAGCCAGCCGAGGAGGCCCGTGTCTTCGAGTTCCTGGTTACCCAGAACCGTCAGCCTGTTCTGTTCCTGTTCGAGAGAACGGATCTGTTCCATCAGCTGTTCCCGCACCTGGGGATCACAGTCGCTGCAGTCCTGAACGAGCTGTTCCATCAGACGGATCCGCTCCGTGTTCTGGTCGGCGGTCCGGAGGAGGATGCCGGCGGCATCAGGATCGCCCCCAAAGAGGGTTCGCATGAATGTACTTCGCTCCTGAATCTGCACTTCAGCCCGGGTCGCATTTTCCAGAGATGCATTGACCTGGACTGCCAGCCGGGCAAGTTCAGGGCCGGACTCACCGGTGACATTTTCGGCAATCGAGAGGGTATACAGGGCGAGGGTACGGTTCAGCTGGTCACGGTCCCGTTGCTCCAGCTGGTCACGGTCACGGTCCCCCAGAAGATCCTGCTCCTTTTCCTGGACCTGCCGGAAAAATTCATCATTGGTCCGTCCCTGGATCAGGTCACGGTCCTGGATCTGAACACCCGGCTGCTCGATTGCCACTTCCCCGGATCGTTCACGTTCTTCGCTTCGAAGCGGTTCAACGGTCTCGATCTCGGTCGGCTCGGGAGTGTCGCCGGGTTCCTGTATCTGGTCTCTCCCGGAATCACCCGATGACGATCTGCCTCCACTGTCTTCATCCGGTGATGCATCGCCACTGCCGTTTCCTCCCGACGAAGATCCGCTCCCGCCACCCGATGAAGAGCCGTCGCCTCCGTTTCCTCCGGATGACGACCCGCTGCTGTCCGATCCTCCCCCGGCGCTGCCTCCGCTGTCATCATTGCCTGCAGCAAGGACGGGTGTTGCCGGGGCAAGGATGAGGAACGCTACCAGGACCATGATAAGAATACGTGGTATCATCTGGTCTACCTCTGCGGTATGAACAGACATGATTGCCAGGCAAACCGCATACTCCCTCTGGTATCCCTGGTATAAAAATCAGATGTGAGGTTCAGGACATGAAAGGAGAATCCGGGATCCTCACCCCGGCGCCTCACTTCCACAGGTAATCATACACATATGCTGCCACAACAGCCCCGAGGATTGGACCGATGATATAGATAGGGAAGTATCCCCAGAGATTTGCACCACCGAGGAGCCAGTCGCCGAGATAGGGGCCGAAGGTCCGTGCCGGGTTCAGCGAAGCCCCGGCGATATTCCCGGTGGTGGTGATGACACCTGCGAGCGTGAGCCCGATTGCTATGCCGGCAATCCCCGCCGGTGCCCGCTCGTCAACCGCAGCTCCCATGATGGCAAGCATCAGAATGAAGGTACCAACCGCTTCGGCAAGAATTGCCTGACCGTAGGTGATGCCCGGGAACGGCGCGGTTGCACCAAGCCCTCCGATTGAGACCGCATCCATGCCCGCACAGGCAGCAAAGATAAGACTCGCGAGAGCACCACCGATGAGCTGGGAGACGATATAGGCTCCGGTATCAGAAGAGGGAAAGCGCCCGGTAATCCAGAGGGCTATGGTCACCGCAGGGTTGAGGTGGGCCCCGGATATCCGGCCCAGTGCATAGATGGATGCCATCAGGGCGAATCCGAAGGCAAGGCCGATGGCAAGCCAGTCTGCCAGTCCGCCGAGCGCACCGATCCCGACGTTGAATGGAGTCGCCGGGATGGTGCCCCTGGCAATCATCAGGGTCATGGCAGCTGCTCCGGCGCCGAAGAAGACGAGGAGAAAGGTACCGGTTATTTCGGCGCAACAACGTCGGGCGAGCGAGACCATATCTATTCCTCCCTGAGTGCAGCGGCACAGTCAGGACAGAGCATCCGGGGTATTGTTGTATCGATTTTATGGGCCGGGAACGGATATCCTCCCTCCCAGACATCCATCTCCTGCCGGATCGTATGCTCCATACAGGTGCCCATGCCACACACGATACAGATGGCAACGGCATCGGTCGACCTCCCATCCTTTGCACAGACATAGCATTTCATATGAACAGGGTGTACTGCCCGTTCATTTATATTCATTTTCAGGATCCTGTGAAGGATAGCAAAAGACATCCGGATGAAGGAACGCACATCAACCGGACAGGTATCCACGCGGGGTCTCCCCCATGTCTGCCCGGCAGATCACGTCCGCGAATCAATCCGTCCGGGGAGAGAGATAACCGGTGATTACCCGCCACCGGTCCAGTTTCTGCGCAAACGAGCGGGTTGCATGTGCCGGGCTTGTGGAAGGGAGCTGCACGACGGCGAGACAGCCGGATGGGGGAGCATTCCTGGTAACTTTATTGAAGCAATCCATTGCTTTGCCGCCGTTCAAACCGATACAGCGGATTGTTGGATATGTTCTGAGAAACGCGGGAATGTCATTCATGACCGGGTCCCTGATGTCACGGTCCATCGCACCGGGCTGGTATGCCCGTGAGGCGATGACATCCCAGACGGCGATATGACGCTCCCTGAGAGCATCCTGGTTCTCGGCCGTTGCACGGGCATCATCGAGATGGACGAGGCACTGCATGATCCGCCAGAACTGGTTCCGGGGATTGGCATAGTAGACCTTTGCCGCGAGCGACATCTTTGATGGGAACGATCCGAGGATCAGCACATCCGGATTCTTCCCGACAATCGCCGGGAGACCGCACTCACGGGAGAGACCAGGGTTCATGGGCGAATTCCAGAGCTCCCGGCAGGCAGACCCATAAGACCCCCCATTTCTCTTGTCTTCTAAACGGATTTTCCAGCATGCCGGACGAAAAAAAATGGTCAGGTCTCCTGCACTTTCCGCGGAGGTTTCAGCAGGTTCCATGCCACGCCGATTCCGATAATGGCCAGCACCAGAACATAGGGGAAGACCCCAAGATAGGTACCGGTGGATGTCTTGATGAAGCCGGCGAGCTGGGGACCGGCAATAGCACCGGCACCGTATGCCAGGAAAACGACGCCGTAGCAGCGCGGATAGTCACAGGTACCGAAATAATTCCCGGTGGCTGTTGGGGCGATGGCAAGCCATCCACCGAGGCAGCCCCACAGGACGGCAAACGAGATAATATAGACCGGGACTGAAGGGACCTGCCAGAGCAGGGCCGAAGCCACTCCAATCAGGACAAAGGAGAGCAGGGCTGTGTTACGGGGGGTAAACCGGTCGGTGAGCGCTCCGAAAAGCGGGCGTCCTCCTCCGTTGAAGATGGCGAAGAACCCGACCAGCAGGGTGGCCAGCCCGGCTTCAATGCCGATCTCGGTCCCCACCGGTTTGGAGATTGAGATGGCCATCAGGCCGGCCAGGCATCCGATGAAGTAACAGAACCAGAGCCCATAGAAGGCCGGAGTACGGATCATGGCCGAGCGATCGCACTCACAGACCTCTTCTCCGGGTTTGGGTACCGGCGGGTTCCATCCGGCGGGACTCCAGCCGGCGGCCGGAAACCGGAGCGGAATGGCCAGCAGAACGATCAGAATGATGAAGGCTACGCCGAATATCCTGAAGGTTGTCATAACTCCGGTGGTGGAAATGAGATATCCGGCGATGTTTGCGGTGAGGAATGCCGAGAATCCGAACCCGAGCAGGGTCATGCCGACGGCAGTTCCCCTCCGGTCAGGGAACCACCGGGCAGCCACGGCAACCGGCACGCCGTAGGCTATCCCCACGCCAATACCTCCGATGACCCCGTACATGATATAGAGCATCCAGACGGATGTGACGGTAGAGGCGAGCAGCCATCCGAGGCCGGTGAGGATACCACCGATGATGGTTACGTTCCTCGGCCCGAGGCTTTCGATAAACCGCCCGGCGAACGGCATCGCGATGGCGAAGAATGCCAGAAAGACCGAGAATGGCATCAGGACCTCGTTTGCGGTGACCGCCTGGCCAAGCTCACCCGCAAAATAATCGGTCAGCGGTTTGACGAAGACGCTCCAGGAATAGATGGTGCCAAGGCAGAGATTGATGATCATACCCAGCATCACCAGAACCCAGCGCCCCCGCTCGGCCGGCATGCCGAACAGCGACTCTATGGTGGACAAGAGACCAACTCCTGGATGTGAACTACACGATAAATCCGGAGGAGGGGATCACTCCTCCAGAGTGGAGACATCGCCGGGATCCATTCCAAGCTCCTTTGCTTTCAGCACCCTGCGCATGATCTTTCCCGAACGGGTCTTGGGAAGTTTATCCATGAACTCGATCTCGGACGGCATCGCGATCGGCCCGAGCGTCATCCGGACATGGTAGATCAGATCTGATTTGAGCTTGTCGGACCCGGAAAACCCGTCGCGAAGAATGACAAAGGCCTTGATGAGGTTCCCCTTCATGGGATCCGGCTTGCCGATAACCGCCGCCTCGGCAACCGACTGGTGGGAGACGAGTGCACTCTCCACTTCTGCCGTGCCGATGTTGTGCCCGGCGACGATGATGATGTCATCGGCCCTCCCGATGATCATGATATAGTCGTCGACCTTGCCCTTCACCGCGAGGTCTCCCGCGGTGTAGCAGTTGGGGATAGTGTTCCAGTACTGCCGGTACCGTTCATCGTTCTTGTAAACGGTGCGGAGCATTGCCGGCCAGGGCTCCCTGATGACAAGGAAACCACCATTTCCGGGGGCCACCGGATCACCCCTCTTGTCCACGACATCAGCGACAACACCGGGGATTGATTTCCCTGCAAATCCCGGACGCATGGGTTCTCCCACCATCGTGGTGATCATCTGCATGCCGGTCTCGGTCTGCCACCAGGTATCGACAATCGGGCATTTTTCCTTGCCGATAACCTTGTAATACCATTCAAAGGCTTCCGGGTTCAGCGGTTCACCGACCGAACCGAGGATCCGCAGCGACGAGAGATCGTACTTGTTCGGCCACTGCTCACCGACCCGCATGAACATGCGGATAGCGGTCGGAGCAGTGTAGAAGATGGTCACACCCAGGTCCTGGACGATCTTCCAGAAGGATCCGGGATCAGGATAATCAGGAACCGTTTCGGCCAGAACCACCGTACCCCCGACGCAAAACGGTCCGTAGACCACGTAACTGTGCCCGGTAATCCAGCCGGTATCGGCCGTACACCAGTAGACATCGGTATCTTTCAGATCGAATACATGCTGCGTGGTGTAGTAGGTTCCCACCATATAGCCCCCGCAGGTATGGACGATACCTTTGGGAGCGCCGGTGGAACCTGAAGTATAGAGGATGAAGAGGGGATCTTCCGAATCCATCACTTCAGGCTCACACACAGCAGGGACGCCTTCCATCAGCTCGTAGAAGTCGATCTCCATTTCCTTGTGGAGTTCGACCGGCGCGTCAATCTCACGGGAGAGAACCACCACCTTTTCGACGCTGGGTGCGTTAATGATGGCCTCTTCGACAATGGTCTTCAACGGAATGGTCTTTCCCCGGCGTATCGCCACGTCTGCGGTGATGACAATCTTCGCCTCGGCATCCTTGATGCGCATATTCAGAGCATTGACCCCGAAGCCCCCGAAAACGACGCTGTGGATGGCACCGATGCGGGCGCAGGCGAGCATG
Organism: Methanomicrobiales archaeon; assembly: GCA_013415565.1. Classification (GTDB taxonomy): domain Archaea; phylum Halobacteriota; class Methanomicrobia; order Methanomicrobiales; family Methanospirillaceae; genus UBA9949. The sequence continues at coordinate 29,850 of JAAEET010000003.1, forward strand.
GCGATGACCTGCTCGGGAACGAGCGGCATGTAGATGCAGACCCGGTCGCCCCTGCCTACCCCGAGCTTCTTGAGCCCGTTTGCGAACCGGCAGACCTCGTGGTAGAGCTTCTTGTAGGTGAAGATGCGTTCTTCACCTTCTTCTCCGCGCCAGATGAGGGCTACCTTGTTCCTGCGGTGATTGGCGACATGCCGGTCCAGGCAGTTGCAGGTGATGTTCAGCTTGGCGTTGATATACCACTTGGCGTAGGGATAGTTCCACTCGAGAACCGAATCCCACTTCCTGAACCAGTCAAGATGGTTGGCCTGTTGCTCCCAGAAACCGGTCTTGTCTGCAAGGAATTCCTCGTAGGCTTTCTGATAGTCCTTTGTCCACGCCTGCTGCTTGTACGACGGGTCGGGGATGTAGAATTTTTCCTCCTCGACCAACGGCACTTCAAATGATTCTGCCATGTATGTGCTCCTTCTCCGTTAACGTCCATTTCTCCGGTTGACGAATGCCTGCACCCGGCATTCCGGATGCATGAATGCTGATCATCCCGGCCGGGGCCGGTAATGATCCTCTGAACGCGGTCCTCCTTTACGAGAATGTACAGGTAGTCTCCACTACGATGCCAGGAGGCAGGTTTTCACGACCGTCTGCCTCTTTATGGGGTACGGGGATAGATCTTCCTCGCGATTCCCTCCTCGATTTTATTGTAATGATTAATCATTATAATAATAAAAGCTGCTGGTATGTCTCACGAGGTAAATTTCCGGGCGGGGAGATTCCCAGGAGGTGGCGGGATGCCCGCTTGAACGATACCGTCACCTCGCAACGTCTCCGACGGAAACAGTGGGCCGGAGCGCGCAAGGCCGGCCGGATTTTGAATAAAAAGAGATTTGCAGGGGAAAAGAGAATTGGAAAGCAATTGCAGGGAAAAAACATTAACATCCTCACAATCGAATAGAATCCTATGAAGATTGCGATCATCGGGGCCTCCGGTTATGCCGGTGGAGATCTGATCCGGCTCCTGCTTGCCCACCCAACCGCAGAGGTGACCTGCGCCACCTCCCGCAAGCTGGCCGGAAAACCGGTCGATTCGGTCCATCCCCACCTGAAGGGCTTCACCAGGCTCTGCTTCGAGAATCCCTCCATCGACACGCTCGACGCCGATCTCGCGTTCCTTGCCGTCCCGCATACCGCCGCGATGACCTATGCCGGCCCCCTGCTCGAACGGGGTATCAAGGTAGTCGATCTCTCCGCAGATTACCGCCTCCCGAAGGAAACCTTTGAGAAGGTCTACGGGGTGGAGCACACCGATTACTTCGAGGCTCCGTACGGTCTTCCCGAACTGCACCGGGACCAGTGCAGAGGGGTCGATTTCGTCTCCAATCCGGGATGCTTCCCGACCGGGGCAACCCTTGCCGCAGCACCGCTTGCCCCGTTTGCCCACACCATCATCTATGATTCAAAGACCGGGGTTTCAGGTGCAGGTGACAATCCCTCGGCGGTGACTCACTATCCGAATGTGGGCGATAATGTCAATCCCTACAAGTGGACCTCCCATCGTCACCTGGCCGAGATGAAACTGGAAGCGGTACGGCTGGGCTCTGCGGCGAAGGTCTATTTCACTCCCCACCTCGTCCCGGTGAATCGGGGGATTCTGACCACCGCACACATCCTCCTGGATGAGCCGATGGGTCAGGACGAGGTCGAGCAGCTGTACCAGCGGTACTTCCAGGGTGAGCCCTTCGTCAGGTACCAGATGCCGGTCCTTGCTGCGGTGAGAGGGAGCAATTTCTGTGACATCAAAGCTGAGAGCGAAGGTGACCGGGTCGTCGTGGTATCGGCCATCGACAACCTGGTGAAAGGCGCAGCAGGCCAGGCCATCCAGAACATGAACATCATGTACGGGTATGATGAGCGGGACGGACTGATGAACCCGGGACTGCTTCCCTGAAAGAGAGGTGGAAAAAGATGAAAGTATCCGAGATAATGACCAGAAATCCAGTAACGGTATCGGCAGACGACCCCGTCCGGGAGGCAGCAGGACGCCTCCGGACCAACCGCATCGGAGGGCTCCCGGTCATGGAGGGTGACCGCCTGGCAGGTATTGTGACGGAGTCCGATATTATTGCTCTCCTTGACACGGGAGAAATTTCCGATGATCTCTGGCTGCCCTCCCCGCTCGAGGTCATTGAGGTACCAGTCCGCGAGTTCATCAACTGGGAGAAGACCAAGTCAGCCCTGACCAGCATTGGTGACAAGAAGGTCCGGGAGATCATGAGCCATCCGGTGATAACCATCGGGGAAGATGCAGAAATTGAAGAGGCCGCTTCCCTGATGCTCTCCCATAAGATCGCCCGGCTGCCGGTGGTCAGGGACGGCCGTCTGATCGGCATCGTTGCCCGTGCGGACATCATCAGGGGAGTCGGCGGTTCAGCCTGATTCCGGGAGCACCAGCGTGAAGAGCATCTGTGCAGTGGAAGGGGTCAGTGCCTGGGGCATCAGGGAAGGTAAGTTTGGCCTCACCCTGATCCGGGCGAGCGGAACGGCAGCAGGAGTATTCACGTCAAACCTGGTGCGGGCGCCGCCGGTCGTTCTTATGGAAGAACGGATCCGTTCAGGCCATCTCGATGCGGTGATCGTAAATTCCGGATGCGCGAACGCGTATACCGGTGAACAGGGCTTCCGGGACGCGATCACCATGGGAGAAATTGCCGCCACTGCGCTTTCCATCAGCCCGGAATCAGTCGGAGTCGCTTCCACCGGGGTGATTGGACGGTACCTCGATCTCCCGCGGATTAACGACCAGTGCAGGCGGACGGCCCCCCTCCTCTCCAGGAGCAGGGAGGCCGAGGAACGGGCAGCCCGCGGCATCATGACCACGGATCTCTTTGAGAAGCATGCCCTGGTCAGGGGAGACGGTTTCACCGTCGGCGGCATCGCCAAGGGGAGCGGCATGATCGCTCCGAACATGGGCACCATGCTTGCATTCATCTACACCGATGCCGAGGTTCCCGGAGCCGCGCTCAGATCCGCCCTGAAACAGGCGGCTGCCCGGACGTTCAACCGGGTCGTGGTGGACGGTGACACGAGCACCAATGATATCGCGCTCTGCACGGCAACCGGACGTGCAGGCGAGGTGGACGCGGGTGCATTTTCCCGGGCTCTCGAGGAATGCTGCCGGAGGCTTGCCATCCAGATCGCCCTGGACGGGGAAGGTGCGACCAAGCTCCTGGAAGTCACCGTCAGGGGGGCACCATCGGAAGAAGGCGCTGCGGAAGTTGCGCGGACAATTGTCTCCTCACCCCTGGTGAAGACTGCGGTATACGGCGAAGATCCGAACTGGGGGCGGGTCATGGCCGCGGCAGGACGGGCAGGAGTCCGGTTTGATCCGTACTCGGCCGATCTCTGGATCGGTGACGGGACCGTGCGGCTTCCGCTGGTGGCGGCCGGCCGGATTGTTGTCGATCTTGTCGCCGCCAAGCAGGTTATGCATGGCAAAAAAGTTATCTTTGAGATCGACCTCCATGCCGGTCCGGAAACGGCAACGGCATGGGGGTGCGACCTAACCGAGAAATATGTGGAGATCAACGGAAGGTATACGACATGAAGCGGGAAGAGGTTCTGACCGAGGCACTACCCTATATCCAGAAATTCCACGGAAAGACCATGGTCATCAAGCTCGGAGGGCACGCGATGGTCGACACGGCCATTCTCGAGACGGCAATCAGCGATGTCGTGCTGCTCGAGCTGGTCGGGATCAGGGTAGTTCTGGTACACGGGGGAGGCCCGGAGATTACCGAGAAGATGAAGGCCATGGGCAAGAAGCCCAAGTTTGTTGCCGGGCTCCGGATTACCGATGAAGAAACTCTGGAGATCGCCCAGATGGTCCTGGTCGGAAAGATCAACAGCAATATCGTTTCCCTGATCGCCAAGTGCGGCGGCAAAGCGGTCGGGATATCGGGGAACGACGGAAGTCTCATCGTTGCACGTCGCATGACGCCCCAGAAAGTACATATCGAGGGGAAGGAGGAAGAGGTTGATCTCGGCCATGTTGGAGAGATCGAGGAGATCAACCCGGCGGTGCTCCACACCCTCCTCGACAACCGCTACATCCCGGTCATTGCTCCGCTGGCCATTGACCGGAACGGCCAGAGCCTGAATATCAATGCAGATACCGCTGCCGGTGAGATCGCCCGGGCCCTCAACGCCTACAAGCTCATCAACATGACCGATGTCGAAGGCATCATGGACCGCGAACGGGTCATGGTCTATCGCCGCATACCGGCATCCGAAGCCGAAACGCTCATCTCCCGTGGTGTTGTCGGTGAAGGCATGATCCCCAAGGTATCCTCCATCGTACAGGCTGTCAAGGCAGGGGTCGCCTTTGGCCATGTCATCAACGGAAACAAACCCCACAATCTCCTCCTCGAAATGTTTACGGACGAGGGCGTGGGAACCATGATCTTTCACGACTGATCCAGGCAAAGCATGACCGGAAAGAACAGAACATTCCTGCAGGGACTTGCGTTCCTGGTCCTTCTCCTCTCCCTCTCGGTGGTCATCTCCCCGGTCACCGCCCAGGAATCTCCCGCACCACCCTCCTCGCGGATCCCTTCAGCTGACGCGGAGACCGGGTTCGCCCCGGTCCTGGTGCAGGATGGAAAACCGGTCGTCTATTTCTTCTTCAACACGAACTGCGGCGAATGTCTCAAGACCCTTCCCTTTATCGAGGAGTTTGCCGCCAGCCACCCGGAAGTGGTGGTACGATACATCGATGTCCGGGAGAGTGATGAGAACCTCGCACTCTTCAAGGCATTCAAGGAGTATTACGGGGCAGGTTTCGTCCCGGTCCCCTCGGTATTCGTCGGAACCGTAATCCTGTCGGGCACGGAGGATATAACCGGAGGTCTTGGCGACGCGGTCAACGGGACACTCACCACGCTTCCCACACCCGTCCCGGTGTCCAATATCCCCGAAGCAGCAGAACTCACGCTTCCTTTGGTGATCGCCGCGGCTCTTGTGGACGGGATCAATCCCTGTGCCTTTTCGGTCCTGATCTTTCTCCTGGTCACCATCGTCTCCCTTGAATCACGGAGAAAGATGCTTGCCGTGGGATCGGTCTTTATCTGTGCCGTGTTCACGTTCTACTTCCTCTCCGGACTCGGCCTGTTTGCGGTCATCCAGTCGGCCGGAATCTCCCGGTTTATCTCGGTCATTGCCGCCATCGTGGCGTTTGCCGCGGGAACGATCAGCATCCTCTCCGTTTTCGGCCGTGGAAACGGGCAATCCATCCTCTCCATCCCCGAATCAAGAAAAGGTGTTATCAACCGCTACATCAGGAAGGCTTCGATACCGGGGGCGTTCATCGTCGGAATCCTGGTTGGAATGTTCGAACTCCCGTGTACCGGGGGGATTTATCTGGCCATCCTCTCCCTTCTCTCCAACCGGATGACAGCAGTCGAGGGAATCCCCTATCTGCTGGTCTACAATTTCTTCTTTGTCCTGCCCCTCATCGTGATCCTCGGGATATGCACCTACGGACTCCCTGTCGAGCGGCTGGAGGAATGGAGAACCGGGTCGCGAAAAGCAGTCCGGGTCATCATGGGTGCGGTGATGATCTTTCTCGGAGCCATTCTTATCCTGGAGATCATCTGATCCGTCAGGGGAGGTTTCCCTCTCCCGAACATTCCCGCTGGCGCTCCTCGCTCATCTCGATCAGCATCTCGAAGACTTTCTGGACATAGACGGGATTGATGTTCTTCTCAACGGCGTAATTGAAGACGCTTTCAAGGACCTCACGGGTCCTTTTCAGGTCATGGATCGGCAGCCCTTCATTCATCTTCGCCTGCGCGATCCTCCCGGCAAGCTTCTGTCGTTCAGCTATAAGATCGATGATCTCCAGGTCAATCCGGTTGATCTCCTCCCGCAAGGCAACAATCGGCATAGCATATAGTACCGGCTCACACGGGATAAAAAACCACCACGTTATCATCCCACAAGACATATGGCGCTGCAGATCCCACAAGATAGGAAGAACGTACATGCTTGAACGGATCTCACGAAGGGAACGATTTGACCTGATCGTCGCCTGGCTGGCAATATCGGTTGCATTCTCGCTGATCTTTCCACGGGGAAGCCTCCCCCAGTACCTGACAAGTCTTGCCCTCTCCATGCTCACCGTAGGTGTGGGTTTTGTCCTCCATGAGCTTGCGCACAAATTCACCGCAATGCATTACGGGTACTGGGCGGAGTTCCGGAAGGATAACCTCATGCTCCTCATCGCCGTGGTCCTTGCCGCGCTGGTCGGCGTGGTTTTTGCAGCCCCGGGCGCAACCATGATTTACGGGGCCGGGATCACCCGGGAGCAGAATGGAAGGATATCTGCGGCCGGGCCGATCATCAATCTCCTGCTCTGTATTCCCTTCGCGCTCGCGCTCATGCTCTCCCTATGGGTCGATCCCGCAGCGTCGTGGCGTAATCTCCTCTCCCTGGTCGGCATGGTCGGCCTCCAGGTGAACGCCATGATCGCATCATTCAACATGCTTCCGGTCGGCGTCCTGGACGGCCGGAAGATCCTGGCCTGGAACCCTGCAGTTTTTATCGTCCTGATCGTGACAGCGTTCGGAATCCTCATTGCCACATTTTATCCCTCCATTCTGTAAAATGAGTCCTCTATCCTCCTTTTTCCATCACAAAAAGGAAAGAATAAATAGCGGCGGGTCCGACCTTATTCAAATAAAATAGTCTTAACTAAAATTAATTTGTGTGAAAAGTATGCATATCATGGAAGGTTTTCTCCCAAGCCCGTGGTGGCAGTTCTGGTGGCTGGTTTCACTGCCGTTCCTGGCGTTCGGGCTCCACCAGATGAAAGCGATCGTTCGTGAGCGGAGAGAAGCTCTCCCTCTCCTTGCCGTGGCGGGTGCTTTTGTCTTTGTTCTCTCTTCACTGAAACTTCCTTCGGTCACCGGAAGCTGCTCCCATCCGACGGGAACCGGGCTCTCGGCGGTATTGTTCGGGGGTTTTGTGACCTCTGTTCTGGCCCTGATCGTGCTCCTCTACCAGGCGCTCCTGCTTGCCCACGGCGGAATCACCACCATGGGAGCGAATGTCTTTTCCATGGGAATTGCCGGGCCGCTGGTGGCCTGGGCCCTGTACCGGGCCGGAAAACAGGTCAACCTGAATACCTTCATCAACGTCTTCATCGCTGCCTTTGCCGCCGACCTGTTCACCTACGTCGTTACCTCGTTCCAGCTCGCACTCGCATTCCCGGCTGCCGAGGGCGGAATAATCTCCTCGTTTGCCGCATTCATCGCCATCTTTGCCCTCACCCAGGTCCCGCTCGCTGTCGTTGAAGGGGTGATTGTGGCGCTCACCTTCAAGTACATCATCGATGTCCGCCCCGACATCCTGGTAAAACTGGATGTACTCACCCAGAATATGGTGAACCGGCTGAAGGAGGCCGCCGTATGAGATACAAGGCAGAGATCATTGCCGGTCTTGTCATTGCGGTATTTGTGGCCATCTTTATCTTTACCAATTCGGCAATCCAGCAGGGCCTGTCCGAGGGAGAGGAATCATGGGCGGGAGCAGACGCCCAGGCCGAGGAATTCATTTCGGAGAGCGGATACGAACCCTGGTTCAGCCCGCTCTGGGAGCCTCCGAGCGGAGAGATCGAGAGCCTCTTCTTCTCGCTCCAGGCGGCAATCGGCGCACTGATTATCGGTTATTTCTTCGGCTATTACGGAGCACAACGGAAGAAAGGTACCAACTGAGAACTATATGGATGAGCACCTCCTGGATGACCTTGCCCTGAACAACGGACTCAGGGAAACCGACTGCCGGCTCAAGCTCCTGCTCGGGCTCGGGGCCATCCTCATCTGCGTTTTTTCCCCCTCCCCCGTCACCCCGATCATCATCGGGATCAGCATGCTGCTTATCATTGTCGGTCTGGCGAACATACCCCTCCGGATAATGGCCGGACTCCTCCTCATCCCGGTTGCGTTCGCCGCAACAAGCTGCGTGGTCATCCTTATTCTCACCGGCGGGGGGGAACCCCTGTATACGCTCTCCGTCTTTGGTTTCTCGTTTACCGCAACCACGGAATCAGCGAATCTCTCCCTCCTTCTCCTCGCCCGAACCTTCGGGGCGATGAGCGCTCTGTTCTTCATCGCCCTGTCCACGCCCATGATCCAGGTCTTTTCCGTGATGAACGACCTCCGGCTTCCCCGGGAATTCATCGATCTCTCCATGCTCATTTACCGGCTCATCTTCATCTTCATCGGTGAGGCCATCGCCATCCACAATGCCCAGGTGATGCGGCATGGGTATTCCGGGTTCCGGAAATCGGTGCATGCCCTCTCGATGCTCTGCGGGGCGCTCTTCATCAAGGCCTGGGAGCGGGGAGAGGAAATGCTCATCGCCATGGACTCCCGGTGTTATGACGGGAAATTCGAGAAAGTGGCGGATGAACATCCGGTGAGCCTTCAATCGGCAGCCGCGGTCGGGTCATACCTGGTGGGCTGCAGTATCCTCTCTCTTCTTTTGTCGGGGGTTGTTCTGTGGCCATGATGAGCACCGAACCGGCACTCGAATTCAGAGATGTCGGTTTTGCCTATCCGGACAGCCCCGTTTCCCTCAGTGACGTGAGTTTTTCCGTACCGTGCGGGAGCAAAATTGCCCTTGTCGGGCCGAACGGTGCAGGAAAGACGACACTCCTCCTGATGTGCAATGGAATTCTCCGTCCTTCGAAGGGAGAGGTGCGGGTGCATGGCATATCCCTCTCGTATGACCGGACCGCCCTCCGTGAGGTCCGGAAAAGGGTGGGATTCGTTTTCCAGAACTCTGAGAACCAATTGTTTGCTCCGACGGTATACCAGGATGTCGCGTTCGGTCCCGTGAACCTCGATCTCCCTCCGGAGGATATCCGTGAAACAGTGCGCCAGGCACTCTTCTCGGTCGGACTTTCAGGTTTCGAGAAGCGTCCACCCCACCATCTCTCGGGGGGTGAAAAGAAAAGGGTCGCCATTGCGGGAGTGCTCGCCATGAATCCGGATATCCTTGTTTTCGATGAACCCACAAGTTCGCTTGATCCGGCAACCGCTGCGGAGATCATGGACCTTCTCGATGAGCTGAACAGCCAGGGCAGGACGGTGATCATCTCCACCCACGATGTTCAGCTGGCATATTCGTGGGCGGACGAGGTGATCCTGATCTCTGACGGCACCATCCTTCACCAGGGGACACCCGCATCGGTCTTCACCAATCCTGATCTCATGCACCGGGCACGGCTCACCATTCCGCCGCTCCTCGACCTCTTCATGACCCTGCGGGACCGGAATCTGGCTTTCGGCACAAATCCTCCCGCAGGAATTCCTGAGATGGCCCACATTGTCGAACAGGCCACCGGATGTGAACCCGCACGGCGAACCGGACATATCTTCATTGCAGACGCAGGGAGGATGACCGGCGATGCTATCCGGGCTGCCATCGGTGAATGCTCCATCCGGTATGTCGGGGCAATGGGAACCCAGGCGAAAATGGTGGCCGCAGCAGAAAAGATCCCGCTCACCTTTACCTACGGTGTGATCGACAAGTGCCTGCTCAAGGCTGTGATGGGGGCGGACTGCCTCATCATCACCTCGGGGGGAATGATCGGACATGTCTCCCGCAGAATCGGGGGGTTTTGCCGGGAGCATGCGGTTGTGATTCCGGTTTCGGATATCGGGTAGAATACTAACCCCCGGCATCTTGATGGCGGTGCGGCGTCATTCCTCCAGCGACCGGGGCAATGGACATGGAACAGCCGCTTCCCTTCCCTCATCACCCCACGCGGCAATCGAGCCGGCCTTGTGCTGTCGAGCAGGAAAGGGATGAAGGCGGTATCGTGGTCATTCTTTGCCCTGGTAATGACCGCAGCCTTCCAGCTGGTCGAGGAAGGGCACCGGATAGCCATGGAGGCCCGGCGTGAACTTCTCTTCCGCATCCCCTCCTTCTCGCAGGCGACCATCCATGTCGACCCGGTCTTGCCATCAGGTGGGGACCGGCCCTGCAGCGGTAACCGAACCCCCGTGTGCCATGAGCAAAGCGGGGGAGAAGATGAGGAAATTTAACCCGTGCCTGATCGTTCTTTCAGGTCTTCAATAACCCTGACCACCTGCACACCCTTCTCCCGTGCTTCGGCGAGCGCTGTGGGGTGACCGCGGATCCCCCGATACAGGTCCATGTTGTTGGCAATGATGTTGTCGTAGTACTCAAAGCCAAGAGTATTGAAGAACGCGGTAATGGCCGGAAATGCGGCGTCAAACACGTTATCCCAGGAGAGTCCCGCCGTGGAGATGAAGATACCCTTGTGACGCCGGATATGCTCGTCCGGGAAATAGAGCGTCTTCAGGACAAATTTCCGGGCCCAGATATACTGGGCCCGGTCGATGAGCCCTTTGAGCTCGGCGGTGATCCCCATACTATAGATCGGAGAGGCCACCGCAATACAGTCCACCGAGAAAATCCGGTCGAAAAGTGGGGGGGCTTCATCCTCCACGATACAGACGCCGGTCTTGTGACAGGCATTGCACCCGCGGCAGGGGGCATAGTCGAGGTCCTTGAGCACAACCTTTTCCACCGCCGCTCCGGCATCCCCGGCACCCTTGAGGAAAGCATCGAGGAGGGTTTCTGTGTTGCCGTGCCGGTGGGGACTTCCCGATATGCCGAGTACCTTCACGATCATGTTCACTCACTCCGCAAGCCGGGCTTTTATCTCGGCGATGATCTCGTGAGCGAGTCGTTCTGCGTCCCGCTGTGCGGTAGGATGGCTCATAATGGCCCCTTTTTCATCCACACCGTTCACCATCAGGTAGTGGATGTCCCGGTCCTTCACCTCGATGACATGGAAGAAGCACTTGACCGACGGGATGGCACCATCAAAGACATAGTCCCACGTCTGCCCGGCAGTTGAGAGGAAGATTCCGAGTCGTTTTCCCTTCCGTTCCGGTGGGACGATGGGGAGCTTCAGGACGTACTTTCTTGACCGGAAGACCTGGAACCGGTCGACAAGGGCCTTGGCCTGGGAACAGATCCCCATGCAGAAGATCGGGGCGGCGAGAATGATCACGTCTGCATCGATAATCCGGTCATGGAGATAGTCCATGCCATCCCGCTGGACACATTTGTTCAGTTTCTCGCAGGCATTACACCCCCGGCAGGGATTGACATTGGCATCGACCAGCACCACCTTCTCAACGCTGACATCCGGCTCCCGGCGCATGGCATCGAGCACCCAGTCGAGCAGCGTCTCGGAATTACCGTGCCGACGGGGGCTCCCGGCGAAGGCGAGAACGTTCACAGGCATGGAAAAGGAGTTTTCCCGAGAGGTGATAAGCGTAGGGTTTAAAAAATTCAGAGAAGATGATGGTGAACGACCCCGTATCGATCTGTCCGGGAACACGTAACGAAAACCCGGGCCGTCTCAAAATACTGATGAATATCCTGATATTCCGGAAAAAAGGGGTAACAGTTTAAATCTGCCTGAAGCAGAGGTACCAGTCCTTGCACTCATAACCTTCAGAGAGGCGCTTGTCCATCTCGGCCTTGTTCTTCGGCGCCGGGACAACTACCTTGTCGCCCGGCTGCCAGTTTGCGGGGGTGGCGACACCGTGCTTGTCGGTGGTCTGGAGTGCTTTGACAAGCCTGATGATCTCCGGTATATAGCGCCCGTTGGTGAGCGGATAGTAGATCATCGCCCGGAGGATCCCTTTGTCATCGATGAAGAAGACCGTCCTGATGGTCGCCGTCGAGCTCTGGCCGGGATGGATCATTCCGTACTTCTTCGCCACTTTCATATCGAGGTCGGCGATAATCGGGAAGGGGATGTCGACGCCCATCTTCTCCTTCACGTTCTTGATCCATGCCAGGTGGGAGTGAACGCTGTCGATGGAGAGGCCCATCAGCTGCACGTTCAGGCTTTTCAACTCGTCTGCCACGCCGGCAAAGGCCATGAATTCGGTCGTGCAGACCGGGGTGAAGTCTGCCGGGTGGGAAAACATGACCACCCAAGTCCCTTTAAGGTCCGAGAGCTTGATCACGCCGCTGGTGGTGAGGGCTTCGAAGTCCGGTGCCGGTTCCCCCAGGATCGGCATCGAGCCATAGTCGCCTGCACACATGGCCGCTCAATCCTTCATGAGCTCATCGAGCTGCGCTTTCCCGTACACGTAGGCGGGCATACCCGCAAGCAGGAAGCTTATCCGGAGGGCTTCTTCCACCTCTGCCTTGGTGATTCCGAGTTTTTCTGCGCCTGCAAGCTGGGCACGTGTTGCATGCTGGTCGCGGAGCGATGCTGCGATGGCGATGGCGATAAGCTTCTTGGTCTGCCGGGTGAGTGCCCCGTCATCCCAGATATGCGATTCAAGCTTCATCACCATCTCGTACATCTTCGGGTCATTCACCGTCAGTTCCCTGAAGAACTTCGGCACCTTCCCGATCATCCGTTCGAGATCCTTCATCTCTTCCTTTGTCATGATCATCACCCCTTTTTGAGCTTCATCGGCTGGCCACAGCAGACCAGTTCGCCGCCTCCGACGACCTTCACCACGACGACGTTGCCGCAGATCTCACATTCGTACACTTCTCCTTCTTTTGAGACGTTTACCAAATTATACACCTCCTGTGAGAGATGTTCTGGCCCTCCCTTCCTTAAGAACCTTGCGGGCAGGTGTTCTCTCCGGCAACAGTGTGGGACGGTTTCAGGGCAGAGAATAGGTCGTGCCCTTTCCCTATCTCACAAAAAAATAAAAGATCTTACTGGTTACTCTTTCCACGCTTCGGCGGGTGAAGTGCATCGTCCGGCGTCTTGATATCCGGGCGGATGTGGGTCATCGGGAAGCACTGGTACTCTTCACAGGCACACTGCGGGCACTTCCGGAGATCCTGCTCAGCCGCATCGAGCTCCAGCTCCTTTCCGCAGTCAAGGCAGACGTACTTTCCGGGTCCGACCTTCTGTCCGGCTTTCACTTTCTCGGGCAGTTTGATCACCAAATCCAACTATGGTTACAGAGATTATATATCACTTTTGTTTCTTCCATGCAAAAGGTGTAAAATCAGAAAAACAGGCATATTTGGCGGAAATTGACAGCCGTGGATGGACCTGCAAAACTATATGCGAATCTCATGGAAACCATTCAGCATGGGTGCAAGGATCATTGCCGTCCTCGGAAGCCCGCGTTTGTCGGGGAATACGGCGAAACTGCTTGATGAGGCGATACGGGGTGCCGTGGATGCAGGGTGCGAGGTCGAGAAGATCGAGGTGACAACCCTCGACTTCCATGCCTGCCGGGAGATCTTCTTCTGCAGGGAGCAGGAGGCGTGTGCCATGAAGGACGATATGACGGATATCTACCGGAAATTCCGTGATATCGACGGGGTTATCGTTGCAAGCCCGGTCATGACCATGGGAATACCGGGACGGCTGAAGTCATTCATGGACAGGTTCCAGGTCTACTTCATGGCAAAGTATATGCGGGGAAAACCGATGGTCCAGGAGGAGAAGCGGAAATCCCGTCTCGGCCTGTATCTCGCGATCTCAGGGATGAACGTGCCCTATGTATTCGACGGGGCCAAGCTCACGGTCCAGGCATTCTTCACCATCATCGATGTGAAATACTGGGGTGATCTGCTGATCAGGGATATGGATACCATCCAGGACCTGAGCACCCGCCCTGAGCTCCTCGGGGAAGCCTACCGGAAGGGAAACGAGATGGGCCGCCTTCTCCAGGAAACCATCACATAAACCCCCGTTCTTTCAGGGAGAGCCACCCGGTATCAGAGACAATCAGGTGGTCGAGGAGACGGATGCCGAGCAGGGTGCCGGCATCGGCCAGCTGACGCGTAATGGCAACATCCTGGCTGCTCGGCTCGAGCGTTCCCGAGGGGTGATTATGGACGCAGATGATCGCCGCCGCCCGGTCGGTGATGGCATCTGCGAAGACCTCCCGGGGGTGGACAAGGCTGTGGTTCAGGAGGCCCACGGTAACGGTCCGGACGGACAGGACTTCGTGTGCCCCGGAAAGCGTGATGCAGATGAAGTGTTCCTGCTTCTTTCCTGCAAGGAACGCCACCAGGGGAAGGACGTCAGCAGGCGTACCAATCTTCTGTCCGGATGACGGATCCCTGGAAAAAAGCCGCCGTCCCAGCTCAAGTGCGGCGATGATCTGGGACGCCTTTGCCGGCCCGACACCGCTGATGCCTGAGAGATCCTCAAAACGGACAGCAGCAGGTTCATTCACGATCAGGCCGGCTATTTCCTTTGACAGGGTCCTTACATCATGCTCACGGCCGCCGCTCCCGAGAATGGCAGCCACCAGCTCCTGATTGGAGAGGCTCCGCGGCCCCCGTGTCCTTATTTTCTCCCTCGGACGATCCTGTGCCTGTACGTCCTGCATCCGTTTCATCGGTTCGCACCCTGCGTCAATACCCCGAATATCATGCTCCGTTCGAGAAAAGGCTTGCCATTTATTCCTCAAAAAGCACAATGGACGAACCAGAAAGCATAGCTCTTACGGTGAGCAACCGATTAACGACAAGGAGCCCCCGGCTTCGGAAATAACCGATGAACAAGTACAGAGAACTACTGAAAAGCGATAGAGAACGAATACAGCGAGAACGAATACAGCGAAAAAATGGTTAGTACCGGGGACGCCTGTGCTTGGGCAGGCACTCCCGGCAGTACACCGGCCTTCCCTCGGTTGGCTTGAACGGTACTTCGCATTCCTTTCCGCAATCTGAACAGATGACTTTTGTCATTTCCCGGGGCGGCCTGTCTCTCGGACCACCAAAATTCGACCTATACATGGTTCTTTCTCGAACAGTTTGATTAGAACTGTATTATATACTGCATCGTTTGAGTTTAAAAAGCTCTGCATCACATCACCGGAAAGAACGCCGCAGCGTGATCGGATCCCTCTCCGATCATCACAGGTGGATGCTGCATTCTGATGGTATCGCACAATCGGGAGCCTGCACCAGGTAGTGCTGAAGAATATCTTGATATGACCATTCTTCCAGATATACGCCCATGGCGACTAAGGAAAATGCAATGGAGGCATTCGCAGGAGAAGCCCAGGCGAACCGGAAGTACCAGGCATTTGCAGAAAAGGCTGAATCGGAAGGGTACCTGAATGTCGCCAGGCTCTTCAAGGCGGCATCCGAGGCTGAAGCTATCCACGCAAAGAAACTGGCAAAGGCGCTGGGGATGATCGCCTCCACAAAGGAGAACCTGGAGAAGGCTGTCGCTGGTGAAACCCACGAATATACCGAGATGTATCCTGCGTTCGTGCAAGAGGCCGAATCGGAGAAACAGAGCGATGCACTCCTGGCATTCAGGTACGCCCTCCAGGCAGAGGAAGTCCATGCCGGGCTCTACAAAGAAGCTCTCAAATCCCTGAATGCCGGGCAGGATATGTCCAACCGGACCGTCTGGCTCTGCCCGGTGTGCGGCAACATCTTTCTGGGCCAGGCCCCTGAAAAGTGCCCTATCTGCAACGTTTTCAAGAAAATGTTCAGGGAAATCACCTGAATCTTTTTTTCCCAACCAGGCCGGCCCCCAGCTGTACGACGGGTTTCCGGCAGGAAGCCGGCCGGTTTCTTCACGACGCGGTAACGGAAGGAAAGATCGTTCGACGGTCCTGAGCCGGCAACGGGAAAAGATCGGCCTCCTTGGACCCTGTCCCCATCACTTTTATTACAAATTCCGTTGTAGTTCAGGGATGCATGCCCAGGGTCACGGTATATTCCACGCAGAACTGCCCGTACTGCCGGATGGTCAAGGCCTTCCTCGATCGGCAGGGGGTTCCCTACACCTCAATCGATGTGGGAACAGATAGGGAACAGGCAAAGAAGATGGTCGAGATCTCCGGCCAGTACGGAGTACCGGTCATCACCGTGGATGATGAGGTGATCGTCGGCTTCGACGCCCAGAGGCTGAACGAGCTCTTCGGCGAAGAGAAGGGCGGAGAGGTCTATGACGTGCTGATCATCGGGGCGGGACCGGCAGGTCTCACCGCAGGGGTCTACTGTGCCCGGAAACTCCTGAAGACCCTGATCATCAGCGAGAATATCGGTGGCCAGGCTGTTGAGTCATGGTCGATCGAGAATTACATGGGCTTTGCGAAAATCACGGGTGACGACCTTATGAGGAAGTTCGAGGATCAGGTCCGATCCCAGAATATCAGGCTCGAGGTCGACAAGGCCCTGATTCTCGACCGGAGCGGCAACGAGTTCATGGTCAACACCGCGACCGGTGCAGCATACCGGGCCCGGGCGGTAATCCTTGCCCAGGGGAAACACCCGCGAACCCTGGGCATCGAGGGCGAGGACCGGTACTGGGGGCGCGGGCTTTCGGTATGCTCGACCTGCGACGGCCCGCTGTTCAGGGACAAGGTGGTGGCGATTGTCGGCGGCGGGAACTCCGCACTCCAGACCTCGATCGAGATGAGCGGGATTGCCAAAGAGGTGCACCTCATCGTGAGGAGCAGGATCAAGGCAGACGAGACTTATGTCAGGCTCTACGAGCAGAAGAAGAATATCACCACCCACACCAACGCCATCATCTCCGCCCTCCAGGGAAAGGACATGCTCTCCGCCATCACCATCAGGGACCGAGACAGCGGGAAGGAGACGGAGATCGCAGTCGACGGGATATTCCTCGAAATCGGGTGGATCCCGAATACGGCCTTCGTTGAGGGGCTGGTCGACATGAACGATCTGAAAGAGATCGAGGTCGATATCAACTGCCATACCAGTGTTCCGGGTATTTTTGCGGCCGGGGATGTAACCAATATCCGGACCAAACAGATCATCACCGCTGCAGGAGAGGGGGCAAAAGCGGCATTGTCCGCGTACGAGTACCTGATGCACTGACCGCGATCACTCTTCTTTTCTGAACAGGACGATCCGGTTGGTATTGGTACCTGAATCGTTGTTTCCGATACCCCAGATGCGGGACGTCTTGGTGAATGTCTGCTGGTTCACCATGATCGCAAGAGGGCGGAATCCTGCCGCCGCACCGAGAGGAACGACATGTTCATCGAGCCTGATCCGTCCTTTCCGGACTTCTCCTACTTCAAAGGCAACATATCCTCCGGGACAGGTAATCCGGCACAGCTCACGGAACGTCCCTCCCATGACCCCGCACCATTCTCCGAGAGATCGGGTGACGGTCAGGTTCTGCTCTATCCCCGGTGCATCAATGCCATTGAACCAGCACCGGAGCCAGTTGTCCTGTGCATATTGTACGGTATCGAGGAAGGGTGGGGAGGTCACGGTGAGTCGCACAGATTCTCCGGATATGGCCGGGGTGCTCCGGGAATCACCGGTCAGAAACAGGCCCGCCTCGCCTGCCTTTTTCAGGAGGTCTTTCTCATGCGGGCCAAGTCCCCTCACCAGCGAACGGGTTTTCCGCAGAATGAGCTCCCGGACATCGCGGTATGGCGGCACCTGGTTTCTCCTCTGGTTTATCAGCTCCTGCCGGCCGGGCGAGACGGCCTGGTTCGGGGGGAGGGTATACACCGAGAAGAAACCGCTGGAATGACCGGTCAGCCGGTTGGTCGCCACCATGCGGATCCAGGCATCAAGGGCGTCCTCATCCCCCGACTCCTCCCGGTCAATGAGATACGATCGGAGCGAGATGATCTCGGCCTCGGTGTCCCGGTGGTAGAACATGGAAAGATCGATTTCGGCTTTCGCACCGGGAATCAGGGGAATTGCGAAAAGCCGCTCCCTCACCTCAGATTCATCAGGTGGAAAGAACCGGGGGCGGGTCAGGATTCGTGAAAGGGGGTTTGTATCATTGGCGATCACTTTTCTTGCGAGGAGACCTGCTTCAAGGACGGTGGTACCCCTGCCGGAAAAAGGATCGTAGACACAGTCACCCTCCCGGGTCATCCCGGAGATGAAAAACCGGGGCAGCTGCGGCTTGAAGCAGGCACGGTAGGAGATTTCGTGAATCGGCGAAGCTTTCCGCTGCCGGGACGTCCAGAACTCGCCGGTCACGCGGGGTATACGGACACTCCCGGCTTCCACCCAGTCTCTGCTGCCGGCGGCGGCCGGTAGAGGAATCTCCGGGAAGCAGTCCTCCATATCCATTCTGTTCTCTCCGATCACCATTCGGCGGCAGAAGTATTAACTGAACCGGCGATGCAGTCACATCCGGTTGCATTATACTCCCGGCCGCCAAACAATCACCCGATGCGTGAGTTCTACCGGAAAAGCGTCCACATGCTCTTCGGGCTGGGCATCGCCGCCCTCATTTTCGCTACACCGATCCGGATCTCGCTCTCGGTACTGATGCTGGGCACTTTTATCGGTATTCTCTTTACCGATGCCATCCTCCGGGGATACCGCATTCCGGTCATCTCCGGACTGGTCGATTCGCTGGAACGGCGGGAAGCCCTGCCAGGACGGGGTGCGCTCACCTTTGCGGTGAGCTCCCTGTTCTGCGTCGTATTCTTTGAACAGGCGATCGTTGTCCCGGCCATCATCGCCCTGGCTGTACTGGACGGGACGGCGACCATCATCGGCTACTATTTCGGACGGATAAAAATCCTCAATGGAAAGACGATTGAAGGGACACTGGCCGGCATGGCCCTCTGTTTCCTCGCCCTCCTGCCCTTTCTCCCCGCCATCGAGGCGGTGCTTGCCGTCTTTGTCGCCGGCATGGTGGAGCTCTTCTCCCCACTCGATGATAATCTCCTCATCCCCGTCAGCGTCTGCATTCTCCTTACCCTCCTCGGGCTTGGATAAAAAAGATGTCAGGCCCAGTCTTTCGGGGCCATCTTCCGGTCTTTTTCCCGGTATCCCTCGAGAAGAACCGTGGTGATGTTCTTCACCGGCCGGTCGGTGTGCTCCTGAATATGGTATTCACAGAACGGGCAGGAGCTGATGACGATATCGGCCCCTGTCTTCTCGATCTCCTTGCGCCGGTTCTCGCCAAGCGCCGCAGCCTCCTCAGGGACCCCGGAACGCACACCCCCGCCGGATCCGCAGCAGACGGAAGGCATCTCCACAAGGTCGACAACCCTGCTGAGAAGTTCCCGGGGCTGGGTCCGGATCCCCTGCCCCCTCAGCAGATGGCAGGGATCGTGGTAGGTGGCCTTTACCGTGAGGCGTGCCGGAGGTTCAATCTCGTACCGGAGGAGGATCTCGTTGATATCCATCACCCTGAAGGGGCAGTCGTAATCGTTCTTGAGAGTTGACCCGCAGCCGGCACACATGGTAACCACGGTATCGATTCCCCGGTGGACAAAGGCCTCGATATTGCGCCGCTGGAGGGTCTGCAGGAATTCGATCTGGCCGGTCCGGATCAGCGGAGAACCGCAGCAGACCTGTTCCTTCGGGATTACCACCCGGATGCCGTTCCGGCGGAGGACCTCCATAGCGTCGAGAGCCGTCTGCGGGAGGCGCATGTTGTACATACAGCCGACGAAGAATCCCACGGTGCCCTTCACCTCGCCATAGGGTTCGAGGACTTCGGGAATCTGCTCAAGGAATGTCGTCTCGGTCCGGTCGACACTCCTCCCGGTCTCCCTGACCAGTTTCTCCACCGACTGGTGCCGGGGAAGTGTGAGGCCTTTCCTGTTGGCGAGTGCGCGCAGCTTTTCGATGGCCTTTCCGGGAATCTCGATGTCTTTCGGGCAGACTTTCCAGCAGGCCTGGCAGGAGGTGCAGGTGAAGAGCCCATCGGAAACGGCCTCGGTAACACGGTCACGGCTGTCACGGGGGTCGAGGGAGAGGCGCATATCCTCGCGCATGGCCGTGGGGCCGGCAAACTCGATGACCTTGAGGGCCGGGCAGGCCGAGACACAGGCCAGGCATTCGATGCAGCTCCTGAGCGGTTTGATGGCCTCGACCTCTTCGAGGGTGGGCATCCGGAACTCTCCGCCCGGTTCAAGGGAGGAGATGGCCGCCAGGTACGGCTCCATGTCCACTATGAGGTCCTTCCTGACCGGGAGATCGAGAGGATCGATGGTCATCCCTTCCCGTGCCTCTTCCGTACAGGCAAGGACCGGTTCACCATTGACCCTGACCGCACAGCTGCCGCACTGGCCGGATCCGCAGCAGTAGCGATACGAGAGGGTGGGGTCATGCTCGTCATGGACGGCATGCAGGACATGAAGCACCCGTGCTCCTTCGCGGACCCTGACCAGGTAATGCTGGTAGTGGGGCTGCTCATCTATCCCGGGGTTGAACCGGAAGACCCTGACCGGGAGATCTTTCATGGCTTCACCCCCATTTCGATACCCTGCCGGGTGAGCGACTGATAGGTATGGCCGTACGGGGAGGTCTGGCCGTCCCATGCCTGGGTGATATCCCTGCGGACATGGGCACCCCGTGATTCCTTGCGGAGCAGTGCACCCCGGACAACCAGGGATGCGTGGACGAGCATGTGCCGGGCAATACAGCATTCCACAAAGTTCATTGGTGTTGCTGCCTTCATCCGGAGTGTCCCGAGGTGATCGATGATGCCGAGGGTCTTTTCGAGATCGGCGGCATTCCTGAAGATTCCGGCACCTTCCCACATCGCGGTCTGGAGCGAGCGGACCACGGTCGCGGGGGATACGTCCCCTTCAGCAAACGTATCGAACCATTTCCTGATCGCTTCGACCTGGCCGGGATCCGCTATGTTTGTTCTCTTCCCTGCTTTCCCTGCCGATTCTCCCGCCCGTTTTCCGAATACCTGGGTGTCGGCGAGAGCGTTTCCACCAAGACGGTTGGCTCCGTGGACACCGCCGGCCACCTCCCCGCAGGCGTAGAGGCCCGGGACGGTGGTCTCACCGTGTGCGGTGATCCTGAGACCGCCCATGATGTGGTGGGCAGTCGGGGCGACCTCCATCGCCTCCTCCCTGATATCCACTCCGAACTGGAGGAACTGCTCGAGCATCACCGGAAGGCGGGTCTCGATCTGGGTCCGGGGAAGGTGCGTGACATCGAGGAAAACACCTCCGTTCCTGGTCCCCCGGCCCTCGAGAATCTCGGTCGCTATGGCACGGGCTACCACGTCCCTGGTCGAAAGCTCCATCCGTTCGGGATCATAGCGCTCCATGAAGCGTTCACCAGCAGCATTCTTCAGTACGCCGCCTTCACCCCGTACCGCCTCGGTTACCAGGCGTCCCCGTGCATCATAGGGGAAGACCGCTCCCGTTGGGTGGAACTGGACTTGCTCCATATCGACGAGTTCCGCCCCGGCCTGATACCCGAGGGCATAGCCGTCCCCGGTTCCGCTCGATGAATTGGTGGATATATCGTAGATTTTCGTTCCACCCCCGGTGGCCAGCACGGTGCTGTCTGCGAGGAAGACGGAGAGGTCGCCGTTCCGGTCAATCCCGACCGCCCCGTTCACCCGGTCATCGTCTTTCAGCAGTGACACAACGGCAACCTCGTTGACCACCCTGACATCGGTGGAGTGGAGGCGATCGATGAGGGTCATCATCATTTCATGCCCGGTCCGGTCGCCGGCATAGCAGGTTCGCGGGAATCGCTGCCCCCCGAACGGCCGTTGTGCAACTTCGCAGCTGTCCGTGACATCAAACACAGCTCCCCACCGGAGGAGATCACGAACACGTTCCGGAGCCTCGTCGACGAGGATCCTGACCAGCGCGGGATCGTTGAGCCAGGCACCCCCTTTCATCGTGTCTTCGAAGTGAATCTCGCAGGAGTCCTGTTCCCGGAGGACTGCATTATAGCCCCCCTCTGCCATGGTGGTACAGCCACCCTTGCCTGCCAGCGTCTTTGAGACCAGGAGGGTCTCTCCGTATTCTGACGCTTCAATCGCTGCACGGACGCCTGCCCCGCCGCTCCCGATCACGAGGACATGTGCCGTCTGGACATCATCAGAACGCATCTTATTATAACGTGGGTCGTATAGGTACATAAAGATACAGAACCCATTACAAAGGAAAACGTGAGCCCGAATGAGATTTTTGATGAAATTTGGCGGAACTTCGGTTGCTGATGCCGAAAGCCTCAGCAGAACGGTGGATATCATCGAGGAGTATCACAGGGCAGGACACGAGCTGGCTGTCGTCGTTTCAGCCCAGCGGGGGGTGACCGACCAGCTGATTGCCATCGCACAGGAGATTGCCGACAGCAGGAGCTCGGCCACCATCGGGCCGTTCATCAGCTCACTGCGTCTCCGTCACATGAAAGTCCTCTCGGAAGTGGCAGCAGATTGTGCCGCTGAGGTCGGGGACCAGATAGAGGAACGGCTCTGCAATCTGGAGAACGTCCTGAATGCAGTCCACAACCTCCGGGAGCTCACGCCGCGGTCGCTCGATTACATCATCACTTATGGAGAACGGCTGAACTCCCTCGTGATTTCTGCGGCCATCAGGCAGCGGGCAATCCCGTCCATGGTCATGGACGGATGCGAAGCAGGCATCCTGACCACGCCCCAGCATGGTGAGGCCATGGCACTCCCGGAGAGCGAAGGACGTATCCGCAGCCGGGTGCAGCCGCTGCTTACCGAGATGGTACCGGTTATAATGGGCTTCATGGGCTGTACCGAAAGAGGGATTGTGACAACGCTCGGACGGAGCGGCTCAGATTATTCGGCAGCAATCATCGGAGCAGGGATCGACGCCGATGAGATCTGGATCTGGACGGATGTTGACGGTATCATGACCTCGGATCCGCGCCTGATCCCGGATGCCCGGGTGCTCACGACCATCTCGTATCTCGAGGTCATGGAGCTCTCCTATTTCGGTGCGAAAGTGATGCACCCCCGTTCCATCGAGCCCGCAATGAAGAAGAACATCCTGGTCCGGGTAAAAAATACTTTCAACCCCTCACATCCCGGCACCAGCATCGTCAGGCATGAGAAGCGGGACAGCAGGGTGGTGAAGGCACTCACCTACATCGATAAAGTGGCCCTGATTAATATCTGCGGTGCCCAGATGATCGGGCGGCCGGGAGTGGCAAAAGCCATCTTCTCGGCACTTGCGGGCAAGGAGGTCAATGTGATGATGATTTCGCAGGGTTCCTCCGAGGCAAATATCTCCCTCATCGTCGATGAAAGCCAGGCCGGAATCGCAGTCGATTCGCTGGGAGGACTGGCCGCCCAGGGCCTGATCCGTGAGGCCACCGCCAACCGGGATGTCTGTGCGGTCGCCGTGGTCGGGGTTGGCATGGCCGGTGCCAAAGGGACGGGTGGCCGGATCTTCACCGCACTCGGGAATGGCGGGGTCAATGTGATGATGATCTCGCAGGGGTCCTCGGAAGTGAACATTTCCTTCGTAGTCAAACAGGAGGACGGACCGAAGGCGGTCCGGATCCTCCATGATGAATTCAGGCTCTCTGAGGAAGACGATGCCTGAATCGTTCTCATACCGGGAATCGGGTGTGGATATCTCCCGGGAGGCGGAAGGAATCTCGGCCCTGATCCGGGCGCTTACATTCCGCCGGACCGGAACGTTCACCATGATGGGAAATGTCGGGCACTATGCCGGGCTGATCGACTGCGGAACCCATGCCCTGGCGCTCACCGTCGACGGGGTGGGGACCAAGATGCTGGTTGCCGACCGGGTGCGGGACTGGAGCACCATCGGCATAGACTGCATTGCCATGAATGTGAACGACCTCTATGTCATGAACATGGAGCCGGTTGCGTTCGTGGATTACATTGCAGCCGATGAGATCCCGATCGCGAAGATGGCCCAGATTGGTATAGGACTTAACGAAGGAGCCCGCCAGGCGAATATCGACATTGTCGGTGGTGAAACCGCAACCCTGAAGGGGATGGTAACCGGCCTCGATCTGGCCGGTACCTGTCTCGGGATCCAGGAGAAGAACCGGATAATCAGCGGAGAGGCGATCCGTCCCGGCGATCTGATTATCGGAGTGCCCTCTTCCGGCATCCACAGCAACGGACTCACGCTTGCCCGGAAAGTCGTGGACGCCCATGATGCATGGGATGAACGGCTGTCCAGCGGAAGGACGCTCGGGCAGGAGCTCCTGGTACCAACCAGGATCTATGCGGAGGCCCTCCGGGTCTGCAGAACAACGGCAGTCTCCGGCATGTGCCATGTCACCGGCGGCGGGCTGCTCAACTTTTCCCGCCTCACGGCGCTTGGTTTCTCCTTCGACTCACCATTGCATATCCCGGAAATATTCCGGTGGATCCAGGAGAACGGCAATGTTGATCCCGACGAGATGTACCGGACGTTCAACATGGGAATGGGATATGCCTTTATCGCCCCCGAAGGGAGCCTGCCGGCCATCATCAAGGAGGTTCCGGAGGCTGCGGTGGTTGGAAGCATCACCCGTGAGCCGGGTATCCGGCTCCGAGGGTCTTCGTTCTCCTGAAAATAACCGGGCGCACTTATTCTTCGGTCAGGGTCTCGATCCGGCAGAACCGTGCATGGTCGGCAATGATCGCACTGTTCCCTGAAAGATCTTCGATGACCAGGGTCACGGGGAGTCGCCCCTCCCTGACCTCCTGCATCCGGTCTTTCAGGAGGCAGACCCGGTCGCGTTCCTCATCTGAATCGGCCCAGGAACAGAGATTGTCGAGCACAGACTCCACTCTGTTCAGGACCCCCTCCACGTTCGAGACAAAACCTTCACATGCGGGACCCGGGTCGATCCGGACCCCGAGCTCAGGGATGGAGATCACGCCGGTCATACTCCTGATCACCCGGATATTCATGTCATCGGGCGAACTGATGGGCAGTTCCCACCGGGACGGCTCGGCATTCTTCAGAAGCTGGGTGTCGATGAACCGCCACCCGCAGGTTCCACAGAGAGCGGAAATGATCAGGAGCTCGGAAAAATAAGGGATATCTTCGGTATGGTACAGGTATTCAATCTCGGTATTGCAGACGGGGCATGGTCCGGGAACTAACGCCCGCACCTATTCGACCCCGCCGATTTTATCCCGTGAGATCTTCACCGAGTTCGGAGTGATGACGACATACCGCTGGTCACCGAGTCCGATAATGTCCCCGTTGACATCCTTGGCTACTTCCTTCATGTCCTTCAGCACCCGTTCATACATAACCTTGTCCATCTTAAGGCGTGAGATATCCACGATCACGATGTTGCCGTTATAGATCTCATCCTTGATCCGCGGGCTTTCCTTGATATCTCCGATGGCGGCAATCTTCACGAACATTGCCGGAGCCCCGGCCTCGGCCTCCTCGAAGGCCTCGAGATCGAGGTCCATGTAGTCATCCTCAGTGGAGGGAGTTGACTTGCCCAGGAGCGAATCGAGAAATTTTACCATAGCAAAATTGTCTATTGATCTTTATTTAATAGTATCTCTTTTTAAATCGGGCCGGATTCCACAGGGAACCCCATACAGCCCCTCCCTGACGGTCAGAACTCCAGGTTCCAGAGATCATCCCCGATAACATGGATGGTCTTGATAACCTTGCCCGATGTCTTCAAACGGATTTCACCGGCGTCGGAAAGGGCAATTCCGACAGCAAGGGGCTTTCCATGGCGCTCCTCAACCACCTGGACCGGTTTCCCGGCCCGGATGTCATCGGATACCGTGACGATGCCGGGCCGCATGATATCGGCACCATTCACGACGAACGGCACAGCCCCGGCGTCAACAACGACCCGACGTTCAGGAAAGGGGTGTTCAAGGAGCCCTTTCAGCGTGGGGAACACCCATCCGTCCCGTTCCATGAGCTGGGGTTTCCTGTCGATCAAATACAGCACGATTCCGGCGGTGGTCTCGAGCAGCTCCACCCGTTCGCTCCGGAAGAGCGATGCCGACCCCCCGATCTCGGCCTCGAGAGCCGCATAGAGGGGAGCGATCTGCGACTTCCTGATACTATGCCTCTTCTTCCCGGTAATCTTGGCCATTTTCTGTATATTTGTAGTCGCCCGGTGATGAAAAAGCATTTCAGGCAGCGTGGCATATCTGATCACGTGCAGACGGAAGCCTGGCCACGCGAGCTGATCCCGGGACCACTCGCCAAGGTTTAAGTATCCTTCCCGCGCACATATATTACTCCAAAGTGATGGAAAACTGGGAATACGTATGACAAAGCGGCCGTTGGATATTTTGGATCAGGTGCTGAACCGGCAGCCAGTAATCGTCTCCCTCAAGGGC
>JAAEET010000076.1 GCA_013415565.1 Methanomicrobiales archaeon
CTGAACATCAAAGGCCCCGCAACCCACCATGCCGTGTGCGGCGATCACAAAGACGAGGCTGACCTGACCGAGCGGGACCACATAGCCCGAACCTGCACTGTTGCGGAGGGGTATCATCTGTTCCTGCATGGTTCTTCAGTTCCGGGTACGGTTCTGGCGGCATTAAATGACACGGTCGTATGCTTTAAGATGATACGGCACCACCCTTCCAGTACCACCATGTCACACGGTAGCACAGACGCCCCCCGGGATCGCGAGAACGGGGAACTCGGAGGCATCCTCGATGCAGCAGTATCCGGGAACCGTCTGAGCGAGGAGGATGCTCTCAGGCTCTTTATGGTCAGCGACCGCCTGGTCTGGGATATCGCCCGCGCAGCGGATGAACTGCGGGAGGCGGTGATCGGAAACCAGGTTACCTACGTCCGGAACCAGAATATCAATGTGACCAACTACTGTGTCAATACCTGCGGATTCTGTGGGTTCTCGAGAAAATTGGGTGATGAGGGAGGATACTACCATGATCCGGACGTGATCCGGGAGAAAGCCGCCCTTGCAAAACGCCGGAAAGTGACCGAAATCTGCACGGTAAGCGGGCTCCATCCCGATTTCAATGCAGAATCCTACGTCGAGATATTTACCGCTATCAGGGAAGGTGCCCCGGGCATCCACATCCATGCCAGCAATCCTATGGAGGTGGCCTATGCCGCACGGAAGAGCGGTATCACAACTCTCGAGGTGCTCCGGATGATGAAGGACGCCGGCCTCGGGTCCCTTTGCGGAACGGCGGCCGAGATCCTGGTCGATGAAGTCCGGCAGGTCATCTGCCCGGGCAAAATCTCCACCGATGAGTGGGTCCGGATCATCAGGGAGGCGCATCGGCTCGGGATCAGGAGCACGGCGACGATCATGTACGGCCACTGCGAGACTGTGCAGGACCGGGTCCGCCACCTTTCCATCCTCCGTACCATCCAGGACGAGACCGGGGGATTCACCGAATTTGTCCCCCTATCTTTCATCCATATGAATACCCCTCTGTTCCGGAAGGGGATCGCGCGTGCCGGAGCGACCGGAAGAGAGGATCTGCTGATGACCGCCGTCTCCCGCCTCTTCCTCGACACCATCGATCATATCCAGGTCTCGTGGGTAAAAACCGGAGTCAAGATGGCCCAGCTCGGTCTGCTTGCCGGTGCCGATGACCTCGGGGGTACGATGTTTGAGGAGAGCATCTCCAAGGGTGCCGGGGCGCGGGACACCGATTACCTCGATCCCGCAGAAATGGAGCGGCTCGCCGCAGATATCGGGAGACCGCTCCGGCAGAGGGATACACTCTACCATCTCATCTGACAGGCCATCGCTCATTCAGATGACCCGGCCCGGGAAAGCGGGATACGATTTCCCCGAATACCGGCATGGCGGTGTCGGGTCAGGCGGTCGGAATAGCTGAAAAGAAAGTTGGCAGGGAATCGGTTCAGTCCTGCGGCTTGAGCAGTTTGACGATTTTATCGCCGACTTCCTGGGCCTTCTTCAGGGCCCGGGCATCATGTACCACATCTCCCTCGAGATATCCTTTCCCCCGGACCCAGCCGAGATAGGAAAATTCGTGGCTGTTGAGGAACCCTTCGAGCGTCTCGATAGTCCGGGCACCTCCCTTGTTGGCGCAGACCGCAACCGCAACCGCCTTTCTACCGGCCAGTTTCCGCTGATGGTAGAGGGAGTAACTCCGATCGATGAAGTTTTTGATATGCCCGCAGACATCGTAGTAATAGGTCGGGGATCCGATTACCAGCACCTCGGCATCCATTACCCTCTCCATAATAGCCCCCCAGTCATCGTTCTGGATAACGCACCAGTCAAGCTCCTTGCACTTCTCGCATCCCAGGCAGGGATTGATCTTCTTTCCGGCAAGAGAGATGAATTCGGTCTCGATTCCTGCCCTTTCACATCGTTCCAGGACGGCTTTTACCAGAAACGAGGTGTTCCCATCCTTACGTGTGCTCCCCGAGATACCTAGCACCGTCATACCCGTGTGTTCACCCTGTGACTTATTGATAGTTTTGATAGATGCAGAGAGGTCCAGAGATGAAAAAGTTGAAATTATGGCTTTTTCCGGATTTGACGCGAAATAGAAAAGATGCGAACCACACGTGCAATCACTGCACCCGAAACCCGCGACCGGGATTCCCTCCATGAGACGGGCGAGGTTGCATTCACTCTCCCGATCCATGGTTTCGGCACAGACCACGGCCACGAGCGAGAACCCCGGATGACAGAGAAGGTAATCGATATGCCACCGCGGCGAACCGGTTCCTTCCGCTGCAATGCGGATATGCCGTGTTACCCGGGAGAACCCTGCAGCGCCCTGGGCTGATCCGACATATACGTACCATCCTCGGGGGAAGCTGAGGGTGCCGAGGGCCCCGACATACAGCCTGCACCCCCGGTTCCGGAGGATCAGGCAATAGGTTCCTCTATCCATATCCTGCCCGCAGGAGCTGCAAAGCAGCTTCGATATGCCGCCTGCCGCCGTGATAAACGGGGCCACCATGGCCGGGATAGAGACCTTCCACATCAAGGGATGCGAGACGTCCTATCGACCGGGTGAGTGCGGCCCGGTCGCCTCCGGGGAAATCATACCGTCCGAAACCACCATCGGTGAATACGGTATCCCCGGAAACCAGCGCACGCTCCTCCTCGAGATAGAGACAGATGCTTCCGGGTGTATGCCCGGGCGTATGGAAGACCGTGAGGGGTCCGATCCGGTCACCGTCCAGGAGCAGACGGTCCGGGGAAGTGCCGGGGGGCCTCGATCCGAAATGCAGGGAGAGACTGGGGCCATCCTGGGTGAGCCCGGGAGCGTCGAGCGGGTGGATGGCGACCGGAGCCGAACAGAGGTGGGCAATCTCCCGCGTATACGCCGTATGGTCGAAATGGCAGTGGGTGAGGACGATCATGTCAATATCATTACGGTAGGGCTCGACGGCAGACGGGAGCACACCCGCATCGATGAGTATGGAACCGACAAGATACGCGTTTCCGAAATAACCCCTGCCCGGGATCCAGGTGACTGGCATGTTTACTAATAAGGAACACCAACCACATCTCTCTTATGCGTACCCTGATCCAGGAGTGTGTTGCCGGCATCCCTCCCCTGGTAGAG
>JAAEET010000077.1 GCA_013415565.1 Methanomicrobiales archaeon
GTGGGGAGAACGGCTGATCAGGGCAATAATTTTGAAGGTATTTTTCTTGCATGACATCCGTCCTTTTGGTGATCACGATTGAATCAGAAGGATGTGCATTCGGGGATAAACGGGATCATATACCGTATGGATTTCGGCACCTGACCAAAGACTCACCGAGATGGAAAAAATAGATAATCAGCCTTCTGCCTTTTTACCCCTCAACCCCGATCCCGTACTTCCACCCGGTAAGCGGGGAGGTGCGGAAGATGATCGTCTGGTGGACTCCTTCCGAAGCAAACGTGACCTGCCCCTCGTCCATTCCCATGATGGTACGGACCGCCTCAAGCTCTTCGGGTGTTCCCAGCATGGTCGCCTGCCGGCCGATCTGCTCCGGCCGGGAATGGAGCGCGGTGAGACCGTCCCTGTCAAAGGCAACGAAGTACATGGTTGCCGGGAGGGGGAGATCCCGCCTGAGATCTGATGCAAGCGAGTCGAGGTAGACCGAGGAGCCGAGGACCCCGGTGACCGTGTTCCCTTCACCGACGATCGGGACGGCGACGATTCCCGTGGTCCGGCCGGTGGAGAGGCTGACCACCACGGAGCCGACCGAGCTGTTCCCGGCCAGCACCCCGGGGAAATAGGATCGGCTGGCGAGATTGCCGGTGGTGAGGTTGTCAACGGTGGTATAGTACGAGCCGTCGGGCCGTGCGTACCAGAACCGGGCCGAAGGATAACGTTCTTCAAGGCCGGCGAGCAGGGGCCGGATCTGCTCCCAGTCTCCGGATTTCGCCTCGCTCGTCAGGGCCAGGACCTCGAGCGACGTGGCAATGGCCGAGAACCGGGAGTCCGCGAGCGCCATGAGCACCGTGGGAACATCCCCGGTGCCGATTGCCGGTGCACCTGAGTCTGCCGGGGTTCCGGCCGCAGGCGGTCCGGAAAGACCATACTGTGCCAGGATGGCCTGGTAGGTGCCGTCCCGCTTCATGCCATCGAGGGCATCCTGCCAGGCAGCGACCGTCTCCGCGGAGGTCTGGTTGTTGAAGGCGATGTAGAGTTCAGACGTCTGGACCTGGTAGAGGGGACGAAGATCGTCCGGCTGGTATCCTGCCTTGACAATTGTCTGGTTTGCCGTCACGGTACTCCCCAGCCAGAACCGGGCCTCCCCCGACATCACCGCCCGGACACAGGACTCGTCGTCAGGATAGAGGGCAATGGTGGATACGTTCCGGGCCACCAGGTACTGGTGGCGGACGTCGTCCCGTACAACGGCAATGGTCCCTGCCTTCTTCGCCTCTTCAAGGCTGGAGAGGGAGATTCCCGAGCCGCTCCGGCCAAAGAAGGTGATATCGGAGGTTCCGATCGGGCCCACCCACCGGAAGAGGTTCTCCCGCTCCGCGGTCCGGGCGGTGGAGAAGAGAGCGGTGCCAGGGGTGGAAAGCGTCCGGTTGTAGCCCTCGTCCCAGGGAACGAGCTCGATCTCCGCATCCATGCCAAGGCGTCCGGCAATCTCCCTGACCACGTCGGTCGAAGAGCCGGTGATCGTCCCCTCCGGCCCCGCGAAGTTAAAGGGAGGGAGTTCCTCGGTCAGCAATTCCGGCCGCGGGCTCTCGGCCCGGGAGGAACCCTCCGGCGACAGGCATCCGGAGAGCATGCAGCCTGCGATAACCAGGATGACAAATCCGATACAGACGTCACGGTGCATACGGCATCACAATATTTCGATGAAAATTGAAAAGGAGGGAGATGAAGAAAAGGTTTCGTATTCGAAGTAATCCTCTGTCTGACCGGGGAATGCCACCTCCCGGGCAGAATGTGAAGGTTATAACCATTCCTCACCTTTCATTCCGGGGAGCACGTACCAGGAGATGGTCGACCGGTGAAAGCTGGTGCTCTGCTCATCGCTTGATATGGGTCACTTCTCTCATCGTGGCGGGTTGAATCATATCACACAGTTCCCTGAGCTCCGAAACAGCAGTATGAAATTTCGGAGACTCCCGCCAGGCGGCAATGCTTTCAGGGGAATCCCAGGGTCCGAACGACATAAATTCATTGTTCTTCTCCTGATCGCGGACCATGTACACCCAGCGTGCACCTCTGAAGTGATTCAGCGTCCATTGGGCGAAACTCTGCCATTTTTCGAGGAACACGTCCTCCCTGCCGGGCTTCACCGTCCAATACCCGAACGCAAATATCACACCCTCTTCAATCATCGACATCATCGAAAGCCTGATGGGACGACCCCTGTATTAAATGTGTACCCGGCCGAGCGAACCGTACCGCTGCTCCCGGAGAATGCTACAGCTTTAAAATTCAGTATCCGTTACGTCGTGCCCTGAATCCTGGCTTTCAACCCCCGTGCAAATACCCTCGCTGCTTCCAGGTCTTCGGCATCCGGTCTTCCCCTGTTGATCCCCCCGACAAGTTTCAGGGGGCCCCAGCTGTCCCACCCCTTGCATGAAAATTCGTCGAGGATGGAGTATCCGCGTTCCACCAGCACGTTCCGGAGCAGCGCATGATCTCTGGTTCTTCCCACCCCGCTGGTAGAGAAGATGAATGCCTGTTTTCCCGTGACTGCCGGTAGTGCTTCGACAAACGCGAGCAGGGTCTTGTGGTGGTTGCCGAAAAATATCCCTGATCCGAATCCGATCAGGTCATAGTCCGCAAGCGGGGGGGAAGGGGCCTGGTCCACGGCCACCAGCTCGGCCGCCAGTTCTTCCGCCATTACCGTTGCCACCCGGAGGGTGTTCTGGTGATGAACCGACATATAAATAATCAGCGTTCTCATGGGAATCTCCTCTCCTCCCGGGCAGCAACCCCCGGCCTGCACGCAGGACACTTCCCGCTCCCCAAACGGCCACGGTCACCGCGATCCATACACATATCCGGATAGAAGAAGCGGTTGAAAACCAAAAATATATTGCGATGACAGGATCCCGCCCGGCAGCCCCCCGATTCGTTGGTATCCTCGCCGGAATCGGGAATCCGTCGGTGTCATACTCCCGCTTCATGAAGAGGAGAAGAGAGCGGAAAGGAATTCCCCTTACAAACCCCTGGCCTGACGACCCCTCCGGCAAACCTTTAACACCCTTCCCATCGACCCCCCACCCATGACACCAAAACTCATGGAGTATTTCAACCAATCACCGCGTATCGGCACGCTGAGCA
>JAAEET010000078.1 GCA_013415565.1 Methanomicrobiales archaeon
CGGAGGATGAATCATACCACTTCGCCGGTCGGGGGAAGACCGTGAGGAGAACCGGAAGGCCCTCGATGATGCCTATGCGGCGGCAGTCAGGCGGCTGAAGGAGTTCCACGAAAAGGAAATGGAACTGCCAGAATTTTCAGCCGGGTCCGGAACTTCGGACGCGTCCTGAACGATCGGAGATCATCATTTTTTTACGGGAAGGTCCTATCTCCTATCCATGGCACGGACCCTCTCCCCCCGCGATATCGCGATCCTGAAGAAGCTTGCGCCGGAGCTGGACGATCCCCTCTGCCCGGCATCCGGTCATGACTTCTTCTCCATTCTCCCCCCGGTGGCAAACCACTTTGCCGCCGATGACCAGGACTTCATCGATCGGGTGAAGCGGCTTTCTCCCGAAGAACTTGCCTACCTGGCCGGCCTGATCATGAGCGGGGAGGAGAGCGTTGGGTGTATCCCGCCCGATGCGCTGATTCTCCTCGTCGAGCATATTGCCGATGTCATCTCGCTCGAGACCGCGGAGAAGATCATTGCCATCTACCAGGCAGGGGAACCCTGTTGAGGGAAGAGGGCTCCGAAAATAGCCTCATCTCTCCGGTCCGGCATCCCGGTCCGGGAATGCGACCCCCGATCTCCTGCTGATGAACGACCTGCCGATATTCTCCGCCATCCTCCGGGCCACCGCGACAGGGAGGCCGATGGCAAGCAGATCCGGGGGGAGCGCATGGTTGACGGTCGGGTCCTGCGGGCCCATGAAGGCCGAATCGCGGGGGGCGCCGGCCGCTATCCCGGCCGGGTAGCTGACCAGCGTACCGCAGGCCGGGCCCCAGGGGACGAGTACCGGAAAGAACGGTTCGGCCCGGTCGAAGTGGACGAGCGCTGCCATGTTCCTGATCTGCTCGGCGGTCCCGAAGCAGGAGATTGCCCGGACACCGGTTTCGTCATCGGGAACCGATTCGCAGGTGCGGACCACCAGGTACGGTCCGGCCGGGGTGATCGGGCCGATGGCATCGAAGCAGGCATCGACCAGTTCCGGTCCCGCTTTGAGATACTCGGCAGGAGCGTCCGGTATGCCGGGACGGCCGGTCGAGACGAACCAGCTGATCGCCGGCGGGCGGGTGATGTACCCGGTATGGGAGAGCCCCCCGGGGCAGCATCCCTGCCGCACGTCGGCGCCGAGATAGACTGCCGGGGGACCCTCATCCCCGGCCATCCGGATCATGGCCACGGCAATGCAGCGGTGGACGGACGGGAGCGGGACGGCATCACCAGGAGGTTTCTCTGATCCATACACGGCAAGGGGCTTTTTCGTCAGCCGGAAGGCGGATGCAAGCATCCGGGACAGTTCGCGGACAGGAAGGTCTGGCATAGACACCACTGGGGGTTCCTCCTGTATAGCCCTTTCACCTACCGGAAAATCCCGGTGGTTTTCCGTCATTTCCGTGACCGTTAAGAGGGATCACGATGAGCTACGTGGCATGCAGCCGGAGTCCTGGGTCCTGGTATTCTTCTTCATTGCCGCTGCAGTCATCGTATCGGGATGCAGCATGCTCCTGAAAGAACCGGATGTCTCGGTGAAGGCGGTCTCACCGGTGTCAGTCGGCCTCCGTGAACTCGTTCTCGATGTGACCCTGGACGTCTATAACCCGAACGCGGTGGGAATCACCCTGAAAACCCTGTCATTCGATGTCTTCTACCAGAAAAGGGGAGCTTGGGTATTCCTCTCCCACGGCGAACAGACCGGCATCACCATCAGGCCCGGTTCAAACGAGGTGACCGTCCCGGTCAGTGTAGAGAATTCCGCCCTGCTCGGTTCCCTGTTCGAAGTCGTTACCCAGGGGGAGATCACGCTCAAAATCGATGGTTTCGCCGCGCCCGATTTCCGCCTCTTCGCTCCAAAAGTGCCGTTTTCACGGACCGTGACCGTCAGCCTGTAAAAGAAACCTCCGGTATGAGCGATGGAACCGATCAGGGCTCTTCCTTGCAGTGGTGGAGGAGATCGGCGTATTTATCAACGATTGCCCGCATCTCCTCGCCGTATACCAGTTCGATGGTGAAGCCCAGGGGGTCTCCTGCCGCCGGGACGAGATGGAACAGGGTTTCCCGGTGGCCCTCGAGCGTCGATACCAGCCGATCTTTCGGAAGCCTCGTCCATTGCTGGACCTCGCTGCCGGTCGCCGAGTCCCGCTTCCTCCGGCAGATCTCCACCACGATCTTCTCGGTATCGTCCATGATGGGACTTCATCGTGCTCCGGCATCAGGGTTGTGGTTGAACCGGAAGGTGTACCATTCCCGGCCCCATACGGATTGACACCGGCAGGAAACGGAAGTTCCGGGATATCCGGTGGTGCCCTGGTACTTACTTCTTCCAGACTTCCATCCCCCTGAAACAAGTACTCAATCCGGTACGGAGTGAACTTCAGGACAACGTAGTCCGGATTTTCCGGGCTGCCGTAATACGGTTCACCGAAGAACCGATTCAGGAGATCTC
This sequence comes from Methanomicrobiales archaeon, assembly GCA_013415565.1. Taxonomy (GTDB): domain Archaea; phylum Halobacteriota; class Methanomicrobia; order Methanomicrobiales; family Methanospirillaceae; genus UBA9949. Next base: position 2,489 of record JAAEET010000078.1, read on the forward strand.
CCGGGGGTCTTAATAAAATTCTAATATTTTCCACTCCCACCATTCACTGATTGCTCATGAGACTATGTAATCCTGTTATTATCGGAATTTTCCTCATCCTGCTGGCCAGTATTCTGGTCTGCGGCTGTACCCAGCAGCCGGTAGCTCCTGTCGGGACGCCCACACCGACTGCAACACCCACCCCGGAACCGACAGCCGGCCTCCCCAACCCCGCCTCGGTCTACTGTGAACAGGTCGGCGGAACCCTCGAGATCATGAAGAACCCTGACGGGTCGGAGTACGGAATGTGCAATTTCCCCAACGGGACCAGCTGCGAGGAGTGGGCGCTCTTCCGCGGTGAAGGGTGCCAGCCCGCACCGACCGCACCGCCTGCCACGGAAACGATGGCCGGGATGCCCAACCCCGCCTCCGTCTACTGCGAGCAGGTCGGCGGGACCCTCGAAATCATGAAGAACCCCGATGGGTCCGAGTACGGCATGTGCAATTTCCCCAAGGGCACCAGCTGCGAGGAGTGGGCGCTCTACCGTGGTGAAGGGTGCAAAGCCTGATCCCGGAACCTTCCCTTTTTTACCATCCCGACATACTGCTGACGGATAGCCAAAACCCCCGTTGTTCTGCCATTCCCGGTGGCCGGCTCG
>JAAEET010000079.1 GCA_013415565.1 Methanomicrobiales archaeon
GGGAGATATTGGCCGGAATCCGCTCTTCCGGAAGATCGATGAAGGTCAGGGTATGGCAGGGTGCAAGCCGGGAACGGTACGTGTTCACGCCGTCCTTAACAAACGGCTCCCTCACTTTTCCAACGGCGACGATGGTTATCTGCATATATTTGTCAGCACACCTCTCTGATCTTTTTCCGGCGTCCAATCACACTTTCACGGCACACGGCGGGTATTTTTATTCAGTTTCTCCAGATGCTTGGAGTGGAGAGGCCTGCGGGTGGACCCTGATGCACGTGAAAGGGCCACCGCACCCCCCCTCTGCAGTCTGACAATCGTGAAGAGAAACCTCACAGACTCCCCCTTTCCTTCGGGGTTTCTCTCTTTTCATGACGCCCGCTTCACTGCGCCGGTCATTTCACGATTGCCCCGGCGATTGCACCTCCCACGAATCCGAGGAGGCCATAGTAGAGGGTGGCGATTACGATGATGAATGATACGCCAAGGGCCGTGAGAAACCCCGGAATGCCAAAGAGGAGACTTCCTCCTATGATAAGAATGAAGGATATCACGATTGCACCGAACAGTCCGGCAACGAACCCGGCGGTTGCCCCTCCCCAGACGCCCCCTCGTGCAATAATGCCGGCTATGAATCCCCCGATGACCGGGCCGAGGACCGGGAGTGATCCGAGGAGCACCATGACGATGAAGCCGATGATGATCCCGAGCCAGAATGATCGCTTTGCAGCCATGCCCGATCTGTTATCGGCGGAAAGAATAAAGGTTCGGACAGGAGCCGCGGATTGCAGGCCCTCTCCCGGTTCCTCCGCAATCAGGCCGAATCAGACAATAATCTATTTCAGCACCCGTCGCGAACGCTCAGTATGCCCCTCCGGTCGATCAATCTCCCGGGAATAGGAACCAAGTATGAACTTGAGACAGAAAAACAGGACACAATAGCCGTATTTTTTCTCAAATCAGGCAACATCCAGATGTACACGCTCCAGCACGGGTGCCAGACACCGAGCGTCGCTGAGCTGTCACCTCCTGAAGCCCGGCGGCTCGGTTCCATCCTCACCGGGGCAATCATGGAGGCTGACCGCGAGAGTGTTGAATTCGCGTTCTCCGCCCTCTCGGACCTCAGGATCACCATCCATACCTACCTGGTCGGCAAAACGATTGCCGGGAAGAGCCTGGAAGACCTCCGGATCCGGGCCAAGACCGGTGTGACCATCATCGCCGTATCCCGCGGGGACAAGAATATTATCAACCCTGCTGCAGATTTCGAACTCCACGAAGGAGACACGCTGGTGGCAATCGGCGAATCAGATCAGCTCAGGCGGTTCGAGCGTGACATCATGGTGACGTGATGCAGGGAATCGTCCTCGCGCTTCTCGTCTGCCTGCTCCTGGCACTGATCACCAAACGGTACGCTCTCCCGACCATTCCCTTCTACATCGTTGCCGGCCTGGTCCTCGGGACGAGCGGCCTGAACCTGGTCGGAGGGGATGAGATATCGGCATTCCTCACCCATCTCGGTCTGCTCTTCCTCCTATTCTTCCTGGGCCTCGAGATAAAGCCGGACCGGATCTGGAAGAACCAGTCAGCCATTCTCTCCAGCGGGCTCATCGACCTGAATATCAACGTGGTCATCGGCTTTCTTGCCGCTTATGCGCTCGGTTTTCCGCTGGTTGATGCCCTGATCGTTGCGGCCGCGTTCTTCATCAGCTCCACGGCGATGGCCGTCAGTTCCCTGATCGAGAACCGGAAACTCCTGATGCGGGAATCGGAGACCATCGTCTGGCTGATGGTCTTTGAGGACATCGTGGTCATCCTCATCCTCGCCTTCCTCGGGCCTCAGATGAACCATCCTCTGGCTATCCTGGTCAAGACCCTTACCGTGCTTGCTGTCCTCTATGCGGTCATCAGGTTTGGAAAGGACCAGATCACCTGGGTTCTTAAACGCGATGACGAACTCCCGGTACTCCTCACCTTCTCGGTGGTCCTGGGGATCTCGGCCCTGTCGGTGTACCTGGGGATACCGGAATCATTCATGGTCATTGCGTTTGGGACCTTCCTTGGTACCATCGACCCGGTCTCGTTCGAAGTGCAGTCCCGGCCGTTCAAAGATGTCTTCCTGGTGATCTTCTTTGTCTTTTTCGGCATCACGGTGAACCTGTTTGCCGAAGGGATCTCCATCCCCGCCCTGCTTGCCATCAGCATCCTCGCCGTGGTCTCCAAGTATGCGTCAGGCATTGCCATCGGAAAGCTGATACACCGGAATTCGCATTCAGGCATTGAGATATGGGCGAATACGATAGGGAGGGGGGAATTCTCCATCGCCATCGCAGCGCTCTACGGGTCGGCTATGGTCTCCAGCGCGATCGCCTTCATGGTGATCGTCACTTCCATCATCGGAGCGTTCGTGGCAAAATACAGCGGGAAAATCGGAAAAATCCTTATCCGGCCGGAACCACACGTTCAGGATAAAGCAATGGAAAAATGAACCGGAACCCGGGTATCACCCGGCAATTTCAGAGCGGACGGTGAGGAATACCGGTCCGCGGACATCTACCTTTTTATTATTGTCGGTGATAAACCGCATGGCATACTCATCGATGCGGATATTGATGTCGCTCGGAAGCTTTGCCATCTTCACCTGGATGGTGATTGCCTCACCGCACCGCGCCCCGGATTCAATCCGGGCCGCGGCCAGCGCTGCAACGGCCGAGAGGTAGGTGATGCCGGTGGCAACACCTTTCTCCCGCACCTCCTTCCATTTCTCGTTATCGGGGATGCCGAGGACCGACCCCTGGTAGACGACGATCTCATTTCCGCAGGCCGGGCCGAGAAGATTTGATCCTGTTTCCGGCTCCTCGACAAAGACCGTCACCTCCCGCCCGGTAAGTTTTCCCTCGTACGCAGAAAAAGAGCAGGGCCCCGGCTCGCTGCCATGGGC
>JAAEET010000004.1 GCA_013415565.1 Methanomicrobiales archaeon
AAGATCGAGGTGGTCGAGTATTCGACCAGCCCCGAGCAGTTCCTGAAGAACTGTTTCCTCCCTGCCCAGGTGACCGCCATCGAGTTCGATGAGAACGATGAGGGCCCGGTGGCTCACGTCGAGGTCCGGCCCGAGGACCGGGGAATCGCGATAGGAAAGGAAGGCAAGAACATATTCAAGGCCAAGAAACTGGCACTCCGCCAGCACAACATCGCCGATGTGATGCTCGTCACCGACGAGGCGGCCTGAACACTTTTTTTTTAAATCCACTTCGATCATATTAAAAAATAATGTGAATGGCACAATAATTCACCATCCGCATCACCCGTCTCATGAATAGTTGAAACGAAAAGGAGTTGATGTGGATGAAACAAATGACGCGTGTCGCGATAACGCTGGGCTTGGTGTCAACCGGCCGGGCATCTGCACGCCGGGCCGGGGGCATAATATTTCTCCCCGATTCTCTCCTGGTGACCAGGAAAGGAGACGTTTCCGGCAACATTTTTATACAGGTCCTTAATAAGGTATCACATACCAGGTCATCGGTTCACTGCTTTTAAAATAAAATATTATGAGGCGGCGGAGAACTGGATTATCTGAACAGAGAGATCAAAATCAAGGTGGTAGATCATGAAATTCCGACTCGTTATTCTGGTCATACTTTTCGGTGTCCTTATCGCAGGAAGTGTGGCTCTTCCATCGGGAGGTACCCTGTACGTAGCCTCGAAACCCTCAGGAGCAACCATCCTCATCAATGGCACTGACTACGGCACGACCGACTTGTTCGTGAAGGATGTCCCGGCCGGCGTCCAGAACCTGACGCTTGTTAAAGAGGGGTACCAGCCAGAGACCGTACTGGTCGATGTCCCGGCAGGGAGCCTGAAGGTCCTTGCCCCCATCACCCTCACGAAGAGCGGAGATGCAGGAATACCGGGCGGTTCCGGTACCCTGTACGTAGCCTCGAAACCCTCAGGAGCAACCATCCTCATCAATGGCACTGACTACGGCACGACCGACCGGTTCGTGAAGGATGTCCCGGCCGGCGTCCAGAACCTGACGCTTGTCAAAGAGGGGTACCAGCCAGAGACCGTACTGGTCGATGTCCCGGCAGGGGGCCTGAAGGTCCTTGCCCCAATAACGCTCACGAAGAGCGGAGATGCAGGAATACCGGGCGGCACCGGTACCCTGTACGTAGCCACGAGCCCGTCAGGAGCAACCATCCTCATCAATGGCACGGACTATGGCACGACCAGCCGGTTCGTGAAGGATGTTCCGGCCGGCGTCCAGAACCTGATGCTTGTCAAAGAGGGATACCAGCCAGAGACCGTACTGGTCGATGTCCCGGCAGGGGGCCTGAAGGTTCTTGCCCCCATCACCCTTACCACAATGCCCGGCGGAGAAGGGGAAGTCGAGAACATCCAGGCTGCTGTGGACGCGGCGTCAGATGGTGACACCATCATCCTGAAGAAGGGAACCTATTACGAGAACGTCGTTATTGACAAATCGGTGACCATCATAGGATTCGGACCCGGTACTACCGTCATCAATGGCGAGACCGGGGAGAATGTTGTCGAGGGAGGTGTGATCAACATCACAAAACCGCACCTTCTTTCGTCCGGGCCCACGGTGACCCTCATCGGCATGACCATTACCGGTGGCGATGCGCACTATGGCGGCGGCATCTTCAACGATGGTGGCTCGTTGTCTCTCTCCTGGATCTCCATCCAGAATAATGCGGCATCGTTGAGTGGCGGCGGGATATACACCATGGGCGGGACGGTTACCATGGAAGGAGGCAGCGTGATCACTGACAACACGGCACCAGTCGGCGGCGGTATGTTCAACGACGGCGGCATCCTCACCATGAACAGCGGGAGTTCCATTACCGCGAACATGGCGGACATTGGTGGCGGATTGGTGAACATCCAGGGAACGGTTATCATGAATAACGGCAGTTCCATCACCAATAATTCGGCAACCTATGATGGCGGAGGAATTTACAGTTACTACTATTCCACGATCACCCTGAACGGGGGCTCGATCACCGGCAACACCGCAGAGAATGGCACCGGCGGCGGGATCTATATCGATTCTACCAGCACGGTTAACCAGGTGGGCGGCACGGTTTCAGGCAACTATCCCGATGACATCAGCTACGAGTTTGACGTGACGTATCTGGGGGCAACGGCCGGTACGATCAGTATCGACACGCAGGACTGGTCCTATATCGTCAACCTGTCCGGGCTTGCGCCCGACACGGAGTACTGGGTTGCGGGTGAAGGGCTCCCGGATATCTTCGCCTCGGGAATGGCCGATACAAACGGCGATCTGCGCCTGCAGGGTGTGCTGAACCCGGCTCCGAACCTGAGAACGGGGGTTTCGATATTTTTCGTGGGCACCGGGCTAACGCCGCCAACGGCAGGTCAGGTCACTCTTGACGGGAAGGAGTGTAGCGGAGGGATTACCAGCACCGGCCTCTTTGGTACGCTCAAGGAAGACGGAACCCCGCTGGCGGGCAAGAAGGTGGAGTTCTACACCTACGATCCCTTTACGCTGGATATCAACTATCCCTCATTTGGAAGTGATACGACCGACAGCGACGGCAAGTTCTGCAAGGTGTTTTTTGGAGGACATCTTGGCGAGAACATCGCCTGCGAATATGATGGCACGTGGGACATGAACATGGAAAAGGCATCGTCCTGCCCGATATGTTAAGAGACCAGACCAGAGCAGAAGCGGTGCCCTGACAAGGCGTGCGAGGCACCGTGCACGAAGGGTGCAGGCAGATAGGGAGCACTCGCGCTTCCATTCTCACCTTCTTTTCCCCGTCCTCATAGACGGCACGTAGCCCTCATGGCGAATTTCCTTCATATCGGGATCGATATTTTCTAACCCTCTTCCATCATACCAATTTATATTACGGTTTAACCGAAACCCGGGTTTGATTGCCTATGAACTTCAGGCCTCGATATATCGGCATTATCGTTATTCTTGCTCTTCTATGTTCACCGGGGCTCGCAATCAGCGCTGCCGATCTGATTTCATCGTACCAGGCCGGGGGGTTCTGGGAGCCGCCAACGCCGATCCCGACACAACCCCTGTACTGGCAGGGGGAAAAGGGATCCATAACGGTCTGGTCAGATCCTCCCGGTGCCAGAGTCTATCTCAATGGACAATTCAAGGGCACGACAGGCACCGTGCCACTTACTATCGACAGGGTGGAAGTCACCTACCCGTTCAGTGATACGGTCAAATCGCACCAGGTAAAGCTGACCAGGGCAGGGTACCAGGATTATACTGCCATCGTAACCGTGACCGCAGGGGAAACTACGTCCGTTGTTGCCACGCTCACTCCGATCGCTCTGCCGTCATTCTTCGTGCCCACAACGGGTATTCCTACGACCGTTCCGACCACGGTTCCCACCACCGTCCCGACCACTATCCCGATCACAATTCCGGCGGGTCAGGTACCCCTGTCTGACAAGACCGGAACCGTCTCGGTCTCCTCCATCCCGACGGGAGCCAGGGTCTATCTCGACGGCGTGGACAGGGGGACGACACCGGTCACCATCACCGGGGTCCCCGCCGGCTTTCACTTCCTCAGGGTGACCAAATCCGGATACGAGGATTATTCGACAGGAGTTTTGGTCCGGTCCGGTCAGACGGCCACCGTTTCCATAACGCTGCGGTATCCGTCCGGCATGGGTGCTATCATCCCCGACCCCCCCATTGACATCCCCTCCAGGAAGCCGAACATCTACCTGTACAGCGACCGGGATCTCACCGCCCGGGTGCGGCTTGCACCCGAAGAAGCCATCACGGTTTCCGAACCGGCGTATCAGCCCGGGGAGGGATGGCAGGCGGAGGTCAGGAACGTCAGCCTGAATGGCAAGGGGGATTTCCTGTTCTACGAGGCCCTGGTGTCAGATTCCGGGTGGCAGAAGGAAGAGGGCTATGTCATCCGGGCGGCTGATCGTGAGCGGGATATGGCGTTCATGCTCGGAGAATACGGGTTTAACGAAAAAGAAACAGGTGATTTCATCGAGTACTGGGTGATTCACCTGGCCGGGGATACGGACTATGTCTTCTATCCCCAGGAAACCGACGCGGTGAACCGGGCCATGCCGCTCTTAATCAGCCCGGAGCCGGACCATGTCAGCCGCATCTGGTTCTATGCAGAACCGCTGGTGTCCGCCCCTGAACCGGTCACCAACCCGGAACAGATCGTCCGTGAAGGGTTCTCCGTCGTGGAATGGGGTGTCATGATTCGGGATGAATGAAATATTTTTTTAAAACAATCAATTCTGTAAAATAATCCACAGGTTCCTGGTAATCCGGTGTAATTTTTACTCCACGCAGTCCTCATTCCAGCAGGTATCATTCAGGGTCCTTCACCCGCTATAAAGCACCTCAACTTCTTCCATCATACCAATTTATATTACTGTTTCAATGAACACCCCGTTGGATTACCATGAAAACCTGGCCGCGTCTTATCGGCGTCATCATTATTCTTGCTCTTTTCTGTTCACCGGTTCTCGCAATCAGCCAGAGCGATCTGATTTCCCAACTCCGGTCACAGGGAGCCGGAACGGGAACGCTCTCGGTGACCTCTTCACCCGTAGGGGCAGAGGTCTACCTCGATGGGGTATATAAGGGGACAACATCCGGAGAGCAATACTTTTTCTATTGGGATTACTTTTGGGATTACCAACCGGTCACCATCACCGGGATCCCCCTCGGTCTGCACAACCTTCGGGTGACCCTGTCGGGATACGAGGATTATTCGTCCTGGGTCATAATCCCAAACGATAAGACGGTTCATGTAAGGCTGAAGGCCCAGTCCGGATCGACCACGATTCCCACCACCGTTCCGACTACGATTCCCACCACCGTTCCGACCCTGACTCCAACCACCGTCCCGACCACAGTTCCGACGGGACAGTTGCCCCTCTTTGTCAAGACCGGAACCGTCTCGGTCTCCTCCACCCCGACGGGAGCAAGGGTCTCTCTTGATGGCGTGGACAGAGGGACCACCCCGGTCATCATCACCGGGGTCCCCACCGGTTTACACCTGCTCAAAGTCACCCTGTCAGGATACGAGGATTATTCGACAAGGTTTTTTTTGGTCTCCGGAAAAACCGTTTCTGTTACGCTGGAACGGATTCCAATTAACCACCTCGACGACGCCATCATTGCAAAACCGAACATCTACCTGTACAGTGACCAGGACCTCACCGCCCGGGTGCGCCTTTTCCCGGAAGAAGCCATCACGGTCTCCGACCCGCCATACAAGCCCGGGATAGGGTGGAAAGCGGAGATAAGAAACGGCAGTCTCAACGGGGCAGGCGATTTCCTCTTCTACGAAGGCAATGGGCACGTTTCCGGGTGGCAGAAGGAAGAGGGCTACGTCATCCGGGGAGCTTATCGGGAGCAGGACATGGCGTCCATGCTTGGAGAGTACGGGTTTAATGAAAAGGAGACCGATGAATTCATCGAGTACTGGGCGTGTCACCTTGCCGGCGACCGGGACTACGTCCTCTATCCCCAGGAAACCGACGCAGTGAACCGGGCCATGCCGCTCTCTGTCATCCCGGAACCTGATGCGGTTAACCGCATCTGGTTCTACGCCGAACCACTGGTATCGGCCCCTGAACCAGTCACCAACCCGGAACAGATCGGCCGTGAAGGGTTCTCCATCGTGGAATGGGGGGTTATCATCCGGGACGAATTCTGGGATACATGAAATTAATCAATTCTTTTTATTTCCACATGGTCGATTGTTCATGAATGAAAAAGGAAACCCCCCAGCGGCACTTTTTCAATCGTAATCCTATGCCGTCGTAAAACTCATCATAATATTTTCTCAACTTCTTCCATCAAACCAATTTATATAATTGGTGAAACGAAACCCGGGATTGGATTACCATGAAAATATGGCCGCGTCTTATCGGCGTCATCTTTATTCTTGCTCTTTTCTGTTCACCTGTTCTCGCAATCAGCCAGAGCGATTTGATTTCCCAGCTCCGGTCACAGGGAGCCGGAACGGGAACGCTCTCGGTGACCTCTTCACCCGTAGGGGCAGAGGTCTACCTCGATGGCGTTTATAAAGGGACGACAGCCGGAGAGCTAAAACCCTTTACAATTCATGATGGATGGATATGGGGTAGTAACCATACAAGCACGGGCCTTTTATTCATCCACCAACCGGTCACCATCACCGGGATCCCCATCGGTTCGCACAACCTTCGGGTGACCCTGTCAGGATACGAGGATTATTCGTCCTGGGTCATCATCACGAACGATAAGGAAGTTCACGTAAAGCTGAAGGTCCAGTCCGGATCGACCACAATTCCGATCACTGTTCCGACTACAATTCCCACCACCGTACCGACCACAGTCCCGACGGGACAATTGCCCTCCTATGTCAAGACCGGAAGCGTCTCGGTCTCCTCCACCCCACCGGGAGCCAGGGTTTTCCTTGACGGTGTGGACAGAGGGACTACACCGGTCACCATCACCGGGGTCCCCTTCGGTCTGCACAACCTTCGGGTGACCCTGTCAGGATACGGGGATTATTCGACAAGGTTTTTTTTGGTCTCCGGAAAAACCGTTTCTGTTACGCTGGAACGGATTCCAATTATCTTCGACCCCAAAAACACCATTGATGCAAAACCGAACATCTACCTGTACAGCGACCGGGATCTCACCGCCCGGGTGCGCCTTTTCCCGGAGTATGCCATCACGGCCTCCGACCCGCCATACAGGCCCGGGATAGGGTGGATCGCGGAGATAAGAAACGGCAGTCTCAACGGGGCAGGCGATTTCCTCTTCTACGAAGCCCTGGGCCATGATTCAGGATGGCAGAAGCAGGAGGGCTACATCATCCGGGGAGCTTATCGGGAACAGGACATGGCGTCCATGCTTGGAGAGTACGGGTTTAATGAAAAGGAGACCGCTGAATTCATCGAGTACTGGGCGTGTCACCTCGCCGGCGACAGCGACTATGTCTTCTATCCCCAGGAAACCGACGCGGTGAACCGGAACATGCCGCTCTCCATCACCCCCGAACCTGATGCGGTCACCCGCATCAAGTTCCTCGCAGAACCGCTGGTGTCCGCCCCTGAACCGGTCACCGACCCGGAACAGATCGTCCGTGAAGGGTTCTACGTCGTTGAATGGGGAGTTACCATCCGCGAAGAATTCTTGGATACATGAAATAAATCCATTTTTTGGGAAAATATTGAGAATTCACCGTTCCTGCGGATTTTCCATCGGGCCCTGCAATAACCATGGGTGAGCTGATTTCCAACAACAGACAGGAAGATTCCAGGATCCGACGACTCCGACGTCGACACGAGCGATAACTCAGGAGTGGTCACTGCAGAAGGAAAGCACCGCATCCACCCGTTCCACACCGCCGTCCCGCCGTTCCTCTGAATGAACCCTGGCGTGGCAGTACCCGCAGAGTGTGACCAGGTTGTGCGGATGGTCGTTGGTCGGATCATGGTCACGGTGGTGCACGTGGAGGCCGTCATCATATCCGCAGATCATGCACCGGTATCCGTCCCTCTCCCTGATTACGTCACGGGTCGTTCTCCAGGTCGGAAGGCCGTACTTGGACCGGGCACCGATAGATTTCCGGAACCTGGTACAGAAGAGAGAGGTCCTGCGGCGTTCCGAGAACGGGCAGGTGTGACAGAGCACCCTGAACCCGTTGGCGTCAGGCCGGTCCCCGCAGAGCGGACCTGCGGACCGATCGAATGCCGAGAGCGGAAGCTGACGTTCAGGATTCATACAACACCAGAGAGGAGAAACGGGCCTGGAGGGATTCGAACCCCCGACATCCGGGTTAGAAGCCCGGCGCTCTATCCTGGCTAAGCCACAAGCCCTTGCAACCCATACTATGGGGGTTTCCCCAATATTAATTATCGGAACAGGACGGCTGGTCACCGTTCTCCGGGAAAAAGGAATGAGGGTATCAGAGCGCGTGGTAGCAGGCAGATTTCACCACGTCAACCGATACCGGCCGGAACAGCGTCTCCATGCAGACGGTTTTCACCGTTGAGGATCCGATGCACCGGACCTTGATCCGGGCCGACATCCGCTCCCGCTCTTCGTAGTGGAGGCCCTGCGTGAACTCCACCATCCGCTTCATGGTGATGCTGATAGCGATCAGCTCGACGATGATCCCGGTGTCGCCGGGGGTCAGGTCCTCGAGATTCTCAGAGGTCATGAAGACCGCCGATCCCGGTTCAAGCCCGGCAAGGGTGATTACGTTGTGGGTGCTCTGCAGCTCAAGTGTCCGTGCCTTCCCCCGCTGGAGCTCCCGGATGATTTCGGGGGCAATACTGGTCAGTGCATAGCAGTTCATGGTACTCACCCGTACATCGGGAGTTGCTCTTTCTTCGGCATGGTCTCGGCCGACTGCACCTGTTCAGAGAGCTTCTGCATGGTTGATTCGATCTCCTCAGCCTGTTCGAGCAGCGGCTGGACATCGAGGCTGAGATCATACATCTTGTTCAGGACCTCGATTGCGGCCGCAGAGGCCCGGGGATCGGGTGCATTGATGGTCTCTCCGAGCAGCCCGTAGGCGTGGATGTTCCTGATCTTACACTCTGTCAGGATACTGCTGGCAATCCCGGAGATGCTGCCGATGGGGAGGATGATGGTGGCATCCTGGATCCTCGGCAGCGCCTCGTCTGAGGTCGCCACACCAAAGACCCTCTTTTCGGGCTCGTTGGTGATGATGCCGGCGATGGTGACCACTTCTTTCACCTTGTAGGGCATCAGCCAGTCCATGATACCATTTGCCACTTCGTAGCAGATCATGGGATGGATGGGAATGTCGGCAACAATGGCAGCAATATTGTTCTTCTCGTAGAACCGGACCGGGACGTTGATGACTCCCCGGTTCATCATGGCCAGGGGAGGGAAGTACTTGCTGTTCATACTGCCGATCTGGGTGAATTCGAGTTGATCGACCATGTACTGGAGCGCGATACTTCCCACGAGACCGCTCCCGGGGAAACCCATGAGCACCGAGGAGCCCTCGTGGCTTAACGGACGCGAGAAGATCCTGATATCCGAACTGGGATCCGGCGACATTAGCTTAACATACCTTCTCAATGTAAAAAAGTATTATGCAAGAATATCCGGTAAAGCGGGGACTGACGAAGGATCTGGGTTCGCGAATGGTCGATGCCCTGCGGGAGTGCTTCGGTGTGGAAGTGCGTGAGGTCGGCGACCACTACCAGATCAGCTACGGGGCCCTCAGACTCCTCGATGTATCGACCGGGAAGACCGGAAAGACACTGATCGTGCATACGGAATCGAATACAGCTGCAAGTGACGACGTGATCCTCGATACGAACCGGAGATTCCGGCGGTATCTCGATAGTGTCACCGGATTCTCCACCAAGGAGCGGGTGAAAAAAGCCAAGACGGTCGAGAAGGAGGATTAACTCTTCCTACTCGATCACGATTGCTGGTTTGAACGGGAGGGCGAGAGCCGCCTTGGCATGCGGGCTTTCGCCGGCATCACGGACAGAGACCGGGACTGAAAACTCCCGTGAGAGGAATCCGGCGGCAGCCGAAAAGATGGCCTCCTCATCGGGAAGCTCCCGGCAGAGTTCGGTGACGACCTGGGGCGGCAGGCGGTGGATGAGCGTGGTGCACTGACGCACGGCGTCGGTAGCCTCCTTCCCCCGTGTCCGCATCTCCGCATCTTTCATGATCTCCCTGATCACCGTGTTCTTGTTCTCGGCGGCTGCCACCGCGGAAAAGACCCGTTTTTTCCAGGAAGGGGCCGTGTAAATGGTGATTGCCGAAGGTTCCAGCTGGATGATCTTCAGGATGGACTCGATATCCTCCACCGTCCGGGCGAGGAGTTCTTCGGCGAGTTCAACCCGGCTGTCGACTGCGGACGAATCGGGAACCGGCCAGGGTGCATAGGATACGAGCCCTTCACCGCCAAGCTCCTTCCAGAGAAACTCGCAGGTAAAAGGAATGACCGGGGAGAGCAGCCGCACCCACGCCGAGAAGAGATCGGCCAGGAAGGGGCTGCCGGTCGAATCGGCGGGGATTCTGCGCCTATACCATTTGAGATCCGACTCGATCCCGAAGAAAGCCTCCTGGAGGGCCTGGCGGGTCTGGAACCGTTCCAGGGCCTCCGTGGTCCTGGCGATATGCCCCTGGAGCCGGCTCTCCAGCCAGTGGTCGAGGCTTCCCTGCCGTTCATGTCCCGGCCGCCCCTCGAGCACCGTCGTCATGAACCGGTCGATCTGCTTCCTCGTTGAGGCGACCAGTTCGTTTCTCCAATCGAAGTCCTGCCAGGGCTCGGCGCTTCCCACCAGGAACATCCGCACGGTATCGGCACCGAATTCATCGACGGCATCTTCGAGGAGGAAGACGTTGCCCTTCGACGAGGACATCTTGGCACCGTTCAGGAGCCCCATCCCGAAGACCACCATGCCTCTCGGCAGGCACGGTTCGGGGAAAATTGCCACGTGGTGGAAGAGCTGGAAGGTCAGGTGGTTCGAGATCAGGTCTTTTGCCGAGAACCGGAAATCGTAGGGATACCAGAACAGGAACTCCTTTCTCATCAGGTCAAGCTTCTGCCGCTCCGGAAGCCCGGGTGTCTCCTTCCCGAGGAAAATATAATCAAAGACTTCGGGAGTGAGCAGGTCCGCGGGCATGGATTTCAGGTGGTGGGCGATGGTGTAATAGGCCATGTACACCGTCGAATCGGACAGGGGCTCGATCAGCCAGTCCGGGTCCCACGGCAGGCGGGTGCCGAGACCGACACGCCGGGTGCATGCCCAGTCCTTGAGCCAGTCGATCGTCCGTTCAAACTCGGCCCTGACCTCGGGAGGAACGAGGTCCATCCGCGAGAGGAGGCTGGCAACCTCTTCCTTCCATACCGGGTCGCTGTACTGGAGGAACCACTGGTCGTGCAGGATCTTGACCACGACCTTCGAGCCGCACCGGCAGACGACCGAGCGGGTGTCGAACTCGTACATCGGCATTGACCCGTACTGGTCCATCATGAGGGAAGCGACCGTGTCACGGGCTTCCCGGACGGAGATCCCGCCGTACCGGTCAAACAGCCTGCCCTGGGCAAACTCTGCCCCGTACACCTCCTGGGTGATAGCCTCCATCCGGGGATCATCCTGGTTGGCAATCCCTGCCCGCTCGACGGCATCCTGTGCCGGGAATGTACCATAACCGGGAACGGTGATCAGGGGTACCGGTTCGATCCCGGTATATTTGCCCGCTGCCTGGAGGTCACGGAGTGCGATGTAATCGAAGGGGGCATGGGCGGGAACGCTCATGACGATCCCGCTCGCCATGTCCGGGTCCACGAATCGTGCCGGGAGGATCGGAACATCCCCGCAGAGAGGATGAGAGACGGTCTGGTCGATCAGGTCCTCACCCGGGATCTCACCGGTTATCTCCACGGTGTGGTCCTGGAACGAGAGTTTCTCCGCGGCCTCGCGGCTCACGATCCAGGGTACACCGTCGAGGAGTATCCGGACATACGTCACCCCGGGGTTAACCCAGAGGTTGGTGACACCGTAGATGGTCTCCGGCCGGAGGGTCGCGGTAGGGATGACAGCGTCATTCCACCGGAACATCACCAGCGTGAACCGAAGGATCTCGGCCTTGTCCCCCTCCAGCAGGTCATGGTCGCCGACAGGATTGTCGCACTGTGGACAGTACCGAACCGGGTGGGCTCCCTTGAGCACGTGGTTGCCTTCCCGGAGATGCTTCCACTGCCACTCGATGAACCTGCTGTACTGGGGATCAACGGTGGTGAACCGTCTCCGCCAATCGATGGAGATCCCGCAGGAACCCATGACCCGCTGGTACTCGTCTGAAAAATGACGGACGATGGCCAGGGGATCGACGAACTGGGCGAGCACGTCCTCCGGCACCTTGTAGAGGTCGCGATACAGCGAGACCGCCTTCGGATCGCCCCGTGCAATCCGCTTCGATATTCCAATCACCGGTGCCCCGGTCACGTGGAATGCCATGGGATAGAGGACCGTCTTTCCCCGCATCCTCCAGAACCGGGCGATAACATCGGGGGCAATATAGGTTCTCCCGTGCCCCACATGCATCGCACCGCTCGGGTAGGGGTATGCAACGGTCAGATAAAATTTTTCACCATCGGTTGGATCGGGCTCAAACGCATGCTCCCACAGCGGAAGGATGTCACGTTCGATCCGGCGTATATCCGGGCTGCTCACACAACGTCACCTCTCTCCTCTTCTACTCCACAAAGAACCATTCTCCACGAGAAAAAATCAGGGGAATTATGCCTCACACCGGCCTGAGCCGGATGGCATCCCCGTCGTTGTAGCGCTTGATCATTTCCTGTGCAATACTGCTGTTCTTGGCCAGGTGGATCTCACCGGAATCGTTGACGGTGGCGGTGAAGAGGTATTCCTTGCCGGCAAAGACATCCACGATCTTTCCTGCCTGTTCCGGGCAGATGATGGCCAGCTGCTTCTTCTCCATCCTGATCTTCACCCCGCCACCCAGCTGGAGTTCTTCTTCCACTGCCGGGGCTGAGGGCTGCTTCTCGAGCTCGCTCCGGGGGCGGATATCGATCCCTATCCCGACCTTGTTCACAATCCCTGCAATGTTCTTCCCGCCCTTGCCGATGGCTGCCGGGACATCCTTGTCCTCGATAAACACCACGGCTTTGGTATCGGAGAGCATGTGCACATCGACATATCCGTCGGTATACCTCCCGATCTCCCGCTGGATGTCCCGCTCGATGATCTTCCACGCGGAGCTCTCGGCCGGCTCCTTCTGGATTATGGGGGGTTTCAGCGGAACTGCTGCGGCCAGCGGACGCATGACCGGCATCACGATGGTCTCCGAGTCATACTTGAAGATCTCGAAGAGCAGCTCACCGGTCTCGTAATCGGACAGGGTGGTGACCGGGCGAAGGTTGATCTCGCTCGACATCCCTTCCGGCACCTTGATGGTGAACCCGAGGTCGTACACGTTGGTGATCTCACCTTTGTCGACAAAGATGATGGTATTGATCACCTGGGGGAGGACTCCGAAATCGACCCGGTCGGAGAGGCGCTGGAGGGCATCGTGGATACCGATTGCATGGACAACCCCGACCATCCCGATCCCGGCCAGGCGCATGTCGGCGAATACACAGAAGTCCTCGTTCTTCCTGAGTTCATCAAAGACCACAAAATCCGGCCTGACCAGCATCAGCACGTCTGCCGTGTTCTGCATGCTTCCTTCCAGGCCGGAATACTGGGTGATGTGGTCGGGGACCTGGAGTTCCCGGGGCGCCTCCATGGTCTTGACAATGAACCCGTTGTCCGCAAGCCAGGTGGCAATGCTCTGGGCAAGCGTGGTCTTTCCGGCACCGGGCGGTCCGGCCACCAGAAGCCCCCGTTTTTCCCCCAGGATCCGGTTCTTGATGACCGGAGCCTTCGCGAAGCTCTCGAGCGTGACATCCGCGATCGGACGTACCGCGGTAATCTCCATCCCGTCCGAGAACGGACGCCGGGCGATGGCGATCCGCATGGACCCGATCTGGACCACCGTTATTCCCCTGCGTTCGATCTCGATGAACCCGTCAGGGTCACGCTTGGCCCTCTCGAGTATCTCCTGGGAGAGGTTGCGGAGTTCGTAATCGGACATCGGCTGATCACGCAGCCGGGAGAGCGCCATCTCCCTGACCGTCCCCTTGCGGGCCATGGGCGGGACTCTCTCCTTCAGGTATACGGCGATGGTGTGCTCGTCGAAGAACTGGTCGATGCCGAGAGGGGCAAACCCCTCGAGCTGGGGCTTGAGATATACGACATCGAGTCCCTTGGCACGGGCCACCTCTGCCTGGACGACATCACTGGTGATAAACTGTGCCTCGTGCTCTATTGCAGCATTCCGTATCAGGGCGTCAATCTCTCCCCCGCTGGCCAGTTTTACCTGCTCCAGGCTCGGCCTGACCCCGGTGAAGGTGAGCGTTATCACACCTTCGTCGGCCAGCTTGCAGAGTGCCTGGAGTTCCGTGAGCCCGGAGAAACCGATCTCACGCCCCTGATTCGCCTGTGCCTCGAGTTCTGCTACCACTGCCTCGGGAATGATTATTGTTGCACCCTTATATTCGCCGGAATTTATCAGTGAGGTGATACGGCCGTCGATGACGACGCTGGTATCGGGTACTAATTTCAAAAAATATCACCGTTAAGGTATATGATCATTGACCTTTATTAGCATATACCTTAGAGGGATCAAATACCCGTTCCGAGATGATGTCGCCTTCGAGAGTGCGATAGAAACAGCTCCGGTAGCCGGTGTGACAGGCAGCCCCTTCCTGGGTGACCAGGTATAACAGGCAGTCTTCGTCACAGTCAACCCGGATCTCCCGGACATGCTGGACGTGCCCGCTCTCTTCGCCCTTCTTCCAGAGTTTCTTCCTGCTCCTGCTGTAGTAGTGGGCAAATCCGGTTTCCCGCGTCTTTTCCACCGCTTCAGCATTGGCATACGCAACCATCAGCACATCCCGTGTCCCGGCATCCTGTACCACGACCGGTATCAGTCCATCATGATAGTGTAAGGTTATCATAGGTATCCTCCAAGAACGACCTTCATCAGGCCGAAGATCAAATCCCCGACGAGCAGGGCTGTTATGAACCCGAATGCGATGGGAACGATGAACGGTACACCATAGGATATCCAGACCCTCCCCGCCCTCCGGTAGAGTTCCCGCTCACGGACATAATCGTCAGGTCTTCGGCGCATGTCGAGGGTGTATACCCGGCCTTCCCCGCGTGCCATGGCCGAGAGCGACTCCCTGATTCCCACGAACCTGCGGCAGAGCATACCCCCCTCCTCGGTGATATCCTCCATCACGAACCCGTAACTCTCGCTGATGTGGTCTCCGTCGACCGGGAACCCGAGCAGCATGTACGGGAACGGAGCACGGCTGCCGTTCCGCACATTGTACAGCAGGATCCCGATCGGGGTGAGGAGATTGATGACCACGGCATTGATCAGGGCCGTGAAGGGAAAGAATCCAAGAGGCGGAATGCCGAGCAGCGGGATCACCGGAAAGGCCGGGACGAGGGCAGTGAGAAAAATCAGGGCCCAGGCATCTGCTCCTCCAAAGAGATGAAACCGGGCAAAAAGGTAGAAAAGGGATGAGAACAGGGCGCTCATCACGAGAAGCTGGAGCACCGCCGACACCTCCCCGCCCTGGATGAGGAGGATATAGAAGAAGGCGGTGAAGGGCAACCCGATCGCCAGCATGGGATACCAGGTACGGAACGGCACTCTCCGCTCCCTGACATCGAGGAACGATGCAAAGATGAGGGTTACCGCAACCGCAGCGGCAGGGATGATCAGCAGGGAAACCACAGAGATCCTGTATACTGTTGCCGTTCCCCGCTAATATGTCTCCCCATCGCCCGCTGAAGGGAAGGATAAATAATATCAGGTCTCTGCCACTACCTGCATATGAGAAGGCCGGATGGAATCTCCATCCGTCCGGGGGAGTTGTTCATGGACAGTGCCGGTATCGTCGATGATCTCATCAGGGAAGTTGCACCTCAGGGTATTTTTTCCTACACCGATCTCATCCAGGCTGCGAGGGATAAAAAGTTCCACGGTGTGGCAATGTCATCCGGCCGGAACAGGAAGGCCTACCTCCTCTTCCTTGAAGGCGAGCCGGAAGGGGCGCTGATCGCGGACAGCAAGGGCGAACTCTACGGGAACAAGGCGGTCTACCTGCTCCGGGGGGAAGATCAGTTCACCATCTACCCTCTCGCACCCGGGGTGGTCGAGCGGCTCATCTTCGGGTGCAGGATCTATGACAAGAGCCATTTCACGCCGTCCTTTTCACTCGGTCTCCCCGAAATCGGGAAGAAGGCGGAAGGAATCGGGCGGCTGATCATCACCGTCAGGAACGAAGGTGTTCCGGCAGCAGGGATTACGGTGAAGATCCGCCGGAACGGCCAGATCGTGGCAAATGATATTTCCGGTCCGGCCGGCGAAGTCTCGTTCCGGCTCCTCTATGGTTCCTATGAGCTCCTTATCGTCCGGAATGAGAACGATATCGATGTCTACGACTTCTCGTTCTCACCCGATCTCCAGGAAAAACCCCTCGATCTCGATATCGGATAACATTCACCAGTCAGGATAATATTCAATAAACAGCCTCATTTTCATCATGTGGTGCCGTCCCGGCCTCCGATTCCCTTTCTGACCATTATTATTTAAATACGTTCAATCAAGAGTGTACAGATATGGAGCGAAAGAAGATTGAGAAAGAGGACTTTGAGGCCATCATCTCCGGAACCAAGGATATCCGGGAATACATGGACATCGATCCCCTGCAGGGCATGGTGTCGTACCTCGGGGTTCATACCGCGAGCAATCCTGATTACCTGGTGCGGGCCATCTACGAGATGTACGAGGCCAACCTCAACCGTAAACTGGCCGTAAAGGCCACCGTGCAGCTCTTCCGGTCAGTCGGGCTGGGATCGGTGGGGCTGAACAACTTCCTCAAAAAGCTGGGTATGGACCTCTCCCCGGCCGAATTCCTGATGCTGGTCTTCAAGCTCCAGCACCAGCAGGGGTGGGGGGCGCCCTTCGAGCTGGTCTCCCAGAGCGAGAAGAAGGTGATCCTCCGGACCAAGCAGACGTTCGAATCGCAGGTGATGAAAGACTGGAAGATGCCGGTCTGCGGGATCCACCGGGGCTGGATCGAGGGAGTACTGACCGCCGTAACCGGAAAGAACTGGTTTTGTATCGAGACGAAATGCCAGGCAAACGGTGACGACTGCTGTGAATTTGTTGCCGACCAGACCGAAGCGAGCTGGAAATGGAAGGCGCAGGCCATTGTCAGGGGCGATTCGGCCATCACCGAATATATCGAACACAAACCAATCGAGGGGAAGATCAAGCTGATCGATGATCCGGTGGTCATGATGCCGCGGTTCATCTTCACGTCCATGACCAACTCCCTCATCAGGACGATGGGGGAGATGCCGGCGGGAGGAGTCAACTACCGGGCGTACATGGATATGGGCAAGGAGAATGTCGAGCACTACAAGAAAATGGGAATTACGGATCCCAACACCCTTGCCGACATGGCATTCACCTTCTACTCCCAGATGGGATGGTTCAGGATCATCTCCATGGCCTGGAACGAGGCGGAAAAGACCAAGACTATCACCCTCGAGCACACGGTCGAATCCGAATCATTCGGGAATGTCGGGAAGAAGGTCTGTTACTGTACGGCCGGTCTTCTTACCGGAATCGTCGAAGGTGCCTTTGGAATCAAGGTTCGGGGCAGGGAAATCGCCTGCCGGTCCAAGGGCGATCCGAACTGCGTCTTTGAAATAAAGAACCGCGATAACGGCGAGGGATCCTGAACCGGCTGCTGGTAGGAATCCAGGAAAACCGCTCCAGGGCACGGAACCAGGGCAGAACAGGGACCGGGAGAGCAGACCTTTCTCCCGGTCCGGTGATTCTTTTCAGGGACTGCCCGCCACGAGATCGAACTGATCTGAGAGGGCCCGTATACGGCGATACATCAGGTACGAGATCACCAGGAGAGCACCGTCAATGACTCCCAGGGCGGTGATGGTGATCGGATCAGGTGTCACCTCTTCCCCCTGAAGATGACCTTGGTGAACCGGTCGATGAAGGAGTCCTTCGGCTCCATGACCTCTTTATCGTAGCTGATCCCGGCCAGTCCGGCTGCGATTCTCCTGATGGCAACCGATGATCCGGATGTCGGATACTTGATGACCACCGGGACTTTCGCAGATGCCGCCTTCTTCACGTTCTGGTCTTCGGGAACGAGGCCGATGACCCGTGCACCGAGAACTTTTTCCATCTTCTGGCTCACCGTGCCGGCACTCTCGGCCGTCGCCCGGTTGATGATCGCCCCCCGGACATGGCCGCCGACAACCTCTGCGAGGATCTTGGTCTTCATGGCATCGACGATAGCGGAAAGCTCCGGATTGACAACCAGGATCACATCGTCGGCTACTGCGAGGGGAACGACCCCGTCGCGGCTGATCCCGGCCGGGGCGTCGATCAGGAGAAAATCAAGCCGTTCGGTGAGATCCTTCAGGACATCCCGGAGACGTTCGGGATCCGACTGCTGGAATCCCTGGAGCGAGATCCCGCTTGGCACAACCTGAACGCCGCCGGGCCCTTCATAAACGGCATCGTGAATGGATGCCTTCCCGGCGAGAACTTCATGGAGGGTGACCGGCACATCCTCAAGCCCGATGGAGAGCCCGAGGTTGGCCATGCCGATGTCCGCATCCATAATACAGGTCCGTTTCCCGAATTTCGCGAGGCTTGTACCGAGATTGATCGTCATTGTTGTCTTTCCGGTTCCCCCCTTCCCGGAAGCAAAGGTGAATACCCTGACCAATTCAACCCTCCTTAGTCTAGTGATTGTCTCCTGCTTATAAAACCCTAATGGCGTTCTGTGCGAGGTTCCGGGTCACATTTGTGTCTCGAGCACAGTTCTTATATCGGCTTCCAGAATATGTACCACGTCTTCCGGTGGAGTCGTCCCGGCGCGGGCGATCACCACCAGGGGAGCATCCCTGAACCTGAACGGAAATACCCGCACACCCGGATCGGGGGCAGGAGTCCCTTCCTGCAGAAGATTGCTGTAGTATGCGGCCTCATATTCCGGATTCCTGCTTCCATAGGAGGATACGACCAGGCCGTCCGCGGTCCCGATCACCAGAGAATCGAGGTGGTACTTCCCTGCCATGAGCCTGATTGCGGATCCCAGGTCGGGGGGTTGTTCGGATATCTGTCCGTGCGCAGGTTCTGGCTTCACGACCACCGGAGCCCGGGGCATCTTCTCCAATCCCTGGAACCGTTTCCGGAGCTCAAGGATAAATAGCGCATTGAGAATGCAGAGAAAGAGGCAGACGGCGGTGATGATGATCAGGACCAGCAGGAGGTAGGATTCTCCGGTGATCATGGTTCTCCTTTCCTGGTACTCTTTTCGAGGAGGTGTTCGAGCTCGAGCTTCTCGATCATCTGGCGGCAGTTCGCCCGGAATTTCTCGGTCATGGCCTGGATATCGAGTGCATCAAGTGCATCAAGGTCACGCATCAGGAGCGATGTTTCATCATCGGCAGGCTCTGATGGAATCCCACGCCCCGGGAACCCTGGTTCCATCGCCCGGTGCGCCCCACTTCCCGTTCCTGCGGCACGGGGTTCCGGGTGAGGGCGGGGAATATTATGCCGGAGCGGCGGAGGGGGGGAGCGCATGCCAGTGGGCGCCCTCGCTGCCCTGTCGATCCGTGCCGAAGGATTGAACTCAAGGGCGAGCTCGATCTGCGCATCGGACAGCCCATGGAGCACCGCATCGACCGGTTCTTCACCGGTGCGGGAGATCGCATCCATGGCTGCACGGGCGGCCAGGGATCCATACTCGGCGAGGACGATCTTCCCGTCGCTGAACACCAGCAGGATTGAGGTCTCACCCGAAACGATCTTGCAGTATCCCGAGAGGCACTCCTCCTCCATCTCGCGGATCAGGGAATGGAGGCCGGATCCTCTCTTCAATCCCCGGAACGTGCCCCTGGGAAGCTGCATCAGTAGTCAATACTCTCTCATTCGTTCATAATACTACTGATCTCCGGGCCTCCCCGGAACCGGTGAAAAAAGACGGATTCCGGGCAAACATTTTTATTTCCAGATATCCAGAGGATGTTTTTATACAATAGGTGGCATGGAATGTTAAAACAGATTTTAGGAGAGTTCCTCAACCTTGAGGGAGTCTCCGCAGCAGTAGTAGTGGGTCGCGACGGGTTCGTGATAGAGAGCGCCATGTCCGGCAAGATGGACATCGACGCTCTCGGGGCAATGGCTTCGACCGGCATCGGGACATCCGAGGCGATGGGAAGAGAACTGGGAAAGGGCGAGCTCACCCAGATGCTCGTGGAGCTTGACCGGGGCCCGATCATCGTTTCGCCGCTTTCGAAAGACGAACTGATCGCCATCGTGGCGGAAAATTCCTCGAACCTGGGAAGGATCCGGTACGAGCTCAAGAAGAACAAGGAACGTCTGGTAGCGGCACTCTGAATGCCGGATATCGATACCGGTAACCAAGGGAAATGACACAATCCGGACGGTCCCGGACGGCTGATCGGATGCCGGCAGAGACGCGGGAACTGCGGGTGGCCGAGGTATCTCACCTCCTCGATGACAACAGGCTCCAGATCATCAAACGGCAACCCGGGGTTCTCTCGGTCATCGCGTTCTACGAAGGATTTCCGGTCAAATCGGTAGGAAATGGGGATTTTGAGCAGGTGGCTGCGATAGCAGAGGATTTCCTCCGGGCAGGGGAGCGGATCACCAGCGATATGAGGATGGGAGTCCTCGATCAGATCATCCTGGAAGCCGGGGAGAAGAAATGCATTATCGTCCCTTATGGGGATCTCTCGCTCTGCATGGTCACCCGGGCGGACGCGAATCTTGGCCTGATCAGGCTTGCGATACGGCATCTCCAGGCGATGGAACTATAACGTGATATCATGGTGGAAATGAAGGAAGGTGGTACCAATGGCAGAAAAGAAGGAATCATCACTCAAGAAATTATTCTCCCGCGGTAAGAAAGAGGAGAAACGGGAGCAGATGACAATTCCAGACCTCGATGAGGCTGAAGGCAGCGATTTTGAATTTGATTTTTCCGAAGAAATCAAGCGTGCGGTGGGCCCGCCGCCAAATACCCGGATCGTAAAAGAGGAACGGCCGGGGGAAGCTGGTGAAAAGGGTGAACCGGCCGGAATGGCCTTCGAAACTCAGGGAACCTTTGAGAGCGATGAAGGAGAAGTGGTGAGCCAGGCTCCTGCGACACCCCGGTTTGTCCCGGCAAAGAAGAGCGTCTGGTCGGATGATAAGCCTGCGCGGGACGAGGCGGTAGTCTCTATCGATGAGATCAATGACCTCTCCGGCCTGGTCCTTCCCAAGAGTGCCACCTTCGAGGTGGATGAGCTCAAGATAAAGGCCCGGACCCAGGTCTTTGACCTCAAGAGCAAGGGAGGCATCCCGTCCCAGAAAGAGAGCGCGCTCACTGGCGAAGGGTTCAAGACCGTGACGGAGGCGGCAACGGCGATCGAGGCCGAGCCGCCCAGGGCCGGGCTGCTCAAGAAACTGAGCCCGCTCTCGGTTGTCCGTCATGAAGTGGCGGCCTATGACCAGAGAATCCATGGCCCCCTCATTGATCTCACCTTCCGGCCCCGGCCCGGCGTTGAAGAGATCGAGACGTATCCGGTCAATGAGCCATATGCGTTTATCAGGATTACCTACGACCACGCCACCCACGAGTATACGTATGAGATCCTGGAACCGCTCCTCA
The DNA here is from genome assembly GCA_013415565.1 of Methanomicrobiales archaeon. Classification (GTDB taxonomy): domain Archaea; phylum Halobacteriota; class Methanomicrobia; order Methanomicrobiales; family Methanospirillaceae; genus UBA9949. The sequence continues at coordinate 21,377 of JAAEET010000004.1, forward strand.
CAGCGGCAGAGGACGAACTTTTCCGGGAGATCAAGGAGCGCATCTTCGAGCGTCTCGATGTGAACACCCAGAACCTGCCCGATGAGCAGGCCCGGATCACCCTCCGCGAAGTGACCGACGACGTTATCGCCGATTTCGGCCTCTCGCTTACCCCGATCCAGCGCGAGAAGATCCTCTACAACATGTACAAGGAGTTCCTCGGCAACGGAATGATCGACCCCATCATGCACGACCGCTACATCGAGGATATCTCCTGCGACGGGGTCAACGTGAACCTCTTTGTCTACCATACCCGGTACGAATCGATGAGGACCAATCTCCGTTACAAGAGTTCCGGGGAACTCGACTCGTATGTGACCAAGCTTGCCCAGAGATCGGGGAAATACATTTCCATCGCCGAGCCGATGCTCGATTCGACCATGCATGACGGGTCCCGGATCCAGATGACCCTCGGGACCGAGGTGACTGCTCACGGATCCACCTACACCATCCGTAAGTTCAAGTCCGAACCGATCACGCCCACCGATTTGATCGAATGGTCCACCTTCTCCCCTCTGTCCATCGCATTTCTCTGGCTGGCCGTGGAGAGCGGCAAATCCTGTATTTTCGCCGGAGGGACGGCGTCGGGGAAGACCACCTCGTTGAACGCCATTTCGCTCTTTATTCCACCCCTGGCAAAGATCGTCACGCTCGAGGACACAAGGGAGCTGAAACTGCCGCATCCGAACTGGATTCCCAGCGTCACCCGGACCTCCTTTGATACCGCGGGCAAAGGCGAGATCGATATGTACGAGCTGCTCCGTGCCGCCCTTCGTCAGCGTCCAGAGTACCTGATCGTCGGTGAAGTGAGGGGCCGGGAAGCGCTGACCCTGTTCCAGGCCATGAGCACCGGGCACGTGACCTACTCCACGATACATGCCGATTCGGTGGCAAGCATCGTCCATCGTCTGGAAAACCCTCCGCTCGATGTTCCAAGGAACATGCTCTCCGCCCTGAACCTCGTATCGGTCCAGGTGCAGGCGAGGATCGGCGGCCAGCGGATCAGGAGGAACAAGCAGATCGTCGAGATCCTCGATCTCGATCCGCGTACCAACGAGCTGATCACGAACGAGGTCTTCCGGTGGCACCCGGTCACCGATGACATCACCTATTCGGGTAAATCATTTGTCCTCGAGGAGATCATGGAGGCCCGAGGCTGGTCGGAGACGAGGATGCGGGAGGAACTCAAGATGCGACAGGAGGTGCTCGAATGGATGCGTGTCAAGAAGATCCGCGAGTACCGCGATGTCAGCAACATCCTGATCCAGTACTACCGCGATCCCTCGAAGGTGATGGATATCGTGCGAGCCGACCTCTATCCCACGGAATGACCTGAATGAACAGCATCCAGCGACTGGCCTTCCGGCTGTTTGGAACCTATGCGGGGAAGAAGCGGAACAGGTACGCGGAACTGAGGAACGCCCTCCTGACCGCGAGGATGAAAGTCCCGTTCGAAGTCTATCTCTCCACCGCCTATCTCGGATCGATCATCGTCGGTATTCTCTCCGCCGTCTTCCTCGGATTTTTTACCTGGGCGTTCAACATCCCCGGGATGATTACTTACCGGGGAGCGGCACCGGACTTCATCATCACCCTCTCCCAGCACGCCCTGATTCTCGGCACCATCCTTGCCACCCTCATATCGTTCGCCGTGATCGGGGGAATAACGTTCGTGATATTTCTCCTCTACCCATCCTATGTCGCCGGAAACCGGAAGAGAAACATCGATGCCACCCTGCCCTACGCCATCAACTATGTTACTGCCATGTCGACGGCCGGAATTCCGCCGGCAGAGATCTTCCGCCAGCTGGGGAGCAGTACCATCTACGGGGAGAGTGCGACCGAGGCACGGTTTGTTGCCCTCGAGATCGACCTCTACGGGCGCGACCTGATCGATGCGCTCAGGCTGGTCTCTTCCACCACGCCGAGTTTCCGGATGAAGGAATTCCTGCAGGGAGCGATGGGCTGCATATCGAGCGGGAGCAACCTGACCGAGTATTTCCGGAACAAGGCAGAGCAGTACGCCCTCGAGAACCGGCAGACCCAGAAACTGTTCCTTGAGACGCTCGGGCTTATCGCCGAATCGTACGTGACGGCGATGGTGGCCGGTCCGCTCTTCCTCATCATCCTCCAGTCGATCATGTCCATCCTCTCGAGGCAGTCGCAGCCGATCTTCCTCTACATCATCATCTACCTGATCATCCCGTTCGGGAGTCTCGGCTTCGTGATCCTCATCAGTTCAATGACCCCGGAGACCTGACCATGGCTATCAAAGATCTCTTCAAAGGAACCACCAAAAAAGGAGCCGGCGAAGACACGCCCCCGCCCCCGCCGGTCCGGGAAGGGGCTGCGCCGGCAGGAGAGAAGACGGGAAGGGTGGAGGCCCTGTCCCGGCTGATAAAGAAGGAAAAACCGCCGAAGATCGAACTCGGGGAGCGCGAAAAATCCGAGTTCGAGCATGAACAGGACACAATAGTCAGGAAGATCGAGAAGTACCGGGCCTCCGAGCACGGGTTCGGCCGTCTCCTGAAGCACCCGGTCAAGGTTCTGACGGAACAGCCGATCAACACGCTCTACGTCACGATTCCTGTTGCCATTCTGTTCTTCCTGATCGGTGCGGCAATCGTCATCCGGGACAACGGGGTATCCGCCATCTATACCTCGACGATGATCGACGACCTCATCATCTTCGCATTCTTCATCGCATCGGTCCCGCTCGCCATCCTCGATTTCAGGGAGATGTCACGGCGGCGCCACATCGAAGAAGCGCTCCCGAACTTCTACCGTGACCTGGCCGGGATGAACGACTCGGGCATGACCCTGCCGAATGCCGTTCATCTCGTCGCCCAGAGCGATTACTCGACCCTCACCCCCTACGTCAAGAGACTCGACAACGAGATGTCCTGGAATGTAACCTTCATCGATGCCATCCAGCGGTTCCGGGCCCGTCTCGCCACCCCCCTCACCGACCGCAGCATCGACCTGATCGCCAAGGCGAGCAAGGCCGGCGGCGATGTGAGCGAGGTGCTCAGGGCGGCGGCAAACGACAGCTACGAATACATCACACTCAGGACCGACCGCCGGAACAACATGCTGATCTACATCGTGATCGTGTTCATTGCCTTCATGGTGTTCGTCTTCGTGATCTACATCCTGGTGACCACCTTCCTCTCGGTCATGGCCACGGCCGGTGCCGCCGCGGCCGAGACGTCGGCAGCAGCGTCATCGTTCGGTGCGAATGTCGATCTCCCCCTGTATACCCGGCTCTTCACCCACGCGGCCATCCTGCAGGGGCTCTTCTCGGGCTTCGTGGCCGGCCAGATGGGCGAAGGGAGAGCGATTGCCGGTCTGAAATATTCGGTCATCATGGTCCTGATCGCCTGGGTGATGTTCCGGTTCTTCATCTGAATCCCCGGGGAATACCACCCCCCTTCCATTTCCCGGAAATCCATGCCATGGTGTACCGGGAAGGCGTTTTTTACAGAAAGACCGGAAGAGACCAACGGGCAGGATAAATCGGGCCCCGGAGGAAATAAAACGATTACGGGAGCCCTTACAGTACCCCCATGTCCGAGAGCCGTGCCGGGAGATATTCGCGGGTCACGAAATCGAGCCCCTTGGCCGCAAAGGCCTGCTGTTCGGACTTGAGGTTGAGCTTCAGCTGGAGCTCGATCTGCTCTTTCCAGTATGCCGACGAGAAACGGGGGTCGGTGAGCTCGCTTTTCAGGGCAGCGACATCCTTCTCGTTCAGGTGGTCGGAAGGAAGGTTGTAGTCCCGGATGTCGCTTGGCTGGACACCCACGAACTGGGCTTTCGGGGTGGCAAGGAGCTCGGAAATGTGGGCGCTCTTGATAGCCCCGTAGGCAACGCTGGCATAGATACGGTAGGACCAGGGGTCGCCATCGGTGAAGACCACCACCGGTATCCCGAACTGGTCATTGATGCGGTTGAGGATGCGCCGGGTGGAGCGTGCGGGCTGCCCCTTGAGATGGACGAGGATTGCCCGATGATCGCTGTCAAAACCGTTCTCGATCAGACGGGCATACATGCCGCCGGTCTCGATCGCGATCACGAACTGCGCGTCGTGGTCGAGGAGCTCGATATTTTCCACATTGGTCGGTATCTGGTAGCCCGCCTCCCCGACATCATCCTGGCAGTGGATATCGCGGGCCCCCCGCCGGGTCAGCTCTCGGATTCTCAACGGGCCGAAGACCGTCGCCCCGTCCTCCTCGGGCCGGAGGTGGAATGCCTCGCGCTGCATATCGGTCAGGATCTCGAGATCCTCGATCAGGAAGTTGCTCTCGTCCTGTGCCTGGAACTTCGCTTTCTTCCATCCCTCGGAGATGTAGTAGAGCTCCCTCAGCGTCGAGGACCGGTTCTCGCGGATCTGTTTCTTCAGAAACCAGATGACCCAGGCCATCTTGAGGAGATGCAGGGCGCTCTTGGCGGTCCCTGCCGACCGGGTGCTCTCGCGGTCCCCGTATTTCCAGACCTCGGCCTCGTCATCGTACGCGATGTTCTGCTTGGTCCGTGTCGGGAGCGAGATCGAGGGAATCTGCCCTCCGGTCATCTGGCTGTACCATTTCCGGGCGATCCCGACCAGCCGGTCGGTCGCCAGGGTATCGAGATCGGATTTAGGCATCCTGATCCACCACCACAATCTGCCGCGGATCAATGCCGCGGACCTCCAGCGTCCCCCCGCCGGTGCCGGAAAACCTGGTCTGCCATGATTCGCCCGGTCCTATCGTGATCTGCCAGACCTTGGTGTACTCGTCGTCAAGGCGGGTGACGAAGTCCGGAGGCGGCTGTGCATCATCCGCCGCATCAGCGGAGATGCTGTACAGGGAGAGGGTGGCCGGATGGGCGGTGTAGTTGGCAAGCTCGATCACCACATCCCCGCCGCCGGTCCTTTTCCGGGCGACCAGCCGCTTCATGACCTTTCCTTCGATGGGCGAGATGTCCGGGAGGGGTTGTTCAACAATCTCGGCCACCTTGGCGGCAAGATCGGGAAGAATCGCGCAGACTGCCCGGGCCCGGTCTTCCTGGAGGCGGTTCCGATCCCGCCGCGAAAGGAAGAGTTTCAGGTCCCGCCCCAGGTCCTGCAGGGCGAGCACGATCTCCCGCTCGATCTCCGGGATCGCGGCAATGGCATCCTTGCTCTCGCTCGTGAAGGGAACACTCGTCGAAGCGACATGCACGAGGATGAGGAGGGGCCCGGTGGGCAGACCCGCCTGCGGGATGGCGTAGTTCTTCCAGTTCATCCCGGCGATAGCCTGGGTGATGGCACAGGCCCCCTGCTGGTACATGAGGGGCACACGGTTCGCGAACCGCATGATCTGGGCATTTCCCTCGGCAGGGAGTTTCCCCCCGTACCCGATTGCCGCCTCGATGATGAACGGATGGCCGGAGAAGACCGATCCCGGCCGGGTCCGCGCCCTGACAAAGTCCATCTGGAACTCCTTCTCGAGGCTCTGCGTGATGAGCTCCTCCCCTATCGGGGAAAGGCACTGGGTGACGGGCGGGGCCGGGATTTTCACCTCCTGCATGGCATCGATCAGCCGTTTCTGCTCTTCGGCAGTGAGCGACGCTGCATCCCGGTCTCCGGGGAGCCCGGCCCTGGTACAGATCTCGCGGGCGGTCTTGGCACCCACGCGGGAGAAGTTCGCTGAGAGGAAGTCTTCGAGACTCCCGCTGCCGGGGGCAAGCATCCGCCGGAGCTGCCCGATCTCGATCCCGTGGGGATGGGGCCGGATGGCCTGTGCGCAGGCGATCACCTCATCGCTCACCCGGTCAAAGAGGACGGTCTCGTCATCGAGTTCGAGCAAAATCCGGGCATGGGGATTGACCACCGAGGTGTACTTGAGATACTCGACCAGGCGCTTTCTTGCGGCAAGGGTGCTCCGGAACTCGATCTGGATGCGGGTACCGTGGGTCCGGTCCCAGTCGATCTCCTGCTGTGAAACGATATCCGGTTCATTCGTAGCGACATCGATCTGGAGCTCGAAGCGAAGGGCAGGACGGTCTGCACCGGTCCGGGAGATCACGACGGTGGGAATCCCGGTGGTGAGCTGGGCGTACAGGACGGCGGCCGATATTCCGATTCCCTGCTGTCCCCTGCTCTGCCTGATCTGGTGGAACCGTGATCCGTACAGCAGCTTCCCGAAGACGAACGGGATCTGCCGGGGAACGATCCCCGGGCCGTTGTCTTCAACGATGATGCGGAAGACATCCCCGGACTGCTTCCGGATCGCGATGAAGATATCGGGCAGGACCCCGGCCTCCTCGCAGGCATCGAGGGAATTGTCCACCGCCTCCTTGATGGTGGTGATGATCCCCCGGGTCGGGGAATCGAAGCCGAGCAGGTGCTTGTTTCTCTCGAAGAACTCCGCGACGCTGATGCTCCGCTGCTGCCTGGCAAGCTCCTCAGCGAGGCTCACTCCCGCTCACCTCTTGGATCGCCTCGGCGAGCGCCAGAACATCCTGCCCGCCGGTCCGGAGATTCTTTACCGTGACCTGCCGCTGATCGCGTTCCCGGTCCCCGATGATCAGGGCGAAGTCGGCCGACCGGGCGATCTGGGAGAGCTGGTTTCCGATGGATTTGCCGGAAAGACTCAGTTCGGTCCGGATCCCGGCCTCCCGGAAGGCCGCTGCCACGGTGAGCGCCCAGTCCCGTCCCCCGGGAGTGAACGCGACGCCGACCACGATACCGGGAACGGGCGGCTGCTCTCCCCGTGCAACCATCACCCGGTCAAACCCGACGGCGAACCCGCAGGAGGGCGTTTCCTCGCCCCCGAAAAGGTGGGCCAGCCGGTAGGTTCCGCCCCCGAGCACCTGGTTCTCGGCACCCAGGTTCTCGGCAAAGATCTCGAATACCATGCCGGTATAATAGTCGAGCCCGCGGGCGATACCGGGATTCAGGGTATATTCCAGGCCCGAGCTGTCGAGAATCGAGAAGAGCTCCTCGATCCGGTGCCGGTCCGGAAGGTCACCGGTCAGGGCGAAGATATCGTCCAGGCTCCGGCATTCAGCGAGCGCCGTAAGCCGGGCAGAGAGATCGTCCCTGCCCTGGGACAAGAGATAGGCGGCAAGGCCGCCGGTGTCCTTCTTGTCGAGGAACATCCGGATCTTCTTCTGATCGTCAGGATCGAGACCGGCAAGGAGGCTGCGCATGAGGGAGAGGTGGCCGACATGAATGGAGAAGGAGATGCCGCTTGCGGCAAGGAGATCGCGGGCAAGCAGGATGACTTCTGCCTCGGCGAGGGCCGAATCGGCTCCGATCAACTCGATGCCGAACTGCCAGAACTGGCGGTAGCGCCCCTTCTGGGGTCGTTCGTACCTGAAGCAGTCGGCAAAATAGAACCAGCGAAGCGGTTTTGGCAGGGTTTTTCCTTCGTTGACGTACATCCGGAGTACCGGGGCGGTGATCTCGGGCCGGAGCGCCAGCTTCCGCCCACCCTTGTCCTCGAACACGTACATCTCCTGGATGATCCCCTCTCCCGAACGGATGGTAAAGAGTTCGAGTTCTTCGAATTCGGGGGTGCAGACCTCCCGGTACCCCCAGGTCCGGGCAATCCGGCGCATGATCCCTTCAACCTCGCGCCGCTGGTCCATTTCATCGGGGAGGAAGTCCCGGGTTCCCCGGGGTTTCTGCAGCACGGTCAGGCCCCCTTCGATTTCGGTACGGTTCTCGGGGCCTTCCCGAGCACCCGGTCGAGGGTTCCCTCGCCGGTCCAGACCTGTTCCCGTCTCTCCCGTCCCTGCAGATAGAGGGCGGCGAGGATCAGGCCGAGCCCGAGCAGTTCGAGGGAAAATACGGTGACGGCGACGCCGAGGAGGGCCAGCGCACCGTAGAGAACCCCCCGGTAGGCAGCCTTCCGGAATCCCGGAAGCGCGGTCCGGAAGAATATCCGGGCATCCCGCAGCCAGAGGAAAAAAACAACTGCTGCCCCGAAAAGGGCGACATACACGAGATAACTCATCAGTATGAACATGTCTCCCTGTACGGGCAATAACTTAACGGGGTATGGCGCAGTGCTGAATGATGAAAGGCCGTGCCGTTCTGCCGGGGAATGACACCTCGGTCCTGCCGGACCGGGATCCCATGGTCCGACTCACCGGTTCCCGGACGAACTTATTATAAGACAACCCATATCGTTATGAGAAAGGCATGCCGGCCAACAGAAAGCTCCAGGATGTCCTGGAACGGCTCCGGAGCGGGAAGATCACTCCCGGGGAAGCAGAGCGGGAAATCGACGGACTTCGAATCGAGGCGGTCGGGGATATCGCAAACCTCGACGTGGGAAGGAGCCTGCGGTGCGGGATACCCGAGGTGGTGCTTGCGGAGGGCAAGGAGGCCGGGCAGCTCGCGGATATCGCCCTGGCCCATGTCGGCAGCTCGGGCCGCTGCCTGGTGTCCCGGATCTCCCGTGCCCAGTATGCCGTTCTGGCGGACCGGGCGGCTGCGGCCGGGATTGACGTGACCTGCCATGAACGGGCCCGGATGGCGGTTCTCTCGGGCGGCGCTCCGGTTGAACCCGGCGGCGGGGTGGTCGGGATTATCACTGCCGGGACTTCCGATATCAGGGTGGCCGAGGAGGCCCGGGTTGTCGCCGAGGAGATGGGGTGCCGGGTCTGCACGGCCTACGATGTCGGGGCAGCAGGGATCCACCGACTCTTCCCGGCCATCAGGAAGTGCATCGAGGCCCATGTCTTCATTGTCGCCGCAGGGAGGGAGGGGACACTTCCCGCAGTGGTGGCCGGGCTCATCGACCGCCCGGTGATCGGGGTTCCGGTCAGCACGGGGTACGGATACATGGGGCAGGGCCGGGCGGCACTGGCCAGCATGCTCCAGTCCTGTTCGGTCCTGGCGGTGGTCAATATCGATGCAGGGTTCACGGCGGGTGCATTTGCAGCCCGGATTGCAAACATGGTGGCGGTGAGATGACACGGGCATTCTACATCGGGAGGTTCCAGCCCTACCACAACGGGCACCAGTATGTCCTGGAGCGGATCGCAGAGACGGCCAAAGAGATCATCATCGGCGTCGGGAGTGCCCAGCTCTCCCACGAGCCCGGAAACCCGTTCACCGCAGGAGAGCGGATCCTGATGATCACCGGGTCCCTCAAGGAGATCGGGATTCCGCTCTATGTCATCCCTATCGAGGATATCCGGAGGAATGCCCTCTGGGTATCGCATGTCCGGTCGATGGCCCCGCCGTTCGATCTCGTCTATTCCAGCAACCCGCTGGTGATGCAGCTCTTCGCCGAGGCAGGTGTGCGGGTCGAGTCGCCGGCGATGTATGCCCGCATGCTCCATTCCGGTACCGAGATCCGGAGGAGGATGCTGAAGGGAGAAGACTGGGAGCAGCTCGTTCCGCCGGCCGTGGTCAGCGTCATCCGTGAGATCGACGGTGTCGCCCGGCTCACAAGGATCTCGCAGAACGACTGTTCCGACGAATCCGGTCAGGAAGACCGGTACCTGTAGGGGGACTCATGTTCAGGTTCCTGAAAGACCGGTTTTCAAAGGAGAAGGAAGAGCAACCGCTCACCATCCGGGTAGAGGATGTGCCCGGGCTGCTCGATGCCCGTGAGGCGCAGATTGCCGCTGACCTTGCAGCCGGGACCGGGGACCACCGGAATGCGGTTGTCACGGCACGGATTGAACTCAGGGAACTGGTGATGGATCTCCGCTCAAAGGAGCGGGAGGAGGCGTACCATCCGAAACTCGAGAAGATCGCCAAAAATACCCTCCCCCTCTTCGAAAAATCCATGCTCTCCTCGCTGGCAAAAGATCTCCCCAGCGATCCGGGGGAATTCTACACGGCGGCAAGCGAATGCCTCAAAGGCTGTGTCAAGGGGCTTGCCGGGCCCGGAAGATACCTCAAGGGCGTCTTTCCCGATGAAATGAAAGAGATCCGGCAGACCGTGGACCGGATCGGCCGGGAGGTGAACGCCATGACCCCCGCCATTGCCGAATCACGCCGGAAGCGGGAACAGATCGACGGACTGCGAAAGACGACGGTATCACTCGCTGCAGCGATCGCATCCCAAAAGACAGCGGCCCATGACCTTTCCGTGATCCGTGATGATATCGCCGGGGAAGAGCAGGTTATCGATGATCTCGCCACGACCCTTGCAGCAGGCGAGGCTGCGGCCGCATCCCCTGAGATCGCCGATCTTGAAGCTGCCGTATCCGGTCTTCGCGGAGAGGTTTCGGCAGCAGATCGTGCGCTGCGGGCCGACCTGGCCGTTATCTCCCACCTGCTCCGGAAGGGAGAGAAGGTGCTCCAGCGGGGGGAGGGGGCTTCGGCCGCGCGTGAGATAGAGCCGGTGGTCGATATGCTTGCCGGGTCCGCCCTTCCCGCCGAGGATCAGCTGCTGACGGGCCTTGCCCGCGCCCTCCCGCTGGTCCGGAGCATGATCGGGAGCGGGGAGATCGTCCTCAAGAACAAGGAAGAACGGGAACTCTTCTCCACCGGGATCGATATCATGGCACGGATCAGGGCGCTCTATGCACAGCACCGGGATGCAGAAGCACGGCTGCGTGCGGCCGAAAAAGCGTATGCCGCACATCCGGTCATCGAGAAGACACGGCGTGCGGAGCGTGAAAAGGAAACGAGGGAGGCCCGGCTGGCAGCTCTCCGCGAGAAGATGGCCGCCGTCGCGGAGCGGGAGCAGGCCCAGGAAGCGGAGATTCCCGTCCTGATGGCCGGTATGGAGCAGGAGATCTCCGCAATCGAAGGAAGGACGGTCACCCTGATCAGGGACGACCGTGCATAGGGGTCAAGGCCGGAGCAATGGGTCTATATTCCTCCCGGGGTACCTTCCTGAGAGGAATCGCCCGCATGCCTGGAGAGGAGTACCGGGTCCTGGAAGTCAGGTCCGGCAAGGTCCGCTGCCTTCCCGACAAGGAAGAGACCATCGAGCACTGCAGGTTCTGTGTCTTCTCCCGATCGTTCCTGGTCAGGGGACGCCAGGTGACATCACCGGCGCTCGCTTACTGCCTGCGGCACCGTGCGACCGAAGAAGTGAACCTGAAGGAGGCAGAGGCCGTGACCTGTGCCGACCGGAAGGGGGAAGGATACCGGAGCATGATGAATATTATCGGGTAGCCGGGTGCATTCAGGGAGTCTTCCAGAACTCCCACCACCGCCGGGTCTGGAAAGGAACCGGCCGCATCTCCCTGCCCCATTCGACATCGATGATATGATGGATGAGCTGGACCTCTTCGGAGAGGTCCTTCAGGGACTGCTTCATCTCGCCGATGCTCCCAAGGATCTCCTTATACTCCTCGAATGATCGTTTGTGGTTCAGGCTGACCGGGTGCCCGCCCGTGACGTGGGTGAAACCGCTGTCGATCAGTTCGAGGATCGCCCGGTTCCGGTCCAGCCCGTGCTCTTTTGCAAACTTGTCGATGAGATCGCTCATCTCCGAATCCATGGTGAAGGATACCCGTATCGCCATCTGCACCTCCCCGGCGCCATGCTATAACGAACTCATGGGACGTCCGCTCCTAAAAAACCCCACTCCCGGTCATGCATCAAACAGGGCAAGGATAGGGTCCAGCTGCACATGATGCTCGAACTCCATGGCAAGCTGGTCATAGAGGTCCCGGCCCCCTTCTGCATCGGGTGGGACGAACTCCAGTCCTTTCTGTGCGTACAGCCAGGAGAGGAGGGCATTGCGTGCCGAAGCGTTCTCAAAAAGACCGTGCAGGTACGTCCCGATCACCATGCCGTCCCCGGATACCGCGCCCTCTCCGCAGAACGCCTCCCTCTCGCCGGTCCGTTCGGTCTCTCCCATGTGGATCTCGTATCCCTGCACCGTTCCGATCGCGGACAGGATGGGGCCGGCGGCCGATGCCGTCCGCGTCACCTGTTCCGTGGTCTTTTCGTAGCGCGAGAACCGGGTGACCACGTTCAGCAGGCCAAGTCCCTCATAGCGTCCGCGGCAGGATTCCACCCCGTCGTCGATCACCTCCCGGCCGAGCATCTGGTAGCCGCCGCAGATCCCGATGATGGGGATCCCCCGCTCCCGGGCGGCACGGATCTCCTGTGCACACCCGCTCTCCTGCATCACCCGGAGGTCGTCAACGGTGTTCTTGGTCCCGGGAATGATGATGCAGTCATAGCCGGTCAGAGGAAACCCGGGACTGACATAGACCACGGTTGCAGAGCGTTCAAGACACTCGAAATCGGTGAAGTTCGAGATCCGGGGCAGCCGGATCACCGCAATCCTGACCGGGCGATCCTGGATCTTCTTGTCGCCGATGGAGAGTGAATCTTCGCTCGGCAGCGGCAGGGAGAGGTAGGGGAGCACCCCGAGGACCGGAACGCCGCACAGATCCTCGATGATCCGTATGCCGTCGGCGAAGAGGGCGGGATCCCCACGGAACTTGTTGATGATGATCCCCCTGACCAGCGGCCTGATGTCGGGCGGCAGGAGCTCGAGGGTCCCGTAGACCTGGGCGAAGACCCCGCCCCGCTCGATATCGGCGACCAGGATGATGGGGAGCCGGAGTTCCCGTTCGATCCGGATATTGGCGATATCCCGGTCATACAGGTTCAGCTCTGCCGCTCCGCCGGCGCCTTCGGCGACGATATGTCCGTACCTCCCGATGAGGCTCCGGGCCGCCCTGACGGCACAGGAGAGGAGCTCCCCGGTCTCCTGGTAGTAGGAAGAGATGGGGAGATCCTTGTACGGCCGCCCCATCAGCACCACCTGGGAGACCTGGTCGCCCTTGGGCTTGAGGAGAACCGGGTTCATCTCCGCTCCGGGATCGAGTCGTGCGGCGAAGGCCTGCATGGCCTGGGCGATCCCGATCTCCGCCCCGTCCCGCGTGACATAGGAGTTCAGGCTCATGTTCTGGGCTTTGAACGGGGCAACCGTTATTCCCCGGTTTGACAGCGCCCTGCAGACTGCCGCCACCACCGTGCTCTTCCCGACATGCGATGCGGTGCCGAGAACAAAAAGGGACATTCCTGAGAGAAAGGTTAGCGTGGATTTTAAATAAAAGGCATTCCCTCTAGCATTTAATGGGTATTACCGAGGCCGGCCGTATCCTGCTCCGGGGCAGGTACCTCTTCCCGGAAGAAACTCCGCGGGGGATGTTCCGCAGAGTGGCCCGGGCGGTGGGTACCGGGGAGGAAGAGCGCTTCTTCAGGATGATGGATGACCTGCTCTTCCTCCCCAATTCCCCGACCCTGATGAACGCCGGGGTTCCCGGGGGCCAGCTCTCGGCCTGCTTCGTGCTGCCGGTGGGCGATTCGATCGAGGGCATCTTCCGTGCGCTCAACCAGATGGCCCTCATCCACAAGAGCGGAGGGGGCACCGGATTCTCATTCTCCTGTATCAGGCCGGCCGGTGACTGCGTGGGACAGACTGCCGGTATCGCGAGCGGCCCGATCCCGTTCATCCATGTCTTCGACGAGGCCACGAGCGCCCTCAAGCAGGGCGGGAAACGACGGGGGGCGAACATGGGGGTGCTGGCAAGCTCGCACCCCGATGTCACCGCGTTCATCCGCGCCAAGCAGGAGGGCGGTCTCGAGAACTTCAACCTCTCGGTCGGCTTTGACGAGGCCTTCTTCACCTCGCTTTCCCGGGATCGCGATTATGACCTGGTCAATCCCCGGAACGGCGATGTCTGGGCGACCGTTCCTGCCCGGATCATCTGGGACGAGCTCTCCCGGGCTGCCTGGCAGTGCGGGGATCCCGGGGTCCTCTTCCTCGACCTCATCAACCGGGAGAATACCGTCCCGGGACTGGGAGCTATCGATGCGACCAACCCCTGCGGCGAACAGCCCCTCCTGCCCTACGAGTCCTGCAACCTCGGGAGCATCAATCTCTCGGCATGTATCTCCGGGGACGGGATCGATTTCGGGCTGCTTTCCGAGGTGGTCGGGCGGGCGGTCCGGTTCCTCGACCGGGTGATCGATATCAATGTCTACCCCGTTCCCGAGATCCGGGAGGCGACACTCCGCACCCGGAAGATCGGGCTCGGGGTGATGGGCCTTGCCGATGCTCTCATCCTGATGGGGATTCCCTACCAGTCCGGGGAAGGGCTCACCCTCACCGGGTCGGTCATGCGGTTCATCCAGGAGGAGGCCCATGCCGCTTCCGAAGAGCTCGCCGGCGAGAAAGGTTCGTTTCCTGCCATCGACCTGAGCACCTGCACCGGACCCATGCGGAACGCAACGGTCACCACCATCGCCCCCACCGGGTCGCTCCACATCATCGCCGGGACAAGCAGCGGGATCGAACCCCTCTTCTCCCTCGCCTCGACCCGCAGCATCAACGGGCAGATGATACGCTCCCTTCACCCTGCGGTGGAGCGCCTGATCGCTCCGCTCCCGGGAGGCCATTCGATGGTTGCGGAGATCCGGAAAACCGGGAGCGTGCAGCAGCTTCCGATCAGCGATGATCTCCGGGAACTTCTCCGGACCGCTGCCGAGATCGATCCGGCTTTCCATGTCCGGGTCCAGGCAGAAGTCCAGAAGCATGTCGACAACGCCGTCTCAAAGACCGTCAACCTGCCGGAAGATGCCACACCCGCAGACATCTCCCGCATCTTCCTCCTTGCCCGGGATCTCGGGTGCAAGGGGATCACGGTGTACCGGTACAACAGCCGGACCGACCAGGTACTGTCCCGGGGGTGCGACACCTGCCGGGTCGACAGTTTCAGCGGGTGACCGGACCGGGGAGCGGCATTCTGGCGCTATCGGGGTTCCCGACCAGGAAAAAACCGGGAGTGGAGCGGCCGGTGATGCCAACAAATATATAAACAGAACTTGAACGTACCTTGTAATGAATGGTGGGATTTGTCCGACGTGCGGACTACCTAAGGAACTCTGTATCTGTGAAGAAGTAGCAAAAGAGCAGCAACGCATCAATGTCAAGGTCAACCGGCGCCGGTACGGCAAAGAGGTCACGGTCATCGAGGGCCTCGACCCCACAGATATCGATCTTGAAGATCTCTCCAAATACCTGAAGGCAAAGCTGGCCTGCGGGGGAACGGTCAAGGGGAACTCAATCGAGCTCCAGGGAAATCACAAGGACCGGGTAAAAGATCTCCTCGCAAAGAAAGGGTACAGCGTGGAAAATATCAGTTGATCCTTTTTTCACCGCTCCGGGACGAAAATCATGGCCCCGGGGACCGGTCATCGCGGCTACCGCTTTATTTTCTTTCCCTTTTTTGACCCGGCCATCGAGAGAAGATCGAGGGCATAACTCCCTTCCCCGCCGAGCCCGACCACCCGTTCATCGGTCTTTGCCATCTTCTCGATATTGAGCTCGTACGTCCCGGGAGCGATGATCCGGATACTCTCCACCCGGTCGAACCGTTCGATCTCGTCATCCGCCGCGTCGGCCGGGAGGGGATCGGGCTCAGGTTCAGGTTCCGGTGTGGCCGGTATCGTCCGTCTCTTCCGGGCTTCGGGCCGTTCGAAATAGAATTTTTTTCCCCCGCAGGAACATCCTTTCAGGATCTCTTCGGAGGAATCCGGGTAGACTCTCCCGCATCCCGCACAGATATGGACCATTCCCTCACCGCGATGAGATCCAGGCGCTGATCACGTCCTTGTCCTTCCGGATCATGCGCAGCTGGTTTGCCGGGCCGATAACCGTGAGGCGGGACTCCGGGCCGCTCTTGCCCAGCAGCCGCTGCAGGAATCCCGGTGCCTGATCGCGGGAGGGGTAGCTCTCGATCTCGATCCCGTTGAATCCGTCCGGGAGGATCTCCCGCATGGTCATCTCGATCAGTTTGCTCTGCTCTTCAGGGTCAAGCCCTTTTTCCAGGATCACGATCGTCCCCTCCCTGACATCATCGAGGATCATGTGGATCTTTTCCATGGAGGTCAGTGCGGACAGCCGTTCTTCGGAGATGAGATCTATCTGGACACCCTGCTGCATGCGTCACCCGAAATGGTATACCATCTGTTCATACAGTTCTTCGATGTTCTTTCCGCCCGTGCACGATATGGAGATGACCGGATGCTGGGGAAAAGCGCTCCTGATCCGCTGGGGGGCAGCATCAGGGAGATCGATCTTGTTCGCAGCGATGATGACCGGGAGCTTCCTGCTCTCGATAATGCCGACCATCATGATATTGACCTGCAGGAACGGGTCTTCCGTGCTGTCGAGCATGTAGATGACCCCGTCGATATCCTCACGGAGCCAGTGCATGGCCTCGGCAACTCCCTCGGTCGCCTCGCGGGCCCTGAGCACGGCCTCGTCTTTGCCGACCCCGTATTCCAGGAACTCCTTGTAATCGATCTTGGTGGTGACACCCGGGGTGTCGACGATATCAATGGTGATGCTGCTCCCGTTGTTGCCGGTGATGGTGACATCCTGTTTCCGGATGGCCCTCCGGGTTTCATGGGGGATCTCGCTCACCGGCCCGACCGTCTCACCAGTCCAGTCCCGGGCAATCCGGTTGGCAAGGGTGGTCTTCCCCGCGTTCGGGGGTCCGTAAATCCCGATACGCGTACGCCGTTTCCGGAAGAAGGCCGCCAGAAATTTCGAGACACGGCTTTTTGCCTGGACAAAAATACTCATACCTTCCCTCAGCGCGGATGAATATCCCGGAATTGCTCCCGGTTTTCCCCGTTCTTTCCATATACCCTTTTGGAAAGAGATATTATTAGGTTTTGTGTGCGCCGGAACGGAAAACGGGCGAAGGAGGTATTATATAGACAGATTATTTTAATAATGATGGCTCGCAGTAGTGGTTACTGCGTATACCATTCTCTCCGGAACGCTCTTTGGGGGTGATTGAGTGAAAAATTCAACGGATTCGATACGGTTTGAAACGCGGGTGCCTCTGAAGGAGGTGATGAGGAGGAATCCTACCACCATCCAGATCGAGGAGTCGGTGGCACGGGCGGCACGGGCCATGTGCCGCGATGAAGTGGGCAGCTGCATCGTGCTCCAGGACAACCTTCCCGTCGGCATCGTGACCGAAGAGGACATCAACTGCAAGGTGGTGGCCAAGGACCTGAAGCCCGGTGCGATCAGGGTCAGCGAGGTGATGAGCACCCCGCTCATCACGGTCCGGTCGGAGAAGACCGTCCGGGACGCCGCCTACATGATGATCAAGAACCATGTCCGGCGCCTTCCGGTCGTCGACGAGGAAAACCGGGTCATCGGCATCGTGACGGTACGCGATATCCTCACGGTATCGACGGAGATCAATGAGCTCATGAACGAACTGGTCGAGATCAACCGCATCGAGGAGGTGGAGGTGGGCATGTGCAGCAGGTGCGGGACGATGTCCGATGACCTCCGCCGTCTCGATAACGTGATGCTCTGCCCGTCCTGCAGGGAGGAGGAGCTCCTCCAATGAAGACGGCATCGGATTTCCTGGTGGATGTCCCCCTCCTTCACTACGATGATCCGGTCACCCGGGCACGAAAGATCATGAGAGAGGATATCTTCCGGGAACTGTACGTCCATGACGGCCAGCGGAAGCTGCTCGGATATATCGATATCACCGATGTGCTCCGGGTAACCGCAACCAAGTCAAATGTCACCATCCAGGGATACATCAAGGAAATCACCCCCGTATCCCCCGATGATCCGGTGCAGGACGTGCTGGTGGCCATCAGGGAGAATGCGACCGACAGCGTGCCGGTGGTGGACGGGCAGAATACCATCCTCGGCGGCGTTCTCCTCTCCGAACTGTTCCCGGTGGTCATAACCACGCAGAAACTGCGGGGATGTGTCGGGGACTGCATGTCGACCGACGTGATCACCTGCACCACCGATGATACTGCACAAAAGATCCATAACCTTATGACCGAGAGCGGCTTTACCGCATTTCCGGTAGTCAAGAAACGGAGGCTGGTAGGAATGATCTCACGCCGTGATCTCCTGAAAGACGGGCGGTGGCGCACCGCAACCGAGAGCAGCATCCCGATCGAAGGTATCATGACCACCCCGGTCATGACGGTCTCCCCGGACGATTCGGCGGGAGATGCTGCCGCACTGATGGTAAAGCACGACATCAGCAGGCTTCCGGTCGTCGACGGTGATCGTATCGTCGGCATTATCGACCGGCACGACATCCTGAAGGTCCTCGGTTGAGGGGGCCGGGATGCCCCAGAATCGCTTTTGGATACGAATAGAATGGAGGTTGGATGATGCATACCAATGACCGAAATTTCAAGCAGGCAGATAAACTCCTGAAGATGCCGGGCAAACTTGACCGGGGGCCGGTCGAGTTCAAGTCCCACATCGTCGCCCGTAAAGGTGATATCATGGCAATCGCCACCCGAGAGATAATCTCAATACCCCCGACGAGCACCATCATGGGTGCCGTCGAGAAGATGACCGGGTGCGGGTTCAGGAGATTGCCGGTGGTAGATCCCGGCAGCGGAAAACTGCGGGGAATCATCACGTCCGGTGATATCATCAATTTCATGGGCGGCGGCGACAAGTTCAACCTCGTCCAGGTGAAGCACAGCGGGAACCTCCTTGCCGCAATCAATGAACCGGTCCGGACGATCATGACCCAGCAGCTGACCACCCTCCCCGATTCCGCCGGTATCGGGGATGCCGTGGAGCTCATCGTGAGCCGGAAGGTGGGCGGCATGCCCATCACCGACAGCGAGGGCGTACTCGTGGGAATGGTGACCGAGCGTGATGTCATGAAGGTGCTTGCCACCGAAAAGGTCGATCTGTCGGTCAACGACATCATGACCACCTCACTCCGGGTTACCGATCCCGACTGTCCCATCGGGAAGGTCACCCGGGACATGACCACCCACCAGTTCCGGAGACTCCCGGTGGTGAGCGGCGATGTCCTCTACGGGATCATCACCGCGAGCGACATCATGAAATACCTGGGGACCAAGAAGGTCTTCGACCAGATGGTCACCGGTGATATTGCGGAAGTGATGGGCCTTCCGGTACGGAACCTGGTCTCATCAAACCTCGTCACCACATCGCCTGACAAGGGTGTCAACGAAGCAGCCCGCGAGATGCTGGACCGGAACGTGGGCGGACTCCCGGTCATCGAGAAGGCACGGCTTGTCGGACTGGTCACCGAGTTTGACATGGTGAGAGCGCTCGCCAGGGAGTGATGGCTGATGAAAGCAGCAGATGTGATGACGTCTCCCGTCTTTGTGGTCGGGCCCGCTGAGAACGTGGCCCGTGCCCGGAACCTTATGCTGAAGCACCGCATATCCCGTCTCCCGGTTATCGACAACGGGAAGCTGGTCGGGATCATCACCAAGAAGGACATCGGCTACCGGCTGCGCCAGACCGAACCGGTCTGGAGGCGCCGGCCGATCGACCATATCCCGGTATCCGTGCTGATGACCCCGGATCCGGCCACGGTCGCCCCCTCTGCCGGTATCAGGGAGATCTCATCCCTGATGGTCGGGAACGACATCAGCGGGGTGCCGGTGGTGGAGAACGGCGAGGTGGCAGGGATCGTCACCAAATCGGACCTGATGCGGTCGGCCCTGATCGGGAAGTTAACGACCCGGGTCGAGGATGTCA
The DNA here is from genome assembly GCA_013415565.1 of Methanomicrobiales archaeon. GTDB lineage: Archaea > Halobacteriota > Methanomicrobia > Methanomicrobiales > Methanospirillaceae > UBA9949. The sequence goes on from JAAEET010000004.1 coordinate 40,912, forward strand.
TGGAGGATGTGATCACCATATCCCGGTACCATTCGCTGACCCACATCATCGACCTGATGCGGGAGCGGAACGATACCGTGGTGGTGATCAATAACGACGGAACCCTTGCCGGCATCATCACCCAGAGCAACCTTGCGTTCTTCTTGTACGTCAATGAGAAGATGGAACTGCCGGTGAAAGACATTACCATGCTCCGCAAGGAGGTCCATGGCGGGCGGAAATCCTTCCGGTACGTCGTGGAGACCGCAGCGATAGCCGAGGATTTCATGTCCCGCCCGGTGATCACGATCACGCCGGATGCCCGGCTGAGCGAGGCGGTTGACCTCATGCGGGAGAAACACATCAACAGCCTGGTCGTCATGCAGGATGACGATATCAGGGGAATCATCAAACGAGACGACATAATCAGGGAAGTGGCGAAATGAGCGACGAACTTTTTATCAGGGATGTCATGTCCCGCCCGATCACCATATCGAAATCAGCAGTCATTACCGAAGCACTCGACAAGATGCTCGACGAGGGAATCGATCCCCTCATCGTGCTGAACAACAATACCGTGGTTGGAACGGTCTCCCGGAAGAGCGTTGCCGAAAAACTGGGGACCCGGAGAAACTCGGCAATATCCCCGAACTCCATCCATGTCGCAAATACGGTCGAGGAGGACTTCACCACCGTCTACCCGGACCAGGACATTGAGATCCTGATACCCCTCCTCCAGGCTTACAAGCTCGTCGTGGTCTACGACGACGACCACCGCCTTGTCGGGAAGGTCACCGCCCAGGATCTCCTCAAACGGTACCGCCCCGCGGTACCCCTTGCCGAGGTTATGGAGAAGGCCTGCACCATCGATACGGAAGAGCGCGTGGTGCACCTGCGGAGGAGGATGATCGACGATAATATCCTCCGGTTCATCGTGACCGACCGTGACCAGGTGGTCGGGATCGTGACCGAGACCGACGTTGCCGTCTCGATGCGGAACTTCCGGGAAGTCGTCGACGACAAGCACCAGGACCACCGGATCCGGAACCTGCTCGTCAAGGATATCATGAGCACCCCGGTGATGTCCATGGACGCCGGATCGAGTCTCGACGAGGTGATCGACCTGATGATTGCAAAGAATATCAGCACTCTCCCCATCACCGCCGGCGACCGGCTGGCCGGGATCATCACCCGGGAATCTCTTATCAGGGCCCTCTGATCCTCTTTTTTTCCCGCCGGGTCCCCGGAATTTACGGGGGAATTATTATCTGGAAGCAATGGAAACGTGATTCCGAGAACATGGCGCTGACACCGACCGATCCGGTAGTTCCCCAGGCGAACGTGGCCGACCTCCTTGACGGGATGAGCAGGACCGGCTTCCAGGGCCGGAGGCTCGGAGAATCATTTTCGATCTGGCAGGAGATGCTCGGCGATCCCGGCTGCACGATCCTGCTCGGTCTATCGGGGGCGATGATCCCGGCCGGGATGCAGCGGTGCCTCATGACCCTGGCAGAACGGCACTACGTCGACGCCATAGTCTCCACGGGGGCCAACATCTTCCATGATCTCTGCGAGCACTTCGGGATCCGCCATTACCGGGGCCACCACCACGTGGATGACGGGGAGCTCTTCCGGCAGGGCATCGACCGGATCTTCGACGTCTTCGCCTACGAGAAGGAATTCAGGGGCGTCGATGCGCGGATTTCTGAATTCGCCCGTGAGATCGCCCCGTTCTCGGGATCTTCGGCTGAGTTCATCCGGAAGCTCGGGGAGTTCGCCGTCAGGGAACAGCCGGATGGAGTATCACTGACCGCCACCTGCTTCAGGGAAAAGATCCCCGTGTTCGTTCCGGCCCTGGCCGATTCCTCGATCGGGATCGGGCTCGTGATGGCCCGGAGGGAAGGGGTGGCCGTGGACGTTGACCAGCTGGCCGATGCCGACGAGATCACCCGGTTCGTGGAGGGTTCACCGAAGACCGGTGTCATTTATATCGGCGGTGGCGTGCCCAAGAATTTCATCCAGCAGACCCAGGTCATCGCCTCCATCCATGAGGCCGGTCTGGAGGGACATGCCTATGCCATCCAGTACACCACCGATGCCCCTCACTGGGGAGGGCTCTCGGGATGCACCTTTGAGGAGGCAATCTCCTGGGGCAAGGAGACTCCGGAATGCCCCCGGGTCCAGGTCTTCTGCGATGCAACCATCGCGCTGCCGATCGTTACCTCGGCACTCGTTGCCCGGGATATCAGGCGGCGGAAATCCTGACTTCTTTTCCGGTGCCGGCGCACTGACCCAAAGGGTTAATACCCGTCCATTCCAATAATGGTGCACCATTCATGGAGTGGCACCGTCCGGTGCTGCGAGTGTCGATACGACGCGAGTTTCTCTGTTGAGGTAGCCAAGCCTGGTATGGCGCAGGTTTGCTAAACCTGTGTCCCCCTGGGACTCGAGGGTTCAAATCCCTCCCTCAGCGCTCAAGAATCTCAGTCACGGAGGATTGGATGGCTCAGGAAGAAGAGATCAAGTATTTCGTCCGGATCAGCAATACTGACCTCGACGGGACAAAGCCGGTCCACATTGCGCTGACCGGTATTCCCGGTGTGGGAATGCACACGGCCCAGGTCATAGCAACGCTGGCAAAGGTTGACGAGAAGGAACTGATGGGGCGCATCACTGACGAGGACGTCGACCGTATCCGCGAGGTCGTCGACTCCTACGTATCAAGAGTACCCCCGTGGATGATGAACAGGCCGAAAGATGTCTATACCGGTGAGCCGAGGCACATCTTCGGCACCGATGTCTCCATGGCGCGGGAAGAGGACATCAACATCATGAGGAAGATCCGCTGCTATAAGGGCATCAGGCACGAGACCGGCCAGAAGGTCCGCGGCCAGCGGACGAAGTCCACCGGAAGGACCGGGCTGACGGTCGGCGTGAAGCGGAAGAAGGACTAATCCAGGTGATTGCATGGGATACCCGGGAAAGAACCATAAATCTTACCAGACCCCCAAACGCCCCTTCGAGAAGACACGGATCGAGGAGGAGAGCAAGATGGTCATCGAGTACGGGCTCCGGAACAAGCGCGAAGTATGGAAAGCCCAGAGTTACCTCCGGCGCTACCGGAAGGCTGCCCGTGACCTCCTCGCCCTGATGTCCACCGGGACGGACCAGGAACGTTTCGAGGCAAAGAAGGGCGAGCTCATCGGCCACATGCAGCGGATGGGCCTGCTCGGTCCTGACGCCGATATCGATGACGTGCTGGCGCTGAAAACGCCGCAGGCGCTTGAAAGAAGGCTCCAGACGCTGGTACACCGGCAGGGGCTTGCCCGTTCACCGAAGCAGGCACGCCAGCTCATCACCCACGGGCATATCGCGATCAGCGGAAGAAGGGTCAGCATCCCCGGCTACCGCGTGACCCGGACCGAGGAGAGCCAGATCTCGTACTACGGCAGGTCGCCGCTCAATGTCGCCGACCATGCCGAGCGGGCGCGGATCACCAGGACAGGGAGATAACCATGGCAGCAGAGAAGGAAAAATGGGGAATCGCCCACATCTACGCCTCGTTCAACAACACCATCATCACCATCACCGACCTCTCGGGTGCCGAAACCGTCACCAAGAGCAGCGGCGGCATGGTGGTCAAGCAGGACCGGAACGAGAGCTCGCCTTACGCCGCGATGCAGATGGCCTCGAATGTTGCCCAGACGGCGAGAGAGAAGGGCATTGTCGGTGTCCATGTCAAGGTACGGGCGCCGGGCCGCGGAAAGCAGCGGAGCCCCGGGCCGGGTGCCCAGGCGGCCATCCGTGCCCTGGCCCGCGCCGGCATGAGGATCGGGCGGATAGAGGATGTCACCCCCGTCCCCCATGACTCGATACGTGCCAAGGGCGGACGGCGGGGAAGGAGAGTCTGATGGAGATCGTATTTTCCATGCTCGATGACCAGATCGCCCGCTTCAGGCTCGGGGAGAGCACCACAGCCTTCGCCAACTCCCTGCGGAGGGCAATGATCAGCGAGGTGCCCACCCTCGCCATCGAGGATGTGAAGATCTACGACAATACGAGTGCTCTCTTCGACGAGATGCTGGCCCACCGCATCGGCCTGATCCCGATCAGGACCGAAGAAGGGTGCTTTGTTCCGCGGGATGCCTGCACCTGCGGAGGGGAGGGGTGTCCGTCCTGCAGCGTTCTCTTCACCCTGAGCGTGGAAGGCCCGGGTATGGTCACGTCAAACGATCTCATCCCGCAGGACCCGCGGATCGGACCTTCCAGTCCCGATATCCCCATTGTCAAGCTCATCAAGGACCAGAAGGTGGTGCTGGAAGCCCGTGCCGTTGTTTCCCGGGGAAGGGAGCATGCCAAGTGGCAGCCCACCACCGCATGCGGGTTCAAGAACTACCCGGTCATCACCATCAATGACCGGTGCGACGCCTGCGGGCAGTGCGTGGACGAATGCCCGCGGGATATCCTCGAGATCCGGGGAGGACGCGTGGCCGTGGTTGAGGGCAGGCTCGAATCCTGCTCACTCTGCCGGCTCTGCGAACGGGCATGCCTGAACACCGGGATCGGTGAGGAGGCCGGAATCACCGTCAGGAGCGATGAGACCCGGTTTCTCTTCGTTGTCGAAGGGGACGGGTCGCTTCCGGCAAAGAGCATCATCAGGCAGGGACTTGACTACCTCAGGACGCAGTCCCTGGAACTAACAGCACAGATAAACGAGATATCAGGAGAGACCCGGGATGAACACGATGAAGAGTAGGAAGAGCAATCCCCGCCTCACCAGCCTCATCTCCCTCTTGAAGAACACCTCGCGGGAGAACGAGGTCGGGATCTGGAGGGATATCGCCGACCGCCTCGAGGCCCCGGCCAGGAATTATGCCGAGGTCAACTTGAGCAAGATCAACCGGTATGCGAGCAACGGCGAGATCATCATCGTCCCCGGAAAAGTACTCGGCAGCGGGATACTCCAGACGCCGGTGAAGGTCGCCGCCCTGAACTTTTCCCAGTCAGCCTCGGAGAAGATCCGGAAGGCAGACGGCGAATGCATGAGCATAGAGGATCTGATCACGACCAACCCGAAGGGGAGCAGGGTCAGGATACTGAGGTGAGCATACCATGGTAACAGTGATTGACGGTGAAGGTCTGCTCCTCGGCCGTATGGCAAGCCTGGTGGCAAAACGGGCTCTCTCCGGAGAGGAGATCGCGATAATCAACGCAGAAAAGATGATCATATCGGGGAGCAGGGCCCGGGTCCTTGCCACCTACGACCAGAAGCGGCAGCGGGGGTCCCGCGAGGGAGGTCCGTTCTTCCCGCGGCGGCCTGACCATATCGTGAAGCGGACCATCCGCGGGATGCTTCCCTACAAGCGCCCGGCGGGACGGGACGCGCTTTCACGGGTGAAGGTCTACGTCGGCGTACCGTACCAGCTCGCAGGATCCGAGCGGGAAGTACCCGAAGAGGCACACATGGACCGGCTGAATACCCCGAAGTTCGTGACCGTCGGGGCCGTGAGCACCTTCCTAGGAGCAAAGTACTGAGAGGCGAGAGCATGGTAAAGATAGTCAATACAAGCGGAAAGAGAAAGACGGCCATCGCCCGGGCGACTCTCCGGCCGGGAAGCGGCATGGTCAGGATCAACTCCGTTCCCCTCGAGGTCTACCCGAACGAGATGGTGCGGATGAAGATCTCCGAGCCGCTCCTCCTGTTCCCCAATGCCATCGACGAGGTCGATGTAGCCATCGATGTGAACGGAGGGGGCATCATGGGGCAGGCCGAGGCCGTCCGCACGGCACTGGCACGGGGCATCCTCAAGTGGCATAATGATCCCCAGATCAAGGATATCTACCTGTCCTACGACAGGACCCTCCTGGTCAACGACTCCCGGCAGAAGGAGTCGAAGAAGCCCCATGGTCGGGGAGCACGAAAGAAGTTCCAAAAGTCTTATCGTTGAGATGACAAAATGAATTGGGAGATCGGACAGGTATGATACCAGTGCGGTGTTTCACCTGCGGAAAAGTAATATCGACGGCGTACGAGGAGTTCAAGCGGCGCCGTGATGCCGGCGAGGATCCGAAACGGATCCTCGACGACCTCGGCATGGAGCGCTACTGCTGCCGCCGGATGATGCTGACCCATAAGGAGATCATTGACGATCTCAATCCGTACCAGTGAGGGGTCGTAGGGTAGCCTGGCCTATCCTATTGCGTTCGGGACGCAGTGACCTGAGTTCGAATCTCAGCGACCCCATTTCAGAATCCATGGAACATTTTGAGGTTATATGACAGAGTCGTACACCCGATATGAGAGAGCCCGGATCATTGGCGCCCGCGCTCTGCAAATATCGATGGGTGCTCCCTTGCTTATCAGGACAACAAAGATCGATCCCCTTGAGATCGCGCTCGAAGAATTCCAGCACAACATCATCCCCATCACCGTAAAGAGGAAGTAGGATTCCATGACCACTATCTGCGAGATCCAATTGAGGAAGATACTGGACAGCAGGGGGAATCCCACTGTTGAAGCCGATATCTATACCGAGAACGGGTTCGGCCGGGCTGCCGCTCCGAGCGGGGCCAGCACCGGGCTCTACGAGGCAAAGGTCGTGGAGCCCGATGCGGCTATCGGATTTGCCGCACAGAACCTGATACCCGCCCTCATTGGCGAGGATGCCCGCGACCAGGTTGGCATCGACGGGAAGATCAGGGAGGCCGACGGGACCAGGGATTTCTCCGTGCTCGGTGCCAATGTCGCCGTAGCGGTCTCACTGGCCACGGCCAGGGCCGCAGCATCGTCCCGGGGGATGGAACTCTATGAATACCTCGGCGGGGTCTTCGTCCCCTCACTCCCGCTGCCGATCGGCAACGTGATCGGAGGGGGTGCCCATGCCGAGGATGCAACCGAGATCCAGGAGTTCCTGGTGGTTGCCACCGGGGCATCCGGTCCGGCCGAGGCGGTGTTCGCCAATGCCGCCGTTCACCGGGAGCTGAAAAGTCTCCTGAAGCGGCAGGGCAGGTCCTGCGGCAAGGGTGACGAGGGGGCCTGGGCTCCCCGGATCAGCGATGCCGAGGCCTTCGAGCTGCTGAGCGAGGCGGTCGGAACGGTGTCCGACGACCTCGATCTCACCATCAGGATCGGCCTTGACGTCGCCGCAAGCCAGTTCTGGCAGGAGGGCGGAAGCTACCGCTACCGGGACCGGGTACGCACCACCGAGGAGCAGATCGCATATATCTGCGAGCTCGTGGACCGCTATGACCTGATCTACGTCGAAGATCCCCTCCACGAGGAGGACTTCGCAGGCTTTGCCGACCTCACCGCCCAGGTGGGAGACCGGTGCCTGATCTGCGGTGACGATCTCTTTGTCACCAGTACGCCCCGCATCCAGCAGGGAATCGAGCAGGGATCGGCCAACTGCGTCCTGATCAAGCCGAACCAGGTCGGGACACTCACCGACACATTCGAGGCTGTCCACCTCGCACACACGAGCGGAATGGACACGGTCATGAGCCACCGCTCTGGCGAGACTACTGATGCGACCATCGCTCACCTGGCCACCGCGTTCCGGTGTATTTTCTTGAAGACCGGGGTGGTCGGAGGCGAGAGGACCGCAAAACTGAACGAACTCATACGAATCGAGGAACAGATAGCATGACCGAAAACGAGATGGAAATCCAACTGACCGAGTCCCTTGTCCCGGTGGAGGAGTACCTTGCCGCCGGAGTGCACATCGGTACGCAGCAGAAGAGCAAGGACATGAAACGGTTCATCTACCGTGTCCGCGGCGACGGCCTCTATATTCTCGACATCAGGGAGACAGACGACCGTATCAAGACCGCAGCCCGGTTCCTGAACCAGTTCGAACCGCCGAAGATCCTGGTGGTCACCTCCCGGCAGTACGGGCAGTATCCGGCAAAGAAGTTCGCCGAGACCATCGGAGGAACCGCAGCGACCGGGCGATTCATCCCCGGGACCCTCACCAACCAGAACCTTGAAGGGTATCTCGAACCCGAAGTCGTGGTGGTCACCGATCCCATCGGGGATTCCCAGGCCGTCACCGAGGCGGTCCAGGCCGGCATCCCCATCGTGGCTCTCTGCGATACCAACAACATGACCAGCTACATCGACCTGGTCATCCCCACCAACAACAAGGGCAGAAAGGCCCTTTCCATGGTCTACTATCTCCTCACCCGGGAGATGCTCCGCCTCCGCGGTATCGGCACCTCGCTTTCCCTTGAGGACTTCGAGACCGAACTTTAAATATCTGCAGGGAGAAGGGAGATCCGATGAAGATCCGCGCATGCGCAGTCGCAGGCATGTTCTATCCGAGGGACCCCCATCACCTGGAGCAGCTGCTGGAGAAGTTCTTCCACGGAAAGGAGCCCGGGCTCGATGCCCGGGGGGTTGTTGCGCCCCATGCCGGATATCCCTACTCGGGCGAGGTTGCCGCATGGGCCTATAGTGCGATACCCGCAACGTTTGCCGGGACATTCATCCTGATCGGACCGAGCCACCGGGGATTCCGGACCAGCATCTCCAGCATCCCCTGGGAGACGCCGCTCGGTATCGTGGACAACGATCCCGAGATCGCATCCGCCCTCGAGATCGAGACCGATGAGGTCTCTCACCGGGACGAACATTCCCTGGAAGTCCAGGTCCCGTTCATCAAGTACCGGTTCCCCCGGGCCCGGATCGTGCCCATCCTGATGGGTGACCAGGACCCTGATAGCGCGAACCTCCTTGCCGGACGGGTGCTCGATGCCGTCAGACGAACGAACCGCGATGATGTGCGGTTCGTCGCGTCGAGCGATTTCTCCCACTACGTGCCGGCAGCCCGGGCCCGGGAAGACGACCGGTATGCCATCGGGGCCCTCGAGGATCTCGATATCGGGGAGTTCTACCGTAGAGTCGCCGAAAAGAGGGTCAGTGCCTGCGGGGTCGGGCCGATTGCCGCCGTCTGCCAGGTCTGCCGCGCGATGGGCGCCCGGAACGGCCGCCTGCTCCGCTATGCCACGAGCGGCGATGTTACCGGGGATCCCACGGTGGTCGGCTACGGAGCCATAGCGGTGATGTGACGGTGGCGACGTGGAGTGCGCCAGGCAAGGTCTTCCTGTTTGGCGAACATGCCGTGGTCTATGGCAAACCGGGTATTGCCATGGCCATCAAGCCCCGGGTCTTTGTGACCGTCCGGAAGAGCAGGGTGGCCCACCATGCCAAGTCGCCCTACATCGACAGCTGCTTCGACATGATGGGGGTTCGGGGGAGCGTGTACGTCAACTCCCAGCTCGCAAGCTCGTCCGGGCTCGGGTCGTCCGCGGCGGTAACCGTGGCCACGCTCGCGGCCATCAACGACGAATTCGGAAAGAAGTACCGGACTGAGGAGATTGCCGACATGGCCTTTGCCATCGAAAAGAAGGTGCAGAAGGGGCGGGCGAGCCCGACCGACACCACGGTCTCCACCTTCGGAGGCCTGGTCCTGATCACCGGAACGAAGCGGCGGCGGCTTCCTCCCCAGAACTTCCAGCTGGTGGTGGGAAATTCCCTGGTCCAGCACAACACGGCAAAGATGGTGGAGCAGGTGGCTGCGCTCCGGCAGAAAAACCCCGACATCTGCAACCCCATCATCGATGCCATTGGGGCGATCACCCTCTCTGCGATGCGGTACCTGAACGATGCGGACAAACTGGGAGATTACATGAACATGAACCACGCCCTCCTGGAGGCGCTGGGGGTCGGCCACCCGCAGCTCTCCCGCCTGGTTCTCGCGTCACGCGCCGCGGGGGCCTACGGGGCCAAGCTGACCGGTGCCGGAGGCGGGGGGTGCATGATCGCCATCTGTCCGAAGCACCTGAAGAGCCGGGTTGCGGGAGCGATCGAGGCCTGCGATGCCCGTGCGTTCTCCACCAGCATCGATACGGAAGGGGTCCGGAAGGAGAAGGATGCGTGAAACAGTTCTGCTGAAGCTCGGGGGATCCGTCCTCACGAGGAAGGACAGCGAGGGGGAGATCCGGGAGGAGGCCCTCGAACGGATCGGGCGCGAGATTGCCGGCCGCACCGGCCTGCCCATGGTCATCGTCCACGGGGCCGGTTCGTGCGGCCACCCTGAGGCCCGGAAGTACGGGCTTGCCGGGGGCCTCTCTCCCGGGAACCTGGCCGGAGTTGAGACGACCCACCGGGCTGTATCGCGGCTGAATGCCGGGCTCGTGGCATCGCTCCGTCGCGAGGGGTGCGAGGCCGTCGGCATCCATCCGTTCCATGCCGCCTATGCCGAGAACGGGCGGCTGGTCGCCATGGAGACCCGGCAGATCCGGGAGATGATCGCCCGGACCATGGTCCCGGTCCTGCATGGCGATGTCGTGATGGACGGCGTTCGGGGCGTCTCGATCATATCCGGCGATCAGCTGGTGGTGTTCCTGGCCCGGGCTCTCGGCATCCGGAGGATCGGGCTTGC
>JAAEET010000044.1 GCA_013415565.1 Methanomicrobiales archaeon
CTGCACCAACCTGATGATCAAGCTCAAAATTCTCCTGAAACGGCTTTCCGACGACGATGCCGTTGCTTTTTTCGCCACCCGGGAGCAGGTGGACAACACCTGCGTCCCGTTTTCCGGCCAGGGATATTCCGTGAACTACAACCAAGAAGCCGAGAACCGCTACCTGGTGCGGATCGGGAAATAGGAGTGCCCGGAAGCGCATTCTCCCTATCCTGGGGATCGGGGGACACATGGGTCCGGATGCGTGCCAGGTCGCTATTCCTCCGCAGGAGGGGTCCGAGGAATGAAAGGTGACGTGGTTTTTCCGTTCCAGGAGAATTCCCCCTCCGTTGACCACAGCAGACCTGAGCCGGATGATCCCGCCGATGTACCGTGATTCCCGTACGAAAAATAAAACCCTGCAGCCACCTACCTTCCTGGTGTGCAGGGAGTGATATGGCAGAATTCATCCCCGAAAAACATGAGGATCACGATGCCAGGCGGAAAGATCTCCTGGGAAAAGTACAGTATCAGGAGGGGACCGTGGCAAGCCGGATGATCGTCAACCGGAAAACAGGGAGTATCACCCTCTTTTCCTTTGACGAGAATGAAGGACTCTCCGAACATACCGCCCCCTACGATGCGGTGGTCACCATTCTTGACGGCGAATGCGAAGTCTGGGTCGCAGGAAAGACGTGGCAGATGAAGGCAGGAGAAACGATCATCTTCCCGGCCAACGCCCCGCATGCCCTTTCGGCGATCACGCGGTTCAAGATGATGTTGATCATGATCAGAGAGTAATCATGGCGGGAGAAGAGAAAGACGGGTCCTACTGCTCGATCTGCGGGGGTATTCCCCCTGACAAGGTCAAGACAAAACGGATCCTGATCGACGGCAAGGAGACGGGCATCGACCACCTCGACGTTATCATTGAGAGTGTCAGGCACCTGCATCTCCCCGACGAGGCTCTCATAGCAGCCGAGATCCTGAAACGGGTACGGGAGTTCAACTACGTGCCCACGAAGAAGGAAGCCCTGTATTCTGAAGCATTACTGAGGGAATACAAACGACAGGAAGAGAACGGTGAATAGTACTTTTCTTTCCTTACCTGTTCTGGACGGTCCAGGGGATCAGGAAAAAGAGATTATAATAATTTCTTACCAGCGTCAGCACCATACCAGCACTGGTACACTTCTGTGATTTTTACTTCGACAAGTGTCTTTGCCGGGAGCTTGGGATTTCTCTCCTTCATCATCGCCTTCATTTTATCAAATTTACCACCTGAAGTGTGTAAAACCACGGTTCCCTTTACCTGGAAGCATGCCTTTTGTTCACTTGCGTAGAGAAATATCGCAATTTTTGGATTTTCTTTCAGATTTGCCAGAGTCTTCACCATGAAGTTGTCCACAATCCAGACAGTCTCATCGTCCTCAAGCCAGACCTGGGTCATCGGCACGACGTTGGGGACACCACTTTTCGAGGCGGTCGCTACTGAAAACGGCTTTGTCTGAGAGAATGCCTCTTTCATTTGAGAATTAAGTGCTACCATCTTTCGTCCTCCTTCCATGAGGCGGTACCGACAGTATCCCTTTTTATCTTATATGTGTCTTTCCCCCTCCGGAGACGAATCATATTCCCAAGGAGAATACTTAACCTCGTACGCATGATATTCCGCTTGATGCACCGGGCATCCTATCTATCCCTGCATGCCTCGGGAGAGCTGGAACAACGGAGAACTGACGCTTTCGGACTGCTCTCCTCCTGCAGCGTCTGCCCGCGGAATTGCGGGGTTGACCGCACCCTGGACGAGCGGGGGTACTGCCGGGGGGGACTCCTGCCGAAAATTGCCAGTTATGGTCCCCACTTCGGTGAAGAACCACCACTGGTGGGACGGTACGGATCGGGGACCATCTTCTTCTCCGGATGCAACATGCGCTGCGTTTTCTGCCAGAACTACAGCATCAGCCAGCTCGATGAGGGAGCGGAAATCTCCTGCGAACGGCTGGCCGCAATCATGCTCGCCCTCCAGGAACGGCGGTGCCACAACATCAACCTGGTTTCCCCCACCCATTTCGTCCCCCAGATCATCGAGGCCGTCGCCATTGCCGCCGGACAGGGACTCACGATTCCGATCGTCTACAATACCGGAACTTATGATACCGTGGAAACGCTCCGCCTGCTTGAGGGTATCGTTGATATCTACATGCCGGACGCCAAGTACGGCAGGGACGAGATCGCCCGGGCCCTCTCCGATGCCCCGGGATACGTGGGGATCATGAAGGATGCCATCCGGGAGATGCAGCGGCAGACCGGCGACCTGGTCATCCGGGACGGCATCGCCGAACGGGGTCTGATCATCCGGCACCTGGTCCTGCCCGACAACCTGGCCGACACGGAGCTGGTGATTGATTTCATCGCGAACGAAGTTTCACAGGATGCCTATGTGAACATCATGGACCAGTACCGCCCATGCGGGAGGATTGTGGCGGAACCAGATCATCCCTTCCGGTCATCCCTCATGCGGGGAATAACCGGGAAAGAGTACCGAAACGCATTGGAATTGGCGAGAAAGGAAGGGCTGCACCGGGGATTCACATGACAAAATTCTATGGATCTGCACCATCTTAACTGGATGCGGGATCGATAATCTTTTTATTACTTGGTGGAAGAATGCTGCCTTTCAAAGGTTCTGATAAAATTCTGCTTAAAACTCATGAAAACACTGATTTTATCCCATTGGGGCTAAATATACCGATATAATTATATAGTATGACTTCGACCTCTATCCTTTGGTGCAGAGAGTATCAGCATTGAAATGTAGGAGGAATGGAATGAAGAAACTTGCACTACTCATGATCGCCGTTGTGCTCCTGACCGGGTACGCTATGGCAGATCGTGGTATTCCCCCGGTTCCTGAGACCCAGGGCATTGTTACATCCACGTCCGTCAATGTCGTGGGCAACTTTGCCTCTATGAGCGAACTGCAGTGGAGGATTACCACTGCTCCGGGTGGTCTCCCGGCTGTACCGCCACTTGAAGTAGAGGAAGAGGGCGCTATCTACGAGTCGACCTACACCGAGGATACCCAGAGCCACGGTGTCGGCCTGATGCTGTATGACAAAGAGCTTGATGTTGAGACCTCCGGCCAGATCACTGGCCAGTGGAACATCGAGGCAACCAAGCAGATCGCCTTCATCGGCATTGATGGTGCCTATGTTGTCTCTACGGATAATATCATGGTTGATGGTGCTGCGCAGTCTATCGAAACTGAGGAACAGGTCATCTGTCCGTTTGCTTCGGCCATTGAGGAAGACTTCCCGGCATTCTGCAACAGGGCAGAGGCAGGAAGCACTATCGACATGACCGTGGCCAATGTCAGGACCACCACCACCGACCGGTTCGTGATGCCATCCGCCGACCACACGGTCGAGCTGAACCACGATATCCGGGTCTCCGAGCTCATCGCCGATGTGCCGTCCGTGGGACTGGCCTCAGCGTACCTGGATGTCCTGATCCAGGAAGCCGGCGGAGACGAGAATGACAATGACCTCATGGAGCGCATCGAGTTCCACGAGGAGACCACCGCTGACGGTGCCATCACGCTCTTTGAGAAGCTGATGCACTACGAATCGGGAATGGTCAGGTAAGAACCGTGAACTCCAGGGGTCATCCCTGGTTTTCTTTTTCTCTCCATTCTGGTCAATCCAGGAAGCTCGGCTACGTTCCGGATAGATTACATGTTCGGGCAGATTTTTTCAGATCATCAGATTCGCGTTCTTTGGAACAAAGGGAATATATTGCTCAATAGTTGGAAATAACCTTAATACTAATTGATATATACATTGATACTGCCCCTTTAAAGGGAGCCTCACGGGGAGCGCGAAGAGTCCGGGAATGCATTCTTGACTGGTCATCAAACCCCCATTTGATCCACATAGCGCTCTGATCCCAGAGCAAGTGACCGACCAAACGTAAACCCCCTGATGATGCATTCCCCGCCCCGGGATTCGTCGTGTCCTTTCATGGTATCCCCGAACGTCACGGGCATATCTTCTCCGGACATCGTGCCCGGGGGAGGTGTTCAGCCTGCCGGGATCGCTTCTATCAGGTCGAAGTTCTTACCTGTCATCAGGCACACACCCCATGAGCACTCCCTCCAATCTTGCGCATTTCCTTGAAAAAGAAGAGATCGTGGTTTTTTCAGCGGTCGGGATCGATGAGCTCGAGGCACCCGACCGGTCCGACGTCATCACATTCCTTCCCGGGGCGCAATCGGTCATCGTGCTGGCCCGCTCCCCCGATCCCGGGGTATTCAGCCTGCCCCGCGAGGAGGAGACCCGGGCTATGGTCCGCATCGCGACGGACCTTGACCGGGCCGCTCACCGTCTCGCGGAAGAACTCCGGCGGGAGGGTTTCAATGCGATGACCGTTCCGTTCCTGATACCGGTCCGGGAACACGAGGGTCGCATCAGCGGGCTCGTGAACCTGAAGCATATCGCGGCAGCAGGCGGCCTTGGATCACGCGGGAAAAGCACCCTCCTGATCTCCCCGCAGTACGGAAACCGGCTCGTGCTGAGCGGAGTTGTCTCATCGATGCGTGTGCCGGCAGGAATACACCCCGAAGCAGCCGATCCCTGCGGTTCCTGTGACCGCTGCATCCGTTCCTGCCCGGGCAACGCAATCGATGCACGGGGTGTTGATCCGTTCCGGTGCCTGAACGTACGCCGGCATATACCGGGTCCCCTGATTCGCCCGGTGCGGTGGCTGCTGCGTCGCAGGCTCCTGCAGCAGCTCCTCGCCCCTGTGGCGCCTTTTTTCCTCCGTTTCTCTACCCTCCGGTGCAGCCGCTGTGTGACGGTCTGCCCGTACTTCACCGTGGAGAAGGCCGGGGAATAAGGATGTTCCCCTCCGATCTCTCAGATCTATTCACGGAATCCCGGGTACGGATCGCTTACCTTCGCGCGAGGATATCCCGCACCAGGCCCTGCACCGCCTCAACAACCGGGCACCCTTCGTCGATAACCGGGCCGACCGAAGGTTCATGCCGGCCGACGCACGGGTCTGCGGGAATGAACCGGATTGCAGGGAATTCATTGCCGATCTTCTCCCGCAGTTCCTGCCGGTCCGTTCCCTGCTCCACCCGGTTGACGGCCAGGATCACGTCCCGGATCCCGCACTCCCGGGCCAGCCGCCTGAGCTCCTTTGCCACCGAGAGTGCATTGAAGGAACCGTCCGAGACGATCAGGGCGAGCGTGAACCCCTGCGCCACCGCCCGGCCGAAGTGTTCCAGCCCTGCAGGGGTATCAAGGAGAACCACATCGTCGGGAAGGACTCCGGCGTTCCGGAGCACCGCGGCAAGGAGGGTGTACTCGGGGCAGAGGCAGCCGGTGCCGGCATTCCTCACCCCTCCCATCACGAGGAGCCTGATGTTCTCCCCGGCCGGGATCCCGAACCGGTCCACCACATCGGCCGTATCAGGATTGAGGACCATGAGCCCGCCGCGTCCCGGCCCGGCCCCGATTTTCTCCTCGATGTAATTCTTCCGGTCGGCAAGCGGGGTGATCGCCTGATCCGGGGGAAGACCCAGGGTAGCGGCGAGGTTCTGCTGGGGGTCGCCGTCGACAGCCAGGACGTGGCATCCCTGCTGTGCAAAACAGCGGGCAAGAAGTGCGGTGAGCGTGGTCTTGCCCACCCCGCCCTTGCCGGTAATCACGATCCGGATCCTGTCGTGGTACACTGCGGCCATGGCTGAAAAGAGATGACGGGGGCGGGATCAGATCCCGAGTTCGGCCCGCTTCCTCTCGATGTGTGCGGTGATCAGGTCTGCTGCCTTGAGCGGATCGGGCTCGACCGCGAACGAGGCATTGACCGCACCTTTGAGTCCCTCGGTCAGGAGGGACACGACCGGCGGGCTCCCCGTGATCTTCGGCATGACACCGAGCACGGTGTAGACACCCGATGCCACAAAGTACGCACCAATCGAGACCGCCTTCTGGGAGTACCATTCTGGAGCCGCCCCTGCCAGGGGGAGCCGGTGGATACCCACGTTCAGGGCATTGCCGAGCTCCGCGGCGAGGTGGAGGATGCGGGCATTGTCCACGCAGGAGCCCATGTGCAGCACCGGCGGGATCCCGAGTGATTCGCAGACCGCCCGGAGGCCTGGCCCCGCCTGTGATGCTGCAGAGGGCTGGAGCAGCCCGGCCTTCCCCGAAGCAATGGCTGCACATCCGGTCTCGACGCAGAGGATATCCCGTTTTATCAACTCCTTTGAGAGCAAGACATGGCCATAGTCGTGCTTCACCTTGGGATTGTTACAGCCCACGATCCCGACCGCTCCCCGGATATTCCCGGACGCGATCTGGTCGATGAGCGGCTTGAAGCTCCCGCCGAGTGCTCCCCTGATGGCCTCGACCGAGAATCCCGTCATCACCTTCACCGGTTCGACCGGGATGAAAACCCGTTCGGGAATCCGGTTCGGGAAGTTCTCGACCGCCATTTTCACGATCGCCTTTGCCGTGGCGTACGCGGTCTCCGGCTCGAACCCGAAGTAGTAGGAACCCGGTATCCGTGATTTCGGGCTGGTCGAGATGACATGGGTATGGTAGCAGCTCGCCGTCCGCGGGAGGGAGGGGAAGATGCACTGGTAATCGACCACCATGGCCTCGAGGGCACCGGTGGTGATCACCAGCTCCTGGTTGAAATGGTTGCCGGCATTGGGGATCCCCTTGCGCATCAGGAGTTCGTTGCCGGTGCAGCAGAGACCGACGAGGTTGATCCCGGCAGCCCCGACCTTCTTCACCAGCGCCAGGATCTCGGGATCCTTCGCCGCTTTCAGAACCATCTCCGAGAGCATGGGATTGTGGCCATGGAGCGAGATGTTGACCGAGTCCTTCCTCACAACCCCGAGGTTGACCATCGATTCATTCGGCTTCGGTGTTCCGAAAAGGACATCGGAAATCTCGGTGGCAAGGCTCGAACCGCCCCAGCCGTCCGAGAGCGAGGTCCGGAGCCCGTGGACCAGGGTATTGACGTAGTCTGCAGCAACACCCATCTGGACCCGGTGCATGGCTTCGACGACTTCGCGATCGATACCCCGTGGCGTGATGCCTGCGTTTTCCCAGATTTCCTGCGTCGCCTTCGGTGCCCGTGCGGCAATCTGGAGGTGGTCCTTCACCGTGCCGAACTCGCCCAGCATCGCGTGGCCCAGTTCGGACGCGATCGCTTTGTCGTCCTTCTTCCCGGTGTCAATTCCGAACTCGGCGGCGAGCCGCAGGAACTTCTCCCGGTCGGCTATGACATAGTCGGTCACCGTCCCCTTCCCGATCCCGTACAGGGTCAGCACGATCTCCCTGCCGTGGTCGGAGTGGGCAGCTGCACCGGTGGCGATGGTATCGAGAAGGTTCCGGGCGACGATCAGGTCTGCCTCGGCACCGCAGACTCCCCGGATCCGCTGTGGCGGGATGATCCTGCAGGGACCCATTGCGCACCGGGAGCAGGACAATCCGGAAGAACAGTACTTGCAGGGAGGCTGCTGCATCTCGAACCGGTCCCAGACCGTCTCGATGCCTTCCCGCATGGTCATCTCGAGGAACGGCTTTGCCCCCTCATCGAAAGTCCGTTCTTCCTTCTTCTGCTCGATGATCGCAGGGTTCAGCAGAGCGAGGCGGGCGCGGTCGAGTTCGCACACATCCTGCCGCTCCCTGATCAACGTTGGTTTGGGTTCTTCGGCCATGGAGGTTACACCATCCTGTGTGTAGCGATCAGATGATGGCAGTATATGTAGTTGTTCCCGCGGCCGGTCACCGGCTCCCTGCTGTGAAGACGTACGGGACAGGGAGAATTTCAGAATAGAATATGGGAATCGGCCTATTCACGGGGTCTTTCCCGGAATATTCCGGGATCGACCCGGCCTTTTCCCTCAGGTTGTCCGGAGAATGTTCCTACATCCACAGGATCTGCCCGATGAAGATCACGATCTCAAAGGCGATCAGGAGGATGATCACAATCTCGAGGAAATTTGAGTGCTGGATATTGACCTCATCGGAGAGCATCTCGTAGTTCTGCCTGATGATCCCGATCTTGCGGTCCACACCGTCCCGCCACTGGGATATCCGCAGGACATGCAGGGTGGCCGCATAGACGCGGGCATAGTAGATATCCTCGGTCACCTTGATGAGATTGTCGACCCGCTCGATGATGTCCGAGATTTCTGCCTGGGTTTCCATCAGGCGGGACATGATCCGTCGGTACTGGCGCAGGCGGCGATAGGAGGATTCCCGGTCGGCGGCCTCGATATCGTCATACATCCGCTCCATCTGGCGGGTGAGTACACGGTCGTAGTACCGGAACTCCAGGGCCTGGACGTTGGCAAACTCGATCAACTCGATAATATCTCCGGCAGGCTCCCCGCTGACGAGCAGGGCGGTATCCCAGGAGAGTATGGTGAGGTCATCGACACCGTACGAGAGGGAATTCCGGAGGATATCCTCCCGCGTCTGGACGGAAAAGACCCGGTCTTCACCGAGAAGAATGACGACCGGATCGAGGGCCGAATCCTTCCGGTCGGCAACGTAGATGGTATAGTCCTCGAAGAACCCGGGGTCGATGGAAAAATCCACCAGCAACGGGCTGAGCAGCTCCCGTATCCTGTCAACAGTCTCGCCGAACGCTGCTTCAAGCCCGTTCTGACCCGCAAACCGGAGAGCCGTTTCACGGAGTGCTCCGGCGGGTGCCCCCATATCCTCGAGGATGAAACAGATACCGACCGCCCCGATGTCGTAGATGCGGGCGATGGCCGTCAGCGGGACCTCCTCCCCGCCCGGGGTCCCCGTCACCTTCGGGAGCCGGAGCAGGAGCGGGGGGACATCCATGGAGATCGATTTCGGTTTCACCCGGGTGAACGTGGAACGGCCGATCGTGTGCCCTGCAGCAAGGGCCTCTTCCAGCCGGTTGATATCGATCTCCTTTCCGGTATCATAGATCCGGTAGAATCGTATGGCGTACGTTGTACTCACCTGGTAGGGGTGCAGGAAAGGATCTCCCTGACCTCCCCCTGTCTTCCTGAGACAGATCGTCACGGCAGCATAAAAGTGCTGGCCCGATCGGGGCGATGCGGCCGACAATCCGGGGTAGTCCCGGGGATCCGCGATTCTCACCGATTGCCCCGCAGGGAGCATCACGGGGAACGACGACGGTTCCCGGCCGGGATAACCTGACTGTCGGACACTTCCGGGAACATTGACCGTCAGGGTGACGGGGTCAGGAGTACGATCTCGGGTGATACGAATACCCTGATCTCATCGCGGAATGCCGAGGTTCCGATTCCCCGGCTTACGTAGCAGGTGACCCCCTCCTTGTCCGAGCGCCCGGAGATGTCCACGATGTCGAAGGCTTCGCAGGCCGTAAAGACGGGGTTGGAAAACTGTCCTCCGTGGGTATGCCCGGCGAGCACCAGGTCGGCATTCCACCCGTTCCCGACATACGGCTCATGGACAACGTAGATCACGAAGGCATCGGTATCCCGGACATCGGGCGGGTCGGCCTGCCCGGCCCACAGGTCATCGACTCCCACGATGATCGTCCGGGTCCCGTTCAGGGTGAGTTCCACCGCTTCATTCCGCAATACCGTCACCCCGTTCCGCTCGAGCGTTGCCTCCATAGCGTCCGCGTACCCGATATCCGGGGTGGAGTAGAACCTGCTGGTATCATGCCCGTCAGCCCGGAGAACCGTCTCCAGAATCCACGAAACCCTGCCTTCAATACCCGAACCGTCAATCCCGGTGAGATAATCATGATTGCCGAGGACGGCATAGACGGGGGCATCGATCTCCTGCCATACGTCCTGGAGTGCCGGGTCATCGCCCCGGTCGAACCCGAAATCTCCGCCGATAATGACCACGGACGGATCCAGCCGGTTGATCTCCGCGATCACCTCCCTGGCCCGGGCGATATTTTCCGGGCGGAGATGGGGATCGGAAATAAAGACAATTTCACCGGGGGAGCCGTCAATGCCGAGGTGTGTCACCGAACACTGCGAACCGTCCCACATTCCGAATCCGATCGTCCCGGAGAGCGAGAAGACGATGAGACACACATTGAAAACGAGGGGTTTTTTCAGAATGTCGGGAAGGTTCATGTCCGCTGAGATCGTATGGCCCGGCACCAAAAAATAGGTGTGCATGGGGCCATGCAGCGGTGATACCAGGGAACCGTATACCGGAAGGCTCCGGGGGCTATCCCTGGTATACCACGCTCATGCCCGTGCTCTCCGGGCTCTCCGCAGGTGGCCGCGGATGATCAACCATTCTATTGCGAGATCCCTGCAGCAGCGGCGCAGGGGTATGCTGATGACGGTTCTGTCGATCAGTCCTGTCATAGTTCTCTCCTACCGGCAGCCAGGAATCGGGATATTGGGGAGGGTGAATTCCCTCTGCCTGGCATCCGCAGGATCAGGGAGGGGAGGGGGCGGATATAAAATTGGAGGGACGGACGAAGTTCATGGAGTGAACCCCGCTGTTCATGGGCCGATAGGGGAAGTTCAGATTTTCCGAAATCCTTGTCAGGTCCCCTCTCCCAGCGCTTCCCTGCTCCGCTTCTGGTAGAGGACTACCGGGTCGATCTCCTCGTAGGTTGCCTCCCCGGTCCGCATGATGATATTCCGGACGCCGGCATTCACGATCATCTTGGAGCAGAGGAAGCAGGGCCAGATCCGGGTCAGGTCTTCGGTCTCGACCTCGAATCCGGCAAGGTAGAGGGTACATCCCCGCGCCAGTTTCCCGGCCTGGAGGAGCGCGTTCATCTCGGCATGGACGCTCCGGCATTTTTCGTAGTTTGACCCCGACGGGATGTTGTGGTCCTTTCTCCAGCACCGTCCGAGCTCGGTACAGTCCACCTGTTTCCGGGGCGCTCCGGTGTACCCGGTGGAGACAATGGTGTTGTACTCGTCCACGATAATGGCCCCGAAATTCCGGCGGAGACAGGTGCCCTGGTGGGCGCACCGGAGGGCGAGATCGAGGAAGTACTGGTGACGGTTGGTACGCATCACAGTGTATTGGGAGATACCGGAAATAAATCATGCACCATCCAGGAAAATACATCCCGTTGCCTTGAGACATCGTTCGACCGGAAGATCCCGTTTCCGGAGCAGGAATGCAGATTCCGCACCATCGGGTATTCCCCCCGTGGTATTCCGGTGGAGAACAACGGTCTGCGGCACCTTTCCAGGATATAGTTTAATCATAAAATTATTAAGTTTGTAAACAAATCGGTCAGGAGCAACCGCCGGATGAAATATTCTTGCCGGAGAGAACAACCATGATTAGACGAATCAGCGGGAGGATTGGGAGGATGGAACGGTGAAAATACCCAGGCCCGGTTCACGGTTCATCGGTATCCTGGCAATACTGGTGAGCATATGTTGTATATGTCAGGTCCCGGTTATGGCCGGCACCCGGGTTCTTTCCGGGAGCCCGGCCCTGTCTGCGACCGTGTTTGGGGCAAACGAGTTCTCACCCGGGACCGAGACCATCATCCCGGTCGTCATCCAGAACAGCGGACTCATCGAATTCGAATTTACCTACCCGACCACCCTGACACCTGCAGATCTCCCCAACACGGCGAAACTGATGACAGTAACGCTCACGCCCGGCGAGGCACCGGTGACAATCCTGTCTGATCCCCAGATGGTCGGGGACCTGATGGGAGGAGCCCGGACAATGGTCAATTTCAAGGCACGAATCGGCCCTGACGCCCCGGCTGGAACATATACCCTTCCCCTCATGGTTCACTACACCTATCTCGCACACGCAGACCAGTACGGCCAGGATTCGTTGCAGTACTATTATAAAACCAAAGATGTCACCCTCGATCTCCCGATCCAGATAAAACCTGAAATCACCCTTGGTGTCGTATCGGTTGATACCGGGAATATCACCGTGGGGACCGAGGGGTTTGTCACCGTGCAGCTCCAGAACAGGGGGCATGAAGACGGGACCGACGCTGTTCTGACGCTCACACCGGCCCAGAACAGTCCGGTGATACCGACCGTCGGGAGCGTGTATATCGGGGATTTCCCGGCGGGCTCCACGGCCACCATTCCCTTCAAGGTTGCCGTCTCAGCCAGCGGGGAAGCCCAGACCTATCCGATGGACCTGGCCGTCCAGTACAAGGACGAGACCGGGAATTTCGTATCTTCAGATGCGGTGGTCATCGGTATACCGGTATCCGGGAAAATCAGTTTCGACGTGGTGTCCTCACCACCCGAAGTGACTCCGGGCGGGCAGCACCAACTCACCATCGAATACAGGAATACCGGATCTGCCCCGGTCTATTCGGCGCAGGCCCGGATTTACACCGTGGATCCGTTCACGACCGGTGACGACACTTCCTATCTCGGTCCGATGGCCCCGGGTGAGTCAAGTACCGCGGTATTCGAAGTAACCGTGGATTCTTCGGCCACGGTCAAGACGTATTCCCTGGACTCGGAAATCAGGTACCGGGACGCCCTGGACAACGATCAGATCTCGGATCGGATAACCGTCCCGGTTTCGGTCATCGCACCTACGGGATTTCAGGCTGTTCTCGCTCATCCCGGGTTTATTGCGGCCGTCGTGCTCGGAGCGGGTGTACTGGTCATCGTGTGGAGGCTTCGCTGGAAGAAGCGGAGGTCGTAGCCTGGATGCCGGGTCAGAATGAAACAGAGAATGCGGGGTGACCGATGAGATGACCGGAGTGCGGGAAGAGATGATTGAAGCGGCGTCACGGAACCTTCTCAGGCTGTTCCCATTATTCCACGGGAAATTCATCTCCCGCCAACGGGCGGTTTCGGGGATGCAGCTTGCCGGGTTTCGGGTGCTCGGTGTACTGCTCCGGAACGGATCCCTGCCGATATCCGAAGTCGGAAAGCGGCTCTATATCTCAAAACCGTACATGACCCGTCTGGTGGACAATCTGATCGCCGAAGATCTCGTCGAAAGACTCCCGGATATGTCTGACCGGCGGGTGACCAATATCCGGATCACTGAGAAAGGCCGGAAACGTATTACCGAGATCAGGACGATCGTGAAGGACGATATCGACGAACTTCTCTCGGACCTGGATGACGATGATATCAGTACGCTCAACGAATCCCTGAAAAACCTGAACAGGATTCTCGATAAACTGGGGGAACCCGGACAACCATGAATTCCGAAGATCCGGAAATTCCAGGAGACCGGAACGAAATTCCGGTGAACAATGAGGGAGGAGGACCGGGACCACCAGAAGACATCATCCGGATCGAGAACCTGACCAAGATATTCCAGAATACCCGGACCGTCGTCGCCGTCGACAACGTATCTTTCACCGTGAAGCGGGGAGAGATCTTCGGCCT
>JAAEET010000045.1 GCA_013415565.1 Methanomicrobiales archaeon
GCAGAAGGTCATCCGGACTCCTGCATCCCCGGTCGACAAAACACCGTCGCACCATCCGGGCGCAGGCCCGGATCTCTGCGTCATGGGATCCCGTTCCTGCGATCCGGTCCAGGTCGGCGATATAGAGCAGTTCCGGACGGATCACCTCCAGGTACGGAACGGGCTCTGCGGTAGGGGAGAGCCCCCAGTCGAGGGGACGATACGTATTGCGTTCTCCCCGCTTCCCGTGGACAACGCGCCCTCCTTTCAGGTCCATTGCCAGAACCAAATCCATGGTAAGCGTAATCACTATTAGTCTGAACGATCATTAAATCCTATGCGATTGCTGGTCAGCCCGAGGGACATTGACGAGGCGAAGCGATCACTTGCTGCCGATATCATCGATGTAAAGCGACCGGCCGAGGGTTCTCTCGGCGCCAATTTTCCATGGGTCATCCGCGCCATTACGGAGCTCTCCCACAAACCGGTCAGCGCCGCCATCGGCGATTTTGATTTCCGGCCCGGTGGAGCGTCACTTGCCGCATACGGGGCCGCACATGCAGGTGCCGATTTTGTGAAGGTGGGGTTGATGTTCGATGGAACCACACGCGCCGCGGAGTTCATCAGGGCCGTGGTCCGGGCGGTCAAGGACGAGTTCCCGGAGAAATACGTGGTGATCGCCTCGTACTCTGACTACGAGCGGCTCGGCACGATCTCTCCCTTTGCCATGTCCCCCCTTGCCGCCGCCGCCGGTGCGGATGTTGCCATGGTGGACACCGGCATCAAGGACGGGAAGAGCACTTTCGACTTCATGACCGAGGAATCGCTCCGCGAGTTCACCGTGATGAACCGGGATGCCGGGATGATGACCGCACTCGCGGGATCGCTCGGGTTTGACCACCTTCCCGCCCTGAAGCGGATCGATCCCGATATCATCGGGGTACGCGGTATGGTCTGCGGGGGCAACCGGGATGCTTCGATCAGGGAAGATCTGGTGGACCAGCTCGTCAGGATGGTCGGATGATCTATGTTCCGTGAGAAACTGCAGATCCCGGTCGCCCTCACCTTCGACGACGTGCTTCTCGTGCCTGCCGAATCGTACCTCGAGCCGAACGAGGCAGACATCAGGAGCCGGTTCTCGAAGAACATCCCCCTGAATATCCCGCTGGTCTCGTCCGCGATGGATACGGTGACCGAGTCCTCCATGGCGATTTCCCTTGCACGGGAAGGCGGCATCGGGGTCCTCCACCGGAACATGCCGCCGGACCACGAAGTCGCCGCGATCCGGCTGGTCAAGCAGGCTGAGGAGCTGATCGAGCGCCAGGTCGTCTCCGTCGATCCCGACACCAGCGTTGCCGATGTCGAGCGGCTCATGAACGAGCACCGGATCGGCGGCGTCCCGGTCCTTGAAGGGGGCAGGGTGGTGGGAATCGTCAGCCGGAGGGATGTGCGGGGGATCGCCCGCCGCCGCGGAAGCGAGAGCGTCAGGAAGATCATGACCCGGGAGCCTATCACCGCCACCGAGGACATCTCCGCTGAAGAAGCCCTCGAGGTCATGTACACCAACAAGGTCGAACGCCTTCCGGTCCTCGATCATGAGGGGCGGCTTGCCGGGATCATCACCATGCAGGACGTGCTCGAAAAAAGGCAGTACCCGAACGCCAGCCGGGACCGGAACCGGAGGCTGCGGGTGGCCGCTGCTGTCGGTCCCTTCGACTTCGAACGGGCAATGCTTCTCGACGAGGCCGGGGCCGATGCCCTCGTGGTTGACTGTGCCCACGGCCACAACATGAATGTCGTTGCGGCGGTCAGGAACATCAAGGGAAGTGCGAGGGCCGATGTCATCGCCGGAAACATCGCCACCGCGAAAGCCGCCGAAGACCTCATGGACACCGTGGACGGCCTCAAGGTCGGGATCGGTCCCGGTTCGATCTGCACCACCCGGATCGTGGCCGGGGTCGGCGTCCCCCAGATCACGGCGATAGCAAGTGTTGCCGACACGGTGAAAGACTCGGGAATCCCGGTCATCGCTGACGGAGGGGTCAGGTTCTCGGGCGATGTGGCCAAGGCCATCGCCGCGGGCGCCGACAGTGTTATGATGGGAAGCCTGTTTGCCGGGACCGACGAATCGCCCGGCCGGGTCATCACCATGAAGGGGAGGAGGTACAAGCAGTACCGGGGCATGGGTTCACTCGGGGTCATGAGCGGGGGGGTCTCGAGCGACCGCTACTTCCAGAAGAAGGATATCGGGGCGACCAAGTTTGTCCCGGAAGGCGTTGAAGGGGTGACCCCCTACGTCGGGAGTGTCTCCGATGTTATCTACCAGCTGTGCGGCGGGCTCAAATCCGCCATGGGATATACCGGCTCCCGGACAATTTCCGAGATGCATGAAAAGACCCGGTTCATCATGATCACCGCGGCAGGACAGACCGAGAGCCACCCCCACAACATCCTCATCACTGACGAAGCGCCGAACTACCGGCTCTCGGAATAATCTTTTTTCTCCCTGCGGCCACGTTCCTGCCAGGGGATCCCCTCCCCGGTTCTGCCTGATACATTCAAATACCCCCGTACCGAGATCAGACGTATCCCATGTACTCGGAGAAAGCCAAGCGGCTCGTCCAGATCGTCGCCGGTCTCGGCTCGGCCATCGCGCCGTTCATGGTATCCTCCCTGATCGTGGCCACCCCTGCCATCGGTGATGAATTCCCTGCCGATGTTGCTCTCCTCGGCTGGATCACCGCCGCCTTTTTCCTGACGGCGGCGGCATTCCTGGTCCCCTTCGGCCGTATTGCCGACATCAGGGGTTCGAAACGGGTTTTCACCGCGGGAATGGGCGTCTATCTTGCTGCCGCGGTGGTCTGCGGGCTGGCCCCCGGCATCCTGGTCCTGATCGCCGGGAGGGCGCTCTCCGGTCTTGCCGCAGCCATGGTATTCGGAACCTCGCTCGCCCTCCTCTCGCTGGTATTCCCCGAGGAAGAACAGGGACGGGCATTCGGCATCAATATCACCGCCATGTTTGCCGGGTTCGGGCTCGGCCTCCTTGCCGGGGGAGCCATCACCTACTACCTCTCCTGGCGGGTGATCTTCGCCGTCGTTGCCCTGGTCGCCGCGGCCAATATCGTGCTGATCCGCACCAGGGTTCGGGGGGAATGCGAGATCTCCCGCACCCTTGACTACGACCCGGTGGGGATGATCCTCTTCTCTCCCGGCGTCCTCTTCTTCATGTACGGGCTGGCCGAGATCCCGGCCCCCACCGGTATCGGCGCACTGGCTGCCGGATCCGCGGCACTGGCCGGTTTTTTCCTGTGGGAACGCCGCTGCCCGCATTCCCTTATCCCCCAGAGCCTGCTCCGCTCCCGGAACCTCGGACGGGCGGTAACGGCAAACATCATCTTCACCGGGAGCTCGTTTGGCATCATCTTCATCCTCTCCCTGTATCTCCAGTACGTGACCGGGTTTGATCCCCGCAGCGCCGGGCTCATCCTCCTCGTATCCCAGGCCATCCTGATCATGGTCGGACCCTACTCCGGGAGGCTCTCTGACCGCCACCCTCCGCACCGGATCGCTGCGGCCGGCGGGGCGGTCAATGCGGTGGCAATGATTCTCCTCATCAGCCTCACCGACACTACGCCCCTGGTCCTGGTCATTGCCGCCCTCGCCCTGAACGGGATCGGGATCGCGCTCTTCATGCCGGCGGTGGTCAAGTGGTCGCTCCGCGATGTCCACCGGGAAGATACCAGCCTGCTGACCGGGATCTCCGAGACGGCCCGGCTGACCGGCAACTCTCTCTCGAACACGGTGATCATCATCATCTTCTCGCTGGTCATGGGCGGGGCAACGGTCACCCCGGAGACCCTTCCGCTCTTCCTTGCCGCATCACGATGGACGGTGATCGTGTACATCCTGATGGCACTGGCCAGCACCCTTCTTGCAGCGGTGAAGGTGATGAAGAAGAACGGGTGAGTGATGGTTCCGACGGGCGTCAGCGTGGCGGAAACCATACATCTATATATATTAAATACCCTAACATAAGGTAATCAAAATGCTCGATCAGGCAGAGGTCGCCCGTATTCTGGACATCCTCGGAAACCGGAACCGCAGGCGCATCATCGAACTGCTGAGGCAGAAACCCTGTTTTGTGACCGAGATCTCGGATCGCCTGATGCTCTCGCCAAAAGCAGTGATCGAACACCTCCAGCTGATGGAACGCGAGGAGATCCTTTCCTTCCGGCTCGATGAACGGCGGAGAAAATACTACTTCCTTGCCAATGATATCAGCGTGATCGTCAATCTCACCCGGAAGGAAGAGACCGGAGACGGCAGTGCGGACCGGAGCATCAGGTTCAGACAGAGCCTGGCCACCCTGCGAAGGCTGGTTGACGCCCGGGAAGAGATGAACGAGAGTCTCCGGACGCTTGAAAAGAACATCGACATGCAGATCCGGGATATTGTCCAGTACGGCCGGGTACTGCTCGACAGCGATGACGAGATCAACCTGCTGATCGCGCTTGCCCACTGCGACCTGACCACCCCGGAACTGGCCGAACTGACCGGCCTGCCCGAGCAGGTTCTTGCCGAAGGACTGAAGAACCTGACCCTGAAGCAGTTCGTGAAGATGGACGGCCGGACTTTCCGGCTCCGGGGGACCAATGGTACAGAATAATCCGTACGATGATTTCCTGAAGAACCTTGCCCGCATGGTCGAGGACATGATCAGGAACATGCCCGAGCAGGAGACCGCCCATTTCATCGGGTATACCATCATTGCCGGCCACCCGGGAGATCTCCCCCGGATCATTCCCATGGGCGGCCAGGACGGTGAGATCGAGTTCGAGGTAATCCAGGACGAGACTTTCATCTTTGTCACCGCCAGGCTCCCGCCCCGGGTGAAATCGGCTGCCTATGCGGATATATCGACCGACGGCGTGACCATTGTGGTCGGGGAAAAGAAGGCGTCCATCCCCGTCGATTCACCGATCGATGTCATCCACAGTTACTACCAGGTCCGGCACGGGATCATCGACATCGTGCTGAAAAAGAAGAGAACCGGCTGACCAGCCGGTCCGTCCCGGTCAGGCCCTGATCCTGGTGTCTCCCGCAACCCAGCCCGAGAGCTCTTTTTTATCGGGCTGGAACTCACGGAACTGGCGGAGCGAGACGGTCAGGTCCCGGGTGAAGGCGAAGTAGCCGATCTGGGTCGTCCGGCAGAGCTTCATCGCCATCTCCATGAGCCCCCGTGGATCGGGCCGCTGTTCGCCGAGCCAGATGTGGAAGATGTTTCCCCCGTCCACGATCGGGAAGAAGACATGCTCGATCTCCATCCGTCTGGCGAGCGTGATATTCGCTCCCGGTGCGACGTGGGTCCCGTTGGTATAGTAGACCGGGAGGTCCCGGGTGGTCCCGAGCATCTCGAGCCCCCGTTCGAGATCCCCTTTGACCACGGCGGCTGCATGCTCGCGGTACTCCTTGGTGAGCAGGTCGGCAACCGCGAACCGCTGCCCGGTGGTCTCGGCAGGCGTCCGGGCAAGGGCGATGGTCATCGCGTTCCTCGCCGAGAGCTCGCGGGCATAGAGCTCCATCTCGGTCATGGCACGAACCGCGAGGATGAAGGCCTCCCGCGACTCATGCAGCTGGCTGCCGGTATGGTGCTGCACCATCTCGTTTACCCCGACGACCCCGATGGTGTACACGAGCCCGTCGAGGTCGACCGCGACCGAGCCCCGCTCACCGGTCTGGGGGTCCTTTGGCCGCTGCATGGCAAACGGCATGCGGCCGTTGGCCCGGATGATCTCGAGCCACCTCCGCTTGATCTTGAAGACCTCGATGCAGACATCCATCAGGGCCCGGAGCTCGGAGAACAGGCGTTCGTCGTCTCCCTCCGCCTCGTAGGCCGCCCGGGGACAGTTCAGGGAGACCACCTGCCAGGATCCCATGGAGAAATGCTTTGCATCGTTGAAGAAGAGCTTGTCTTCGAAATCGCTGTCCTTGTCGGCGACCGCGGAAAACTGGTAGGCACAGCACTGGTAGCAGGAGATCCCCTTTCCCGCCCCCCGGTACTCCGGCATCTGGTTGTCATAGTATGGCGTGCCGAATTTTGAGGCCAGCTCGAACGTGAGCAGGTACAGGTCCTGGTAGGTCGGGAGGTCGGGGTTGGCCCGGTTGAACTCCTCATCCTCGGTCATGAAATCGGGCTCGATGCTTATCTCGGGTTTCGGGAAGCTGAAGGGCTTGCCCCAGTTGTCCCCCTCGAGCATCACGTCCATCAGGGCTTTGAAGAGGAGGCGGACCTCCCGCTCGAATTCCCCATAGTTCCGGGCCGGGGCCTGCCTGCCGTCCCAGACCTTCCCCTTGTACACGCAGGGTTTGTCCTTCCAGAGAGCCGGCACTCCCGGGCTGAGCTGGACCGAGGAGAAGACGAGCTGGCCCCCGCGGGCGACCATCATCTGGGTCATCTCGTAGACGAACATCTGCATGAGCTGCCGGATCTCCTCGTACGGCATACCCTCGAAATACGGGGCCAGAAAGGTAAGGAAATTGTAGTACCCCTGGCCACCGGCAAAATTGGTCTGGGCGCTTCCGAGGGCTTTGACCGCGTGCAGGACCGCGACCTCTGCCCGTTTTGCCGGTCCGGCAACCGAGGCCTTGGTGCCGTTTCCGTCGGGCATCAGGCCGTAGTAGAGAAAGTAGCGGAGGTCCCAGTCCTGGCAGAAAGGCCGGGTACCGAAGTATTCCAGGTCGTGGATGTGGATGTCTCCGGAGAGATGGTGATCGGCGAGGTGGGGCGGGAGCTGCAGGAGATACTGCTCCTTACTGATCTTGTCGGCCTTCTTCTTGTGCGAGGTCTCGGCGTTCTCCTGCAGGTTGGCATTGTCCCGCGCCTCAAACCCCCTGCCCACATCGATCAGGTGGGCATCAAAGACCGGGGTGCCGACCCGGGTGCAGACGTTACGGTATTGGACCATGCCGTTCTCGAGCAGGGTCATGTTCACGATCTCGCGGATCAGCGGGCCGGAGAGTGCCCGCAGCCCGAGCGACCGGATCCGCTGCTCGACCTGCCGCGCGATCTCGGTTGCGGTATCCTCGGTGGCGCTCTCGTACCCGTAGAAGGTCTCGACCAGCCGGGTTTCCTCGATGATCTGGCTTATGATCCTTTTGCGATCGTACTCGATGATATGGCCGTCGCTGGTCCTGACCGGCGGCATCTGGGGGATGTAAACCCCGGAGAGGGTGGTCTGGCGGGTCTGCTTCTCTGCCATCAGGAGCCCTCGGACAGTTGCATAACGCTGTCTTCATTGAGGATCCCGGCTGAGAAGAGATCCCGGGAGACGAGAAACGCGGAACCTGCCTGGAGCACCGGGGCTTCATTCACAAAAATTCCGTTGATGCGAAGCTCGGTGAGGGCGGCGGCGCTCGCCATATCGCGCTCCTGGAACGGTATCGCCCTCGTCGCAAGATATTCCTTGAGTGTTTCGCAATTGGGACAGTATTCAAGCGTATAAACAATCAGCTTCGGTCTCTCTGCCAATTCTTTTCCCCCCGTGATTCTCAACCAAACCAGTACTTGTCGTTGGTGAAAAAATATTTGTCTATCTTGCATGTTTATACATAAAAAGGGTAATTTTTTGCGATACATGCAGCTGAAAACGGAACTGATCCCGGAATCGGGACGTGCGGGGATGGGAGTGGCATGGTCCGCCTGTTTGTGGGGATAGATTTTCCCGGGGAGATCAGGGAGCGCCTGCGAAAGCCCCAGGAGATCCTGAAGCAGAGCAGGGCCCGCATCTCCCTCGTTGATCCGGCAATCATCCACCTGACCCTCAAGTTCATCGGGGAGGTGTCCCCCGAACGGATGGAGCGGATCGCAGCTGCCCTGGGAGCGATCCGGGTCGAGCCCTTCGAGCTCCGGGTCTCCGGTATCGGCAGCAACACGACCCGGCAGCCCCGCGTGATCTGGTGCACCATCGAAGACGGGGGCAGGTCGGCTGCCCTCCATGACCGGATCGAAGCAGTCCTGGAACCCCTGGGCATCCCGAGGGAGGGGCGGGCCTTCCGTCCCCATGCAACCCTGGCCCGGGTGAAGCAGTATGATCCTTCGCTCACGGCACGGATGCGGGATATCCCCCCGCAGGAGTACGGGTCCTGGACGGTCAGGGTATGGCAGCTCAAGAAGAGTATCCTCACGCCGCAGGGACCCGTGTACGAGACCCTTCTGGAGGTCCCCTGCTCATGAGAAGTCCCCTCGAAGAATCGGTACTTTCACGGATCAGGCCGAGCCCGGAGGAAAAAGAACACATCCGCGGCGTGGCAGACCGGCTCATTTCGGTCGCCGCCGGGATCGACAGGGCCGGGCCGCTCATCGTCGGATCGGTTGCCCGGGGGACTTTTATCCGGGGCGACCGCGATCTCGACCTTTTCCTCCTGTTCGAGCCCGATCTCCCCCGGGAAGAGCTGGAGCGGGAGGGACTTGCCCTTGCGCGGAACATTGCGGAGCGCATGCATGCCCCCTACCATGAGAAATACGCCGAACATCCGTACATCAATGCCAAGATCGACGGCCTCGACGTGGACCTGGTCCCCTGCTACCGGGTCGAGTCGGCAGCGGCCATCCGTTCGGCGGTCGACCGGACCCCCTTCCATACCCGGTACATCGAAGAACGGATCGGACCTCTCACCGATGACGTCCTCCTGCTCAAGCAGTTCACCAAGGCGGGCGGGGTGTACGGTTCGGACCAGATGACCGAGGGGTTCTCGGGCTACCTCTGCGAACTGCTCATCCTTTCCTGCGGGGGATTCTCAGCGCTCCTTGCTGCAGCGGCCGATTGGAAGCCCGGTACCCTCATCGATCCGGGCGGGCACCGGACAAAAGACTTCAGCGAGCCCCTGGTGGTGGTCGACCCGGTCGATCCCGGCCGGAACGTTTCGGCATCGGTCTCGCTCGACAGGATGTACGAATTCGTGGAGCTCGCGCGGGGATACCAGGAGAATCCGTCCGAACTCTTCTTTTTCCCTCCCCCCGAGGAAGTACTTTCGCACGCGGAACTGGAGGCCGCGATCAGGGCGAAAGGGACGAGCCTCATGGCCCTCACATTTGCCACCCCACCCTTCATCGCCGAGGTGGTAGTCCCGCAGTTGCGACGGAGCCTGGATTCGGTCTGTGCACTCCTCGAGCGCAACGGGTTCCTTGTCAATGCGGCCGACTGCGAGATGCTCGAGGACCGGTGCATGCTCCTCTTCGAACTGGTGAACACCGAAACGCCGAAGGTGCGGCGGCATATCGGGCCTCCGCTCTGGAACCGTTCAAATGCCAACCGGTTTGCTGAAAAGTACCGGTGCTGCGGTGCAGAGGGTCTTTTTGCCGGGCCGTTCATCGAGAACGGCCGGTACATCGTTGAGATTCCCCGGAAGTTTACCCGCGTGGATGATCTGCTCGGTTCGGCAGACATTCTCGAGGTCGGACTGGGAAAGCACGTCCGGCAGTCCATGAGCGGCCACTGGGAAGTCCATGCAGGGGTTGCCTGCTGGTCACCGGCATTCGCGCCCTTCATATCCCGGTTCCTCGAAAGGAAATCACCCCTGATGCGAATCCTGTGCCGTACGGGTGAAGCGGGGGAATAACTTGATATAAACTCAGGGTGATTTCAAACATAATCGGGAATTCATGCCCTGTCCGTTCGTTTCAGGAGAGAGCAGGGCTCCCGCAGGTGATTTCATGGAGAACGAGACAGCTCTTGCGCGTAATATTCTCCTTGCTCTGATACTCTCGGTCGTCATTATCGTGGTGGTGATCCTGGTCGTTTTCATTGCATTCCCCCCGGCACCAGATATCATGCCGTCATTCCGGGCAAATACGGAGCGTTCGGGAACCACCGTGTATCTCTATCACGACGGGGGAGACCCTCTGCAGGAACGGACAACCCGCATTCTGATCAACGGCAAGGAGGTCCCCGGATCTGCCGTCACCTTCCTGCACGGACAGGACTGGCCGTGGACAACCGGCGAGACGATACAGGTTTCCTCTACCGGGCCGGGGACGCCGGAAACCGTCGAGGTGAGGTACGTGTCCGGGGACACGTCCGTCCCTGTCTATTCCGCGGATCTTGCCCAGCCGACGGTTCCCCCAGCCACGGTTCCTTCCGCGACCCCGCCATCCACGGCTCCCCCCACCGTGATCACCCCCGCCCCGACGACCGTGGCCGCGACGGTGACCATCACTGCTTTGCCGGTCACCACGACGCCCGGAGGACCGGTCCCCCGCCCGCCGGCTGCGGCATTCCAGGGGGAGCCGCGATCCGGCGATGTCCCGCTCACCGTCCGGTTCACCGACCTCTCCACCGGTTCCCCGTCCTCCTGGATCTGGAACTTTGGTGACGGCGGCACCTCTTCCGAGAGAAACCCGGTCCATGAGTACGGTATGCCGGGAATCTACAGCGTCACCCTGACGGTCACCAATGAATACGGGACCAGCAGTAAGACCGAACCCGCGTATATCGCGGCCGGCATGCTTCCTGCGGCTCAGTTTATCGGGAGTCCCCGCGAAGGGCAGGCACCCCTCATGGTCCAGTTCAGCGACCTGTCCACAGGTTCGCCGGACCGGTGGGCCTGGAACTTCGGTGACGCGACCGGGTCGGTTGAGAAGAACCCCGCCCATCTCTACCTGGAACCGGGCGAGTACAGCGTCGCCCTCACCGTCTCAAATAACTACGGGGCCAATACCCGGATCCAGACTTCCTTTGTCCGGGTAATCGCCATCGAGAGAAACGAGATCTTCCTCTCGGGGAGCACATACGGCTCCCTGCTCCCGGGTGCCTACCTGCAGTTCGTGGTCACCGGCCCCGGGGCATGGATCAAAATTGCCGGGAGTGAATACCGGTTCTCCGAAGGCGATTTCGTCCAGCTCTTCCCGGGCGACGTCAGCCGCGGGACCATTGATGTCAACGAGGCCGGCATTACGGCGTTCTCGTTCTCGGACGTTCGGATGTTCGTGAACGGCGATCTGGCCAGGACCGGTATCGTCTCCGGGATCCTGGTTCCCGAATCCGGCGGCCTCAAGTCGACCCTGACCATCGTCCTGCCCGCGGAAGAAAGCGGGCGGGTGCTCTTTATCGACGAGAAGAAGATCGCCGACGGGATACCGGTCACCATCTCCAACCTCGGACCGGGATCAGACGGGAAGATGTACCTCGCCGTAAAGATCCAGGATCTCACGTTCCGGGGAGGCGCCGAGTCCTTCCGGGCGGGGTGACCCCTCGTTTTTTTTCGCCGGAAGTTGGAAGGGAAAGGCTTTATCCGATATCCGGCAAAGATGTATCGTTTTGACAGGTGCGATCATGCAGAAGAGCGCGGAAGTCTGTTTTTTCATCGGTATCCTCTCCGTCTTTTTCCTCCTGCAGCCGGCAACGGCCGCGGATGTCAGAGTCACGATATACGAGACCGATTTTTCGACCGATCCCGGCTGGACCACCAATAACCCCTCCTACTACTACTGGGATGTCCAGAAGGAAGCATACCACTTCCAGACCGAAGGAGGGACAAACGGGTACAGTTTCATCCCCGTGGAGTACCAGCACGGGTCGTTCACGCTCGAGTACGACCTGCTGATAACCTCCATCCGGAAGAACGGCGCCGTCCGGTTCGGGATGACCAGCAGCGACATGGACATCAGCAAGGGGGTGAACGTGCTCGGGATCTTTGAATATGAACAGTACGGAAAGCTCATGGCTATCCGGGTCATCGACCAGAACAACCACCTGCACGAGAAGACCAGCCAGTACGACTCCTACTGCGGCGAACAGCCGAACTGTGCGACGAAACAGTTTGCCGAGAACACCAGCTACCAGGTTGTCATCCGCTACAATGACGAGCTGACCCAGGCCGACATCAAGGTCACCAACCTGGAGACCGGAGAACTCCTCTGGGGCTACTTTGTCCCGATCGGAGATGAGCTCTACTTCCTGAACCGGCTGGCGATCACCACCAAGGGCGACTACGCCATCGGGAATACGGCAGAGGGATACATCGACAACATCAGGCTTACAACGTACGTCCCGGTCACCCCCACGACCGTGGTAACAACCCCTCCCACCACCGTCCCGACCACGATTCCGACCACGGTTCCCACTCCCACGCCGACCGAATCGCCGGCAGGCATGGCAACCATCGGTGCCGCCCTCGGTGCTGCAGCAGGAATTGCCGTCCTGTCCCGGAAGCGCTGAGGCCGATGGAGGAACTGTCATGACCGGAAGCCCGGATACCCATGAGATCGAAGCCATCGGACGGTGCAGGATCGTGGTCCGGGATGGCGTGGTGGTCGAGGTGGGACCACCCCTCATCCGGGAATGCCCGCTTGCCCGGCGGTTTGCCCGGCCCGTCCACCCCATCACCCCGGAGGCGGTAAAGGCGAATATCGAGCACCGCATCCGGGCGTTCGGCATGTGCTCGGCCGACCGGCAGGTTCTCTCTTCCGGCGAATACGTCGGGTTCGGGGCCTCCGAGCTGATCAGCTACGGGCTCTCCGCCGCCCTGTTCGATGCCGCGGTGATCGCCTGCGAGGGGGCCGGGACGGTGATAGCTCCCACTCCCGGCCTGGTGCAGGGAATCGGGGGCAGGATGTCCGGGCTGGTCCGCACCACCCCCATACCAGGGGTGATCGCATCCATCGAGCTCAACGGGGGCATCGTCCCGTTCCGCGACACCGCCGCCCTCGACCAGCCGGAAGGTGTAGGGGTGGCGTTTGCATCCGGGTATTCCCGGGTCGCCGTAACGGTTGCCCTGCCCGCTGATGCCCGGGAGATCAGGGAAGCCTTCCCTCCGGCCTTCATCATCGCCGTGCATACGACCGGGATAACCCCCGCTGAGGCTTCGGAATTCGCCGATACCTGTGATATCGTCACCGCCTGCGCCTCCCGGGCCGTCCGCGAGGTGGCCGCTCCCC
>JAAEET010000046.1 GCA_013415565.1 Methanomicrobiales archaeon
TAATATATCATGATTTATCATGCTCTTTGTTAGCAAGCACCATAGCACCGGGTGTCAGGATGTCAGCAACGGATACCGCGATTATTGATGAGCTGGTGACGCTTCTCTCACACCGAGATACCGATATCCGGTGGAAAGCGGCGTGTGCCCTGGGAGCGTGCGGTGATGCCGCATTTGAACCGCTCCTCAAGAAATTGTATGATGAGGATCCCAATGTCAGGGTGCTCTCCATCTGGGCCCTGGGAAGGATCGGGAATTCAAAAGCAGCCGGATATCTTGAGCGATTCTTACATGACGAAGATTCCCTCATCGCAATTGCCAGCGAGGGAGCCCTCAGCCGGCTCTCACGGCATAATTAAAAAAAATTGTTTTTGAGAATTGTTGATGTAATCCTGCCTGGACGTAATTCTGCCTTTTCTCAAACAATTCACCTCCGGGTGATCGGTCGGGGAGGTCCAGTAAGTCAATATCGTCTCTCGTGA
Organism: Methanomicrobiales archaeon; assembly: GCA_013415565.1. Lineage (GTDB taxonomy): Archaea > Halobacteriota > Methanomicrobia > Methanomicrobiales > Methanospirillaceae > UBA9949. The sequence goes on from JAAEET010000046.1 coordinate 483, forward strand.
TCAGGATTCGCCGGAAACACGAAGGATCGGAAAAACGAGAACGCCCAGGTCGGAATTCGAATCCGAGTCGTCGGCGTGACAGGCCGACATGATAGGCCACTACACTACCTGGGCACCCGCTGCAAATGGTCCCGCCTCCCGGATTCGAACCGGGGACATCGCGGTAGCTGCGCAATTGCCTGAATGCGGCAAATCATACTACAGCCGCGCACTCTACCAAGCTGAGTTAAGGCGGGATTTGCGCTCATAGTATAGGGGTAATAATACTATTAAACGTATCGATATGAAGCTCAGGAACGCTGGAATCGGTCACCATTTTATAATATGAACACAATTTATAGATGTATGACTCGCACACCCGATGCGGGGGATCGTTTTCTTCACCGATAGCCAGGCAAAGTCACACGTAACTGTTTTTGACACCACCCTGAGAGACGGTGAGCAGACACCCGGTATATCATTTACCTTTGAACAGAAGCTCGAAATCGCACGCCAGCTCTCCCTGCTGGGGGTCCATGCCATCGAAGCCGGTTTTCCCGCCTCTTCGCAGGGGGAACGGGAGACGGTGAAAGCCATCGCCGATCTGGGTCTTGACTCGGTCATCTGCGGTCTTGCACGGTCCCGGAACGAGGATGTAGACGCCTGCCTCGACTGTGGAGTCGACATGGTCCATGTCTTCATCCCGACCTCCGAAGTCCAGCGTGTGCACACCATCAAGAAGACACCGGAGGAGGTCCTCGCCATCACCGGTGAGATCGTCTCCTATGTACGGGACCACTGCGATCTCTGCATGTTTTCCGCCATGGACGCCACCCGGACCGAGACGGACTACCTGATCGAGGTGTTCCGGACCGCGGCTGATGCCGGGGCGACCATCATCAACGTGCCCGATACGGTAGGGGTCTATACCCCGACGGCGATGAAGAAACTCATCTCCCGGATCGTCACGAGCGTGGACTGCCCCGTCGATGTGCATTGCCACAACGATTTCGGCCTTGCCGTGGCCAACACCACCACGGCGGTGGAGGCCGGCGCTTCGCAGGTCCAGGTCACGGTGAACGGGCTCGGCGAGCGGGCCGGCAATGCCGATATCTCCCAGACGGTCATGATCCTCGAGTCCATCTACGGGGTGAAGACCGGGATTGCGACCGAGCACCTCTTCGAGACCTCCCGGCTGATCTCGCGGTACTCCGGAGTTCCGCTCCCGCCCACCCAGCCGGTGGTGGGAGACAATGCCTTCTCCCATGAGAGCGGTATCCACTCCCACGGCGTGATCGCCTGCGCTGCAACCTTCGAGCCGGGGATCATGACCCCGGAAATGGTCGGTCACCGGAGAAAACTTGCGCTGGGCAAGCACGTGGGCAGGCATGCCGTGCGCCAGATGCTGAGCGATGTACACCTGGCCCCGAGCGACACCGAGCTCGACCGGATCGTGGAGAAGGTAAAGTTCATCTCGACCAAGGGCAAGAAGGTGACCGACGCCGACCTCTACGAGGTCGCCGAGAGTGTCATGGGTGTCGGCAACGGTACCCGGGCCATCGAACTCCAGGACATCGCCATCATGACCGGCAACCACGTCATTCCCACGGCGAGTGTCAAGGCCCTCTACTATGGAAAGGAACTGGTCTCGAGCAGCACCGGGAACGGTCCGGTCGATGCGGCGCTGCGTGCCATCCTCGGCATCGTCCCGGCACGGGTGCAGCTCAAGGAATTCAACATCGAAGCCATTTCCGGCGGCTCGGATGCGATCGGCCACGTGAACATCTCGGTAGAAGATGAACAGGGCCATGTCTTCTCTGCCAGCGGATCCGGAGATGATATCGTTCTTGCGTCCGCTGAAGCGATGATCAATGCGATCAATCTCCTGCAGAGGATACGGCCGGCGGAGAAAAGAGAATAATTATTTTTCAGGAGGCGCTCTGGGGTTTCCCCTCGAGTGCCTGCTTGATCTGGGCCTGGAGCTGCTCGAATTTCCCGGAGAGCAGCCCCTCCTGCTTCTCCAGTGACTTGATCCTGAGCTCGAGGGTCTCGATCTTCTCGGTCAGGTTCTTCAGCACGTCTTCCTTCTTCTTCTCCATCATGACCGTGCCGACGCTCATGAAGACGGGGGCGTCATCCGCAACATCATTCAGCTCTTCGGTAGCCCGTTTTGCCTCACGGACGGCCATCTCATACTGCGCCTTCTGGGCGCCGATGGTCTGCATCTGCTGCTGCATCTGCTGCAGCATGGCGATCTGGTTCTGGACTTTGGGTGACAATGCACTGCTCATGGATTTGTCTCCTGATTGATAGCGAGATCCTGCATCTCCTGGGCCACGGAAATCAGCCGGAGCCACATATTGAGCGAGGCCCGGAGCGCCGCAACATCGTCGGCACGGACCCTGAGCACCAGGGTGCCCGGCCCTTCCAGCAGGCATTCGGCCCGGGAACGGGGATTGACCTCGGCCTCCATCTCGGGGCTGACCGCCCGGAAGAGCGCTTCGGCCTGGTCCGACCTGAACCGGAAGAGCGCTTCATGCCTCATGGATCATCAGTCGAAGCAGGTAGCGGCGTTTCCGGGTGCCGTCAAAGATGCACCCTCCCCCGCCTGTTTCCGACAATTTCACCGGTATATATGGCGCCAGTCGCTCATAAAGAGATGGGTCGTCGATCAGGATACCCGGCAGGCGTCCACCGGACCGCTCCTCCATGCGCCATACGGGAATCCTGATATCTGTAACCGTTCTGCCATGATCTACGACGCGGAGTGAGAATTCCTTTCCCCGGGACGAGAAAATAAAAGAGACGGGATCGATAGAGTCTATCTCAGGGAGGCCCATCCTCCCCCGCAGGATATACGGGCAGCCTGCCGCAAATGCAAAATCCTTGGCAAGCGACCGGAGTTCAGGGACGGGTTTGCGGGACGTGGTGACGATCATCGGGCGCGAAGCTCTTTGATCGCGGCTCCACGTTCCTTGAAGAGGATCCGGTGCCCGCAGTACGGGCAGCGGACATTGACATCAATCTCGACCTTGGACTTGCACCGGGCACACTTGTAGGACCCTGCCACCCTGCTCAGACCTCCTTGCCAAGAGCACGATCGATGGTGCGCAGCGCGATGCGGAGCTGCGGAGTCTGGGGCTGGTAGGCACCGCCGGCGAACCTGAAACCACATTTCCGGCAGCCCCATATTCCGGTTCCCTCCCTCTTGACCGCGACGGTATCACACCGTGGGCAACGGTGGGCCGCCCGGGAGATCTTCTCGGTCTCATTCACGCGTTTGCGGACGAACCTGCCATATCTCGGGCCGAAGCGCCCGGCGCTTCCTGATACTCTTCCCTTTGCCTTCTGCGTTTTCCGTGCCATAGAACCTGCCCCGGATATCTGTCTCTTATACTATGTCCTCTCTGTTAATATACTTGATTGAGGATACGCACCTCGCCCTGACCCTTGGTGATGCGGTTGACGAGGTCATAGAACTCCCCCTGGATTCCCGCCGGGATACGGACGACGCATATCCAGGATCCGTCCTTCTGCCACTCCTCCTTTTCCATCTGGGCTGCAGTCTGGATCTCACCATAGGCCTTCGAGGCGAAATCCGGTGGTATCCTGACCGCGATACGAACCTCTTCGAACCTTATGGGGAGAATGGGACGCAGCGCTTTCACCGTCTCCTTTACCAGTTCCTCGGTATTTTTATACAGATCGATGTTGACCTTGGCCTCGTCCATCGCCATCTCGATCCGCTGGGGAGGATGGGGGAGACCGGTCTGGGGATTGACAGCGTTCCGGGCAATGAAGGTGATGACCTTCTTTTTCTTCTCGGCGATCATGTGCCGGCGCTGTTCGGCGGTAAGATGGATCTCTCCTTTCCGGATGATCCGGTCCGCCACGGTGGTAAAGTCGGTGGTTGAAAAGACCCTGGTGAGCGCCTCGTCGGATGAACGTGTACCACGCGATGAATTCTCAAATACCGAGAGAGCAGCGACCATATCCTCGAGATCGATCGCCTCTCCCTGGCGATACTTGACCGCAAGGTCGGGATCGACCAGCAGTTCAAATCTCTCCCCGTGGCTCTCCAACCGTGCCACAACCGCTCTCTCGAGGGGTATCATACAATCCACTCTATTTCTCGAATTTCTCGACGAACGATGCGACCTCTTCCTTGGTCATCTTCCGGAACTCGGGCTTTTGGGTCTCGATGATGCCGATCTCGACGGTATTGACATCGAACTTTCCTTCGGTAGCGTCGTGGAGGGCCTTCAGACCGAGAAGAATGGCGTCCTTGAGGGGAGCCTCGTAATCGTATTCCTCCTCGAAGACTTTCATCACGGCGTTCCGGCCGATCCCGATACCGGTCGCCTTGTATTCGAGGAGGGTCCCGCTCGGGTCGGTCTCGAAGAGACGGAATTCACCGTCGCTGATACCGGCAATCAGAAGCGCAGTTCCGTACGGCCGGGCCCCACCAAACTGCGTGTACGTCTGCATGTGGTCGCAGAGCTTCTTTGCCAGCGCTTCCACGTCAATCCGCTCATCGTAGGTCACCCGGTTAATCTGGCACTCGATCCGGGCCCGGTCAACCAGGGCGCGGGCATCCCCGACCAGTCCCGAGGAGGCAACCCCGATATGCTCATCGATGACAAAGATCTTTTCGATCGATGAGGGCTCAAGCAGGCGTGAGCTAACCCTTTTGTCCACGATGAGCACGATTCCGTCTTTGCACTTTATTCCGACCGCGGTTGTGCCCCGCTTCACCGCTTCCCGTGCGTACTCGACCTGATAAAGGCGGCCGTCCGGACTGAACACCGTGATGGCCCGGTCATATCCCATCTGGTATGCCTGTGGCTGCATTATAATTCCTCCAGATCATCCTGTGTGAGAAACAAGAGCTCCTGACTTTTAATTCCTTTTTCAATCAAATCAACCTTTTGACCCTGATACCGCCGTGCAATGTAGATTTTTCCCCCGAAATAAACCTCTTCCGGATGACCCGGTTCCGAAGGCGGAGCGAGCGGGATGCGCTTCCGGAGCGCGTGGAGCGTGCCCGATGTTGCTTTCGGACGGAGAACAATATTCTCATTTCCGACAGCCGTGACAAAGGAGAGGGCGATCCTCAGATCGCGTTCCCCGCTCCGGGTGCATCGTACAATGACGTAATCCGGACCTGACGAGATGACGGCAGGACCGATGGCGGCGGCCCGCACGTCCCCAAAGAGGCTGGTCACGGCACCGGAGATGGCCCGGTAGAGCTCTTTCTGGTCGGAAGCCGCTCCCGGCGGCTCGATTCCGGCAAGGATGTATCGTTTCTTTGTTCTGAGTGTCGGGGGGAGTGGTTTCATGACACCACCGTCACCGGTCCCGACGGTGCAAGGAGATCACCTGCTGTGGAAAGGGCTGCATGAACATCATCCTCTGCCATGCCGAACAGGCTGCAGAGCAGGATGATCTCATCCACAGACCGGAGATCGAGGACCGAGCGGGCATTGCTCGAAATGGTCATGGGGAACGGATAGCGGGAATGGAGGCTGATCAGCTCCCCGTACCTGACCAGGATCCGCTGGCGCGAGGTCCCGGCGGTGTGGATGACCGGATAGAGATCGATATCGACCGCTATTCCCCGTTCAAGAGCAAGCCTTGCGCAGATATGATCGAATGACCGCTTCCTGGTCAGGGAGAGGTTCCTGAGCACATGGACCCCCTTCAGGTTCATCACCGCACGGTTGAATCCGTTCTCTCCCGCATTCACCATGACCAGTGAATTCCTGTCGGTGACCTTCCTGAGCCGGCTTGAGACGGCCCGGATGTTCTCACCGTCAATTATTGCCGCAGGAATGACCCTGACTCCGCTGGCGATGTGCGGCGTCGCAACCGGGACGACAATGGTATCGAACCCGAGCTCCCGCGCCTCGATCGCCATTCGCCGGAGAGAGGAGTCGCCTCCGGGGTAGGGATGGAGACAGGTATCTGCAACTGTCATCTGAGCACGAATGGGAAAAAGAGGGATATCTTATTTACCCAGGTTGCCGTGTGACCTGATGCTCGGGCGGGTCTTTTCCGTGCCCTTTCCACGCGCCATCATACCGCGTCCCTTTCTCCCGGCACTGGTCTTTCCGCGCTCGGCACGGCCGCGGCTTGTTCCCGAACCGATCCATGCGAGCTGCTTGTCGGCCAGAACGGCAGGGTGGTGGGTGTCAACGAGGATTACCTCGAACCACTTCTGCTTTCCGTCCTGCCCGACCCAGTAGGAATTGAGCACTTCCATGTTCGGGTACTTCACCGATGCCCGTTCCTCGGCCATGCGCTGCAGGCTCTTTGCCGGGGTGATACGGTTCTTCCCCATCCGGATCGACCTGCGGGCACGGACGTACCGCGATTTCCGGCGGCCTCCCCGGCGCACTTTCACCCGCACCACGGCAACCCCCTGCTTTGCTTTATAGCCGAGATTCCGGGCACGGTCGATACGGGTCGGGCGCTCGACCCTGACCACACTGCCTTCACGCCGCCATGCCTGCATCCGGTGCCACTGGAGGCTCTTTACCTCCGAGTCGCCGGGCTTCTTCCACGCCTCACGTACGTAGGCATACATCGATTTCGCCATGGTAGATCACCATCAGGTTCAGCGTCACTGAGACGCCACATTCCTTCACGGGACGGATCCCGTAAGACCAGTATATATCAGCAGGATGCTTCTTAAAGGCATGCCCCGGGGACTAGCCTTTCCGCTTCTCGAGCACCCGGATATCCTCAATCCTTGTCACCGGGTATTGCCCCTGGTCGTCTTTTTCGGCCGATTTCACCATGTCCCAGATGGTCAGGAGCGCGACGGAGACCCCCGTGAGCGCCTCCATCTCCACGCCCGTCTTGCCGACCGAGCGCACCGTCACGGTCACCTCGATCGCATCCTCCTGCTGGTCAAAAGAGATCCCGACCGCAGTGACGGGGATGGCATGGCACATCGGAATGAGGCGGGGGGTATCCTTCACCGCGAGCGTGGCGGCAACCTGTGCTGTTGCGAGCACGTTGCCCTTGAGGGTCGTTCCGGAACGGATGGCCGCGAGCGTCTCCTTCCGGAGCCTGATCCTGCCTGCGGCGATCGCTTCCCGCCTGATCTCAGCTTTTTCACCAACATCCACCATGTGGACCTTTTCATCCCTGATATGTGTGAACTCGACCATTATCTGCCTCCTTTCCCATACAGCTCAAGGGAGACCTGTGCCGGGAGATCGCTTGCCAGCAGTCCCCCGGCACGTTCCCGTTCGATTGCCATACCTGCCTTTCCGTTCACGTAGGCCGCAATGCAGGCGGCTTCGAATCCCGGGAGCTGGCAGAAGAGGGATGCAGCCACTCCTGCGAGCACGTCCCCGGTCCCCCCCACCGTCATCAGGGGAGTCCCGGTCCGGTTGAACCTGACCCGGAGGCCGTCGCTGATGATATCGACCGGCCCCTTCAGGAGCATGGTGCCCGGCACTCCCGAATCCCGGACCCTCCGTGCCCGCTCAACGGAATCCTCCCCGGGTTCCTTCCCGGTCATCCGTTTAAACTCCCCGGCATGCGGGGTGTAGATGGCATCTTCCGCTTTCGGGATCGGGGTCCGGAGAGCATCCGCATCGAAGACCGCCTTCCTGCAATGGGGAGCAAGCGCCCGGATCACGTGATGGCTCTGATCCCCGAGCCCCGGGCCCATCACCACCACGTCGGCGCGGTCGATGAGCCGGAGTATCTGTTCGATATGCTCGGCCTCGATGATCTTTCCCTCGAGCGGCTCGTAGATGAGATCAGGTACCGGTTCAAACACGGGGGATGCAATCCTGACGATGTCTGCGCCGGCCCGGAGTGCCCCGAGCCCGCACAGATAGGGTGCCCCCTGGTAGGGCCCTCCTCCCACCACCAGCACCTCCCCCCCGTTCCCCTTGTGGGCATCAGGCCGCCTCTTCTTCAACACCAGGAGATCGCCGGGTCCGGTGAAGATCTCGGCCTCGAGGGGGATGCCGATCCCGGCCACCCGGGACCCCTCCACCTTGGGCCGGTGGAAAGCAAGAATCAGGTCGGTCCGGATCCCGGGGGTGGGAATATCGGCACTGATAACCGTTGCCGGACATCCGGCCGTCAGCTCCACGCAGGTCCTGACCGGTTCTTTCAACGCACCCGAAAGCCCGGTGCCGAGGAGTGCATCGACAATGACCTCTGCCTGCGAGAACAGGGTACGGAGGGCCAGGACATCGTCCCTGCAGGCGACCGGGTGGACGGCTACCCTGCAGTGCGACAATACCTGCAGCTGCCCGGCAGTCTCCGATGTCATCCCCGGTCCGGCAACGAAAACCAGGTCCGGCCCGAGATCCTGCAGGTAGCGGGCGGCCACCATGCCGTCACCTCCGTTATTCCCCTTGCCACAGAGGATCAGTACCCTGCCAGCTCCTGCAGCCCTGACCGATTCTGCAAGAGCCCGGCCTGCTCCCTCCATCAGCTGCAGCGAGGTGAGCCCCAGTGCACGGGCGTTTGCATCCACTACCCGCATCCGCTCATGGCTGATCATCCCGGTCTCGGCAAACTCCGCCATTCCCGGAAGCAGGACAGCGGGTTCGCCGTGTGTATGCCTCATGGATCTCATCGTGTGGTAGAGCATCTGGCCGCAGTGCTTATGAAATATGGGGACGCCCGATTCCGGATAAAGCGACCGAACGCCAACATTTTTGCCTGAATCAGCAAATTACTAGAATAATGGGTCTCCCGGAGGATATTCAGGCAGCGGTGCGGGAGCTCTCCTCGCATCCCGAAGTGACGATTGTCTCCCACATCGATGCAGACGGAATATCCGGTGAGGCCATCCTCGCCCAGGCTCTTGTCCGGGAGGGAATCAGGACGACCTCGGTCTTTGTCCGCCAGCTCGAACCGCTGACCATGCGGCAGGTGCCGAAGGACGACACGTTCAAGATCTTCTGTGATCTTGGTGCCGGACAGCAGACCCTGCTCGAAGACCACGGACTCTCGAACGAGGAGGTACTTATCATCGACCACCACGTGAGCCAGGACTGCGGGACCGCCTACCAGCAGGTGAACTGCCTGCCCTACGGCTATACAAAACTCTCTGCAGCCGGGGTTGCCTACCTTGTTGCGAGAGAGTTCGACGCCGCCAATACCGATCTCGCTCCTCTCGCGGTGATCGGAAATGTGGGCGACATGATGGCTCGGGAGGACTGCGGCCTGGTGGGCCCGGCCCGTGAGATCGCCACCGAGGGGGCGGCCCGGGGGCTGATCGAGATCCGGGAGCGGGATCTCAACTGTTACGGGATCTCGACCCGGCCGCTCCATGTCTGCCTCTCCTACAACGACGATCCCTTTATCCCGGGGATCAGCAATAATGCACCGGGAGCACAGAAGTTCCTCCGGCGGCTGGACATCCCGGTCCGCGATCCCGTGAAAGGATTGCTGGTCTGGGAGGAGATCCCTGACGAGCACCGGAAACGGATCACCAGTGCCCTTGCCCAGCAGCTTCTTGCCCACGGCGAAGGGATCTCCCGCCTCTTTGCCGAATCATACATTTTCCCCGGTGAACCGGAGCGGACGCCGCTCCGGAATGCCCAGGAGTTTGCGACCCTGCTGAATTCCTGCGGGCGGTGGTCCCGTCCCGGGGTGGGAGGATCCATCTGCCGCGGGGATCGGGGGATTGCCTACCGGCAGGCCGAGCACATGCTCACCAACCACCGTGCCATCATCCGTGAGCTCCTCCGCTATATCCTGGATACCGGTGTCACGGAGCTCTCCCACCTCCAGTATATCCATGTCGGGGACCGGTATCCCGACACCATTGTCGGTATCGGGGCCGGGATGGCCCTCTCCAAACTGAATATGGACAAGCCCATCCTGATCATGGTGGAGCAGCCGGATGATCCGGATCTCACCAAGATCTCCATGCGGACTACGGAGCGCGTGGTGGAGAAGGGAATCGATCTCCAGCAGGCAATCACCGAGGCGTCGGCCTCCCTCGGCGGGGCGGGCGGCGGCCACCGGATTGCCGCGGGGGCATTTATACCCCGGGAATCAGAACAGGAGTTTGTCAGACGTGTCAATGAATTACTCGCCGGACAGTATGCTGGCGCAGGTGCAGGTTATCGCTGACTACCAGTTCGGACGGGGAGCGGGAAGAGCGCTCTTTCCGGAAGGCTGCGAGTTCGTCCTCTCCAGGACCGGACGGATCCGGCAGGTGACCTTCGGCGGAAAGCGGCTGGTCACGGTCCGGGCAATGGACGGGAAGCTGACGCTCGGAATCGACGGTGCCCTCCGGCTTCTCGCCGTCCTCCCTCCCCCGGCGTACCGCGTCGTGGTTATCGACGAGGTCGCTGAGTTCATCCGGACCGGAAAGAACACGTTTGCAAAGCACGTGGTCGCCGCAGATCCGGGTATCCGGTCCGGGGATGAGGTGATGGTAGTGACGACGGGGGACGAACTCCTCGCGACGGGGTCGGCGGTGCTCTCGGGCAGGGAGATGCTGATCTTTAATTACGGTGTAGCGGTAAAAGTACGGCAGGGAAGGTGATCGGCATGATGCCCGGAAACATAAATCCCAAGAAAATGAAGCAGATGATGAAGCAGCTCGGGATGCAGGTGGAGCAGATCGAGGACGTCCAGCGGATCGTGATCGAGACACCACGGGGGAAGTACATTTTCGATGCGGCCGAAGTCACTGCCATGACCATGCAGGGAGTCACCACCTACCAGATCGCGGGTCAGCCCCGGTTCGAGGAGGGTGCACCCGCCATTCCCGAGGACGATGTCAGGCTGGTTGCCGAGCAGGCCGGGGTTTCCCTCGATGCCGCCCGCGACGCCCTCATCGTCTGCCGGGGCGATATTGCCGAGGCAATCCTGAAGGTCTCGAAATGATAGGTCCGGGAACCCGGGTCCTGCTGGTGGGCGAGGGGAGAACCTACTTTGTCAGGACCGGGACCGGACCCTTCTCCACAGACCGCGGGATCATCGATCTCGATTCCCTCGCTGATAACTCACCCGGCGACATGATCCGGTCGCATACCGGGCATGCGTTCCAGGTACTTCTTCCCCGGGCCCCTGACTTTTTTGAGCATGCAAAGCGGACGGGAGCTCCCATGCTTCCCCGCGATATCGGGCTGGTGATCGCCTTTACCGGGATGAACCGGAACGATGTGGTGCTCGATGCGGGGGCCGGGAGCGGGATCGCCGCCATCTTTTTCGGGGGGATTGCCCGGAAGGTCGTGACCTGCGAGGCACGGGAGGATTTCGCCCGGATTGCAGCCGGAAATATCCGCGAGGCCGGTCTTGACAATGTCGAGGTCATCGCAGTGGACGTCCTCGAGGCTGAGGGAGTCTTTGACATTGTCCATTACGACATGACCATCGGTCCTGAACATGTCCGCCATGCCTACGCTCTCCTCCGCCCGGGCGGCTACCTTGCCTGCTATACGCCGTTCATCGAGCACCTCTGCATCGTGATGGATACGGCAGAGGGGCTCTTTTCCTCGGTGAAAGCCGTCGAATGCATCGAGAGGGAGATGACCCGCTCGAAACGGGGAACACGACCGTCGACGCGGGTGGGCCACTCGGGATACCTTACCATAGCGAGAAAGTAGGTCAGGAAAAGACTGGTTCTTCCTGATTTTCAATCAAATCAAAAGGTTTTTGCTTTTCCGGACGACAGCGATACTATAGGGTGGTACTTTGAGAGGAGACAGGATATGAACGCGACCAGGCTCCTTTTTACTTCAATCGTCGTGATTGCTGTTCTTACCGGCATCGGGGCCGCTGACCGCGGTATCGGGGCAACCCCAGAATCCGTCGGAATCACAACATCAACCACGATTATTGCTGAAGGCAATTTTGAATCGCATACCGAATTCGCCATCCGGACAACTGACAATCCGACCGGCCTGAGCAACCTTGCACCCCTCGGAGACGATGCAGGAGTCTATGAGGCGGTTTATACCGAAGACACCCAGTCCTCCGGTACCGGGATCATCCGCTACGACAAGGAGCTCGATATCGAGACATCCGGCCAGATCACCGGGCAATGGAACGTCGAGGCGGTCAAGCAGCTCACCTATATCGGCATCGACGGTGGACGGGTCTATTCCAGCGACTACCTGATGATTGACGGGGCTGCACGATCGTCCGAGACCGCGGATTCGATCATCTGCCCGTTTGCCAGCGATGCGAACGTGATCGCACCGGCATACTGCAACCGAGCCGAAGCAGGGAGCACTATCGATATGTCGGTTGCCAATGTCCAGACCATCGCCACCGATCGCTTCATCGTGGCATCAGGAGACCATCCCGTTGAACTGAACTACTGGATCCGGGTGCTTGAACTCGGCGAGGGTATTC
>JAAEET010000047.1 GCA_013415565.1 Methanomicrobiales archaeon
TCAAGTTCAGGAAGAAACCGACAAAGGAAATGGTCGCAGCGAACATGAAATCGATGGAACTGGACGAAAAGGAAGGAATAAAATTCCATGGCATCTACTGGACTCTCGGCCGCTACGACGTGATTGGAATATACGAGGCCCCCAATGAGAAGGTGGCAATGAAGTCCCAGCTGAGAAGATCGGATGCAATTGCAGCCGAAACCTTGGTTGCCGTACCGGTGGAAGAGGCCCGGAAACTCGTTGAATGATAGCTTCCCCATTATTTTCGTTTTTTTCAGAGAAAGATTACTCTTCCATGAAGGGGAGGAGGAATCCTGTTATCAGCTCCATCTGACCTCTTCGGCGGCGGCACAGGTTCAGGCATATCGTTCTGGACCAGGCCTCGCCCAGGCGCTATCCCGATGCCAATGGCATCACCCGTGGATGCTTCCCCGGGAGTAGGATGTCCAGATACCCACGAGCCCGAGAATGATGAAGATTGAAAACGCCACGGTCACGGACAGCTGCAGCTCCGGGTAGACCGCAGGCGAGATCGGCTGGGAACCGATGAAGATCGAGAGCACGATCATGGCGATGGCCATGCTCACCATCTGGCCGATCGCCCGCATGGTGGAGACCATGGCCGAGGCGACCCCCAGGTGGTGGACCGCCACCACACTCATGATGGCGTTCGTGTTCGGCGATGAGAAGAGACCGTACCCGAACCCGAGGACCATCAGCCCGGCGATGACGACCGCCATGGGGGTGCCGGGGGATACCAGGACCAGCACGCCGAGGCCTGCCGTGGTGCAGGCCATTCCGGCGGTCGCCAGGATCCGGGGCTCGATACGGTCGGAGAGGTGCCCGGCAAGGGGTGAGACGAGCATCTGGACCACCGGCATGGTGACCAGGATGAACCCGGCGGTCTGGGGGTCGAGGCCCCGGTTGTACTGCAGGTAGAGGCTCATCAGGAACCCCACCGCGAAAACCACGGCGTAATTGATCATCGCGGCGATATTGGAGCAGATGAACGTCGGGTTGTTCCGGAAGAGGGGCAGGTCCAGCATCGGGAACGGCTGCCGCCGCTCCCACCGGATAAACGCGTACAGGACGACACCCCCTGCGGCCATCCAGAGAAGTCCCCGGGATGCCGGCAGGAGGGTGAGACCGTACAGGGTCCCGACCAGCATCACACCGTACAGGACGGCCCCCGCAAGGTCAAAGGTGGTTCTCCCCGGCTCCACCCAGTCGCCCGGGATGGCGATCACGGTGGCCGCCATCACCACGAGACCGATGGGCACGTTCACCAGGAAGATGCTCGGCCACCCCAGCTGCTGGGTCAGGATTCCTCCAAGGAACGGCCCGATGGAGAGACCGGCGTAGACCGTGGCGGTGATGATGCCGATGGCCCGCCCCCGCTCCCCGGGAGGAAAGACCGCGGTCACGATGGCAATCGAGGTGGCAAAGACCAGCGATCCTCCCAGGCCCTGCACGACCCGGGCGATGATCAGCACATAGCCGGCCCAGGACAGGGCGGCCAGGAGCGATGCCCCGGTGAATATGAGATTGCCCAGTACAAAGAGGCGTTTTCTCCCGTACATATCGGCGAGTTTTCCGAAGGGGATGATGCAGACCGCCGCGGTGAGCAGGTAGGCCGAGGTGATCCAGCCCAGGGTCACCGGGTCGAGATCGAAGGCCGATCCGATGGCCGGGAGAGCCACCGCTATCGAGGATACGGTGTAGGGGACGAGGAACGAGGCAAGCGAGGCGACGATGAGCAGGATCCTCTTCTCGGCCGCGGTGGTCACAAACAGGGAGGTTGGGTGACAGGGGACATCAGCGTATTCCTTCCCGTATCCCCATCACTCCCGGAACGAGCCCCATACCGGCCGGGTCATAGTCGTACACCCGGCAGGGAAGGGAACCGAACACACGGGGGTTCCGGCCGCCGGGAGCAGATCACCTGAATGTCTCTCTCCAGCCTTCATACGGGGTCAGCAATCTCACTGATAAAAAAAGCCAGGAGCTCTCCCGGATGGGGGGGGATCGACACTCCCCTGGAATTTCCAGCGACCGGATACCGGGGAGAAAGATTGTGTGTGTTTTTTGAAAAAGAAGCGCGAACCGGGTCAGCTCTCCCTGTCCACGACAAACGAAATTTTCACGTTGGCACGATATTCAACGATTTTGTTGTCCTTTACCTTCGCTGTACATCCCTTCAGGTAGACTCCCTTGATATTCCTGACGGTTTTCGATGCCTCCTTCACGGCATTCGCTGCTGCATCCTCCCAGCCTTTCGGCGAACTGCCGATCAGCTCGATGACTTTGGCCACGGTGGGCTCGTCTCCTCCTGGCATTTCCGAATCCTCCACTCTACGATTACATCACATCCCCCACATGAGGTTTTCGCAGGACTGGTGGGGGACCCTGATGATCGATGATGGCATATGCCTGGTCCGGCAACCATACGGATCGCCATCCCGGACAATTGTGAACCAGGGCATCTTTTTGGTACCCAAGCGGACTCACGGTGACCCCCGGAAGCTTTTGTTCCCGATCCCGCCAGTCCAGGGACACGTGTTCCCCAGGGTCCCCCGGTATCCGCAGAAACATCTGCTTAACACCAGCATACATAGCCCGGGAACCATCATGCCACCAGCATTCTGTTACCGGTAAAATACCGGATAATTACGAAAATAATCGCACTATACCAATTATTTATCTCCATTTATGAAAATGATCTGGTATGATTCGCCGTAGTGTCCTCCTCGGTGTCTTCCTCGTCATGGTCCTGCTTTCTGCAGGATGCCTTACCACCCCGTGGGAAGGCGATTTCGCCACCGGCAGTGAGAAATCCGACGGCCAGTACGAAACCTCCCCGATATCGCTGATGTCCGGGAACTCCCCCGGATGGTCCGGGATCGTTCCCGACCGTACCCAGACTCCGGCCCTGGTTCCCGCTGCAGAGAGGTACCCGGACCTGGCAGCAAACCAGATGATCATCAAGACCTCCCAGATCCGCCTCGAAGTGCAGAATGTCACCGCGACCCTGGATCCAATCCGGAGCATCGCCACCATCCACGGCGGCTATGTCGGCTCCCTCTCGGTGAACACCCAGTACGCGGATCGCCTGTATGGCACGGTCACGTTACGGATACCCGCCCGTGAATTTGAGGCCGCTATCGCCGAGATCAAGATGCTCGGAACCCTCAAATCCGAATCTCTCAGCGCAGAAGATGTGACCGAGGAGTACGTGGACCTCCAGGCACGGCGGACGGCGCTCGCCAACCAGCTCGTCCAGTACACCAGGATCATGGAAAAGGCAGAGAACGTCTCCGAAATCCTCGACGTGCAGATCCAGATCGAGCGGGTTCAGGTCGAGATCGACCGGATCGACGGGCGCCTGAAGTACCTCGACAACCGGGTGGAATACGCCACCATCACCGTGACCCTCACCGAACCCGAGCCGGTCGGCGGCAGGGAAGGATTCTCCTTCATCTCGGCGATCAACGAAGGTATCGCGGGGTTCCTGGCGGTTACCGCGGGACTGGTCGTCATCCTCATCTCTATTATCCCCCTCGTCATTCTCGGTGCTGTCGTCTACCTTGTCTACCGGTGGTGGAAGCGGAGAAAAGGGCAGGCCGCAAAACAGCCCGACGTACGGCAAGAAACCAGGGAAGAACAGCCCCCGGGAACGAAAAAATGATGAGGGACGAAATTCGTCCTTTTCCGGTGGACATAATTGTTTCACGGGAGGGTGGTCCGGTAAATGTCCTCCATCTCCCGGTTTAGGGTACTGCCCTTCCAGAGGCGGTAAAAAAAGGAACCGGTTCCCCCGGCTACCCTGTCGATATCTGTCGCCAGGACACGGGTGGTTCCAGGGAAACCTCATCCCCTCAAACCGGGGCCGGAACTCCCGGGTGGCCTGGGTGTCCCGGGTGCTTCACCCAGACATGGCAGCGTATATCCAGATCCGTAAAAAAAGCCGTTCATGTAGCTTCTGCGGTCAGAAATCGTTTATTATCTCATGAGAACCGCATATGCAGGACCGGGATGACCCGGAATTTCAGCGGGTCGTCCCGGCCATACAGGAGTGAATACCGATGCTCAAGAAACTCAGCATCATCGCCCTCCTTGCCCTGATCATCATCCCCGTCGGCGTTTTTGCCGCCGGGAACCAGGCAGGGGGAGCAGGAAGCGGGACCATGTCGGCCGGCGGCCAGCAGTCCGGACAGCAGTCCGATGCCGGCCAGGTCCTCGGACAGTACAGCTACAGCAACCAGAACGGATTCGAGATCAGCTCCGACAAGGGGAACGGGACCCTGACCCGGAACCGGACCTGTGACCAGCTCCAGACAAGGCTCATGACACAGCTCCAGACCCAGACTCATACCCAGCTGCAGTCACAGCTCCAGAACCAGCTCATGGTCCAGAGCCAGCCCGAAACCCAGGGCCAGGACCAGACCGGTGCCGGCACCGGGGATCAGCTCCAGACCCGGAACCAGTCCCGGATCCAGCAGCAACTGTGCACCCTCACCTGTGAACAGCTCCAGACCATGACCCGGATCCAGTCCCGGCTCATGGACGGATCCTGCGGGAACTGTCCGAAGCTGACAACGACCACAACCGGATAACCGGTTGCATCAACCCTTTTTTTAGCGAGAGTTGCGCAATCCTGCGCGGGATTTGCAGATACACTGTGCACCCGCATCGGCGGAGTCGAGCGGGGGGCACCGCACGGGGAAATTATCCTGCAATCATGATAAGGATGAGAGAGGTGTGACCCCCCCCTGTTCTCATGATCCAGGCCTCCGCCCAGCTCCCCTCTTCTCTCTGTGATACAGGATCAGCAGCGCCGCAAGGATCAGAGGATAAAAAAGATCCAGATACATGACCGCTCCCGCATTATTAACCGCGGTATTCCCGTGGACCACGAGCTCGTAGACGTGGCCAAGTCCCGCACCGACGAAGAACACCCCGGTGCCGATGATGGTCGCCGTCCAGAATCCCTCGTCCCGGAATACCAGGCAGAGCACCCCGACAATGCCGAGCGCGAGATCCCACATCCCGACTTCACGCTGGAAGGGGCTTCCCGCCTCCCAGCCGATCGAGGCGGCGACCTGGTCCGGCATCAGGAGGTGGCCGATGCCGGCCCAGATGAGACCGAGGCCCAGCCCGAGTGCAAGCTGCCACATCAGCACGATGCCGATGGCCCGCCAGCCGGTGATATGCTTCCAGCGGATGAGGACGATGGCGATGAGGAATGCGACAAGAGGCAGGAGAAACGGCCAGAGCGCCGCTATTATGTCCATAATGGTGTGTAGAACACCGGGACGATAAAGTGAGATCGTTTCGCTTTCGGTGACCGGTCTCCCGATCGTCCGGTCTTCGATGCATGGCGGATGGAGGAAACTGGCCTTGCGGAGGTGAGGAGCTTCAGGAAAAAGGGGATACCAGGGGGCGGCATTCTGCCCCGTCAGATCTCGTCCATGAGCAGGATTGCGTCCGCGTACCCGATTGCGCCGTTGCTATCGTAATCGAAACGGCAGAGGGGCTGATTATCACGGATCCAGGCCAGATTATCGGTGTAGAGGAGGAGGTCACCGTTGTCGATGTACCCGTTTCCGTTCAAATCCTCGTAGAAACCATCCCCGTCGGGATCACCGGGTGGAGGATAGAACCCGGTTCCGGAATCGCCGTCCGCCTCAGAACCAAGCAGGGGGAACGGAACAGGTATATCAGGAGGAATCATTCCCGCCGGACCACCACCCTCGCTTTCCCCGAAGGGACACGGCATCTCTGATGCAGGGTTCACATCGGGGAACACTTCGGCAGGTCCTCCTGCTCCGTCTCCCTCCCCGAAGGGACACGGCATCTCTGATGCGGGGTTCACTTCAGGGAACACTTCGGCAGGTCCTCCTGCTCCGTCTCCCTCCCCAAAGGGACACGGCATCTCTGATGCAGGGTTCACTTCAGGGAACACCCTCGCCGACCCCCCACTCCCCGAAAACCCGAATGGGCTGGCAAATCCACCGCCATAAGAACTTCCGAAGGGACAGGCCACGCCTGCAGAAACGTGGCCCGCGAGGGCAGCGAAAAGAATCCCCGCTACGAGTAGAGAAACGACTGTTCTATCCATATCATGCCACCTTGATGATACCCCGGAACCGACCCCCACAGCACCAGAGGGTCGGGTTCAGCAAAGTACCGCCACCTAGATTCTCGCCAATCCCCTATATAAACCCTGCGGGACTCCAAGATGCACAAGTTTTAAAGCTCATCATTAATTCTAATGTGTGAGGATCATCTGAATTTTATTATAATTAGGGATTTGAATAATGTTAAAAAAGATAATGAAAACAAACATGGCCCCATGTAACTGTTACCAATTGCGTAGGGCAAGAGCCATGGAGCCATGGGGTTATTATATAATATATTATATATAGATTTCGTATATAGATATCCTTTTTTTAAGTATCCATTTCCGAATATTTTGTTCCCATTTATCGGTCTTAATTGAGAATAAGAATTATTATTATGTTTCTTCTCCTGTAGTCGGTGGTTTATTATTTATCGAACTCCCCGTTTTTTCCTTATTATGATTAACATTTAAAGCCGTTAATTTCTCGAATGTCTCATCACGGAGAGGAAATTCACAGTATATTTCCATCTGGTTAATGGTCTTATTGCTAATTTCATTGAGATAATTGAAAATTTTTTCATGGCTGTCCCAATCAGAATTTGTCGGCCGGGGCTCTTCTGGATTTGATAGTCGCCTTTTTTGGGCTTCTTCGAGAAGATGGTTACTGATATTAAAATGTGAATTTATCCAGTTATAATATGCAATCAGCCATTGCGAATAATCAATCCTGTTTTTCTGGATTTTATTCGGGGCAATCAGAACTGAAGTAATAATGAGGGCGGTACCACCGGGAATACTGATGAGCAATGTGTATATATTCTCCTGGCCGAAGAATGGTGCAAAAATTAAAAGTACCCCAAGAATAAATTGAATGTAAATCAGATAACTGACATTTTTAAGATCAACTTCCATATTGTTACTTAATTCGCCCAAATTTTTTTCCGTGTTGCCAACTGCGGTGATAATTCCGTCGAGTAATTTTTTCTGGTAGAGAATCTCGTGTTGGTAAATATCCTTTCTTGCCTTGATAATTCCCCTTACAATCAGGGCTGCCGGGCATTCGCTGTCAATCTTTAGAGTGGAATCAATGACCTGGTCTGCTTCACTGTACTTATGAGCCATGGCGAGGGCAAACCCTTTTTGCGCTAATATCTCGGTATTTTCAGGTGAGTTTTCGAGGGCATTATCGAATGATTCCACTGCCTCGTCAAATTTCTCCAGATTAACCAAGAGATTGGCTTTATTGAAATAAGCACGATAATCAGTTTTATCAAAATCTATTGCGGCATTGTATGATTCTTGTGCCTTTTCGTAGTTCCCCATTTTTTCAAGTGTTCTTCCTTTGTTATTGAGAACACTGAGAATGTTTCTTTTTTTCCTTTTATCGTCAGTGTATACGTCGTCATGTAGTTGTTCCATGGCCGTCTCAAAGCAGTTTAAAGCTTCATGTTCCCTCCCAAGTTTGCTAAGGGAAACAGCTTTACCAATAAGTACACTGACATCTTTTGGGTTTATTTTAAGGGCTTCATCAAAACAGGTAATTGCTTCCTTTTCATCTCCAATCCTGCTGAAGGAGACTCCCATCCTGTTAAATGCTGCTAATTTTTCTCCCTCGAGGTTTTGCTTATCCGCTAATATTTCCAATGCTTTCTTGAAACAAACAATAGCGTCGGTATATTTTTTAAGGGTGATGAGAGTATTGCCTTTCTCGATATAGCTTTTATAATCATCCTCATCCAGACTGATTGCTTCATTAAACGCTTGGAGGGCTAATCCGAAATATTTTAGTTTATTTGCTGATTTTCCCTTACTATAATACCCATCACTATATGTTGGATCTAGCTGAATACTTTTTTCAAAACAGTTTATTGCCAAATCTTCTTTTCGTTGATCACTAAAAATAAGGCCTTTAAAATGCATATATCGAGCATTTTCCGGTTCAATTTTAAGAGCTGCATCAATACTTTTAATTGCTTCCGAAAATTGTTCTGCTTTCCTTTTTCGTTTTGCGTCCTCATATAATTGAGAAGCATCCATAATAATATTTTATGATTAATATATTCTTTCGTTTGAGATATTTTCAATCACTATTCCTTTTCCCGGGATTCGATCCTGGAGTTTTCACCATGGCAAGCTTTACACGGAGACGGGCAATCTCTTCCCGGTCGGCATCGATGGCGTACAGGGAGGTGCCGTAGCAGGGTTTCCGGAACGGCATCAGGATGCGTCCCTCGTCCTCATCAATCCCGACCAGCATGGCCCGCTCGATGGTGATCGGAACCTCGCGAAAGACCGTACCGGGCGGTATCAGGTAGTATTCACCGCAGGACTTCTTCACCCGGTTATCGGCCCGTCGCGGCGTGACATTCTTGAGGATGATCTCCGACCAGAGCCGGTTGAAGCAGGGTCCCTCAGGCATTATAGGAAGGGTGGCGGCCTTCGACCATAGAAGTATCGGGAATACGAGGTGTGCGGTTCCGGAGGATCCGCTGTCCTGCCCTTTGATATCCCGTATCCTGGAGTGCACTTTCCACAGCGAGGGATTCCCCGGGGTAAAGGAAACGGATCTCTTTCGGTGCCGGGAAAATGGGGGGACCCCGGAACAGGACCCCTCCTCACGGCAGCCAGTCATCCGGCAGGTCGAACGTCGCAATGACCGGAGCATGGTCCGATTCGGGATACGTGACATCCGTGGCAAAAGCGATACTCTCATCCGGCAGCAGTTCGTTGAAAATATCGGTCCCCCTCCAGAATGGGTACAGACACCCGGAAACCGCGACATGGTCCAGCATATCACCTTTCCCGCGATGAATGAGCGAGAACCGGTGTTCTTTCGGAATATGGAACTCACAGGGAATGAGGGCTGTCGACCGCAGGTCCGGGTTATTGGTATCTTCGATGCTCCCGACAATGACCTTGAAGGGGACCGAATCGATATCTGCATTGAAATCCCCGCCAACCGCTATCACCGCTGAACGGGGGTCCGGTGAAAAGATCTGCTCAAGGAGTCGGCGGACTTCGAGGGCCTGGCCGACCCGCGCCACGGAAGAGAGGAACGAGCCTTCAGCCCACCCCTCGTGGGATTTCCACACGTACATACTCTGTTTCTGCCCGGGGATATCCCGGGGATTTTTCGATTTGAGATGGATGTTGATAGCATGCAGGATGCGGGATCCTCCCAGGGAAACCTCGCAATGGAGGACCGGCCGTTCCCAGGTGATCTGCTTTGCTTCCGTTTCCGGAGGAACTGAGGTGACCTTCCGCCACATCGGTGGTGAGACCAGGGAATGCCGGTACTGGTGGACGGCTGCGATGGGATGCCTGCTGACAGTGACCAGGTTCCGCTTCTTGTAGGGCTCTCCTGCGGTGGTGCGGGTTGTGGCGATGGCAAACTGCTCCTGCTGGTACAGGGTACCGTCGAGGAGTTCCTCAAGGGCCGGAAGAGAATTGACTTCCTGGAGAAACAGGAGATCGGCCCGTATCCGCTCGATCATGGGCCGCAGGACATCGATCCGTTTTTGTAATTGCGCCGGGTTTTCGTCATCAAGATTCTCAAGATTGAACGTGCCGATTCTGAATGGTGTTGTCATCTGGACTACCCCCCCTTCTGACATTCCAACCAGTGCCACCAGGGAGTATATTAATTCCTCATAAGAATCCTCATCAATGCGATACCTGGAGCACCGGCTACTCCGGGTCTGGTGTTCCGGAGGTGTGGTCCCGTGAAAAAAGAAATTATTTCTGCCGCCGCCGCACCCGGACAGACTCGGCATGGGCGTGGAGGCCTTCGGCGTCGGCAATGGTCTCGACCGTGTCACCGATGATCTCGAGCCCTTCCCGGGAGACCATCTCCACCGAGGCGGTCTTGCAGAAGTGCTGGACATCGAGGCCGGAGTAGGTCTTCGCGTACCCGGCTGTGGGAAGCACGTGGTTTGTCCCGATCGCGTAGTCCCCGCAGGCGACCGCCGCGTACCTTCCGACGAAGATCGCCCCGGCGTTCCGGACCTTCATGACCACCGGGAGGGGATCGGCCACCTGGATGGAGAGGTGTTCGGGGGCGACGGCATCCGATGCGGCGATGGCCTCATCCAGGTTTCGGACCACCACGTACCCGGAATTCCTGAGGGCCTGTTCGATGATCTCCTTCCGCGGCGCCTTCGCGGTCATCGCCGCCACCTCCCGGCCGACCTTCTCCGGCAGGGCCGGGTCGGTGGAGATCAGGATGCACGCGGCGTTCGGGTCGTGTTCGGCCTGGGCCAGGACATCGGCGGCGACAATCCGGGGATCGGCGGTGGAATCGGCGATAATCCCGATCTCGCTCGGGCCGGCCGGGAAATCGATCTCCGCGTAGTCCCGGAGCATGATCTTGGCCAGGGTGACGTAGATATTCCCCGGGCCGACGATCTTGTCCACCGGCTTTACCGACTCTGTGCCGAGCGCCAGGGCCGCGATGGCCTGGGCCCCGCCGGACCGGTAGATCTCGGTCACCCCGGCCAGGTCGAGGGCTACCAGCGTCATGGGGCTGATCGGCGGCGGGGAGATGGCGCAGATCTCCGGGACCCCTGCCACTTTCGCCGGGATGGCGCACATCAGGGCCGATGACGGGTACGCTGCCCGGCCCCCGGGAATATAGAGCCCGACCCGGTTGAGCGGGGTTGTCTTGATCCCGAGCACGATCCCGGGTTCGAGCTCCTCGAGCCAGAGGTCCCGCGGCTTCTGGAGCTCGTGGAAGCGCTCGATCCGGTTCTTCGCATCGGCCAGGCTCTCGATGATCGAATCGTCCACCTCATCGTATGCCGCCTCCCGCTCCTCGTCGCTGACGGCAATCTCCTCCAGCACGACGTGCCGGGACATCTGCCTGAGCGCCGTATCGCCGTCCTTCCGGACCCGCTCGATGATCTCCGTCACCGTGACCCGGGCTTCCTCGAGGCTCGATTTCCTGCCCGCGATCCAGGCATCAACCTCCACTGCCTTCCACATGGTGCCAATAATTTCAGCCAGATACGATGTTAATGTTTCTGCCGGGGGGATGGCAGGTGATGAAGCCGTCCCCACCGGAAAACGGCGAGATGAAGCCATTCCCGCAATAAGCCCGGTCAAAACGCCTGCACCCTGGTGCCCGGGTACCGGATCCCACCCGCCATCCTTATTCCCTCCGCCACCTACACACCATCCATGTATCGGGCCCAGATCAAGTACATCGTCGATGTCGGCCTGGCGGTCAGCTTCATCCTCTGCTTCATCACCGGGGTGATCAAGTTCCCGGGATTCCTGCGGGCCATCGACGCTACCCATCGGGTTCTGCCGATGCGGGACCTCACCATCATCCATGACTGGACCGGGATCCTGATGGGTCTGCTGGTGGCAGTGCACCTCATACTGAATTACCGCTGGATTGTCGCCATGACCCGCCAGATCTTCGGGAAAAAGCAGATGAGCGAAGCGGGAGAGTGAAACGCTCCGGTCGGGATGGGGAGCAGATACCTTCTGCCGCCAGCATCAGGTACGGGGAAAAAAGAACGGGGTCGGGACAGGAGCCACGGTTCCCGTGACTATGCCTCAGCTTCCTCAACCGTCGGCGTGGTCCAGACCTTCCAGACGAATGCCCCGCAGCAGAGCAGGATCAGGCCGGCCAGCAGCACGGCGCTGAAGGCGTTCTCGGAGAAGTTGGTTGATACCGAAAAGCCGGTGGTCTCGGTGAACAGGCCGAGGATGAGGGCGATAACGAAGAACAGGAAGAAACCGACGAAGATGCCGGCAATGATCGCGGCGGTAATCCTGAGGGCGGAGTGATGTACCATGGTTCTGATATCTGCGCCGTATCTATAAAGAAATTGGCACGGAAACGAGATCCCGGGCCGGGACGGTCCCGGGAAGCGATGCCGGTGTCGCACCGTCCGGATGGCCGGGGCGGCGCCTAGACCCCTTCCATCTGCTTCGCCGGGCAGTAGTTGCAGATGGAGAAGGGGATGTCCTCTTCCTTGTCCCGGATGGGGCAGAGGTACTCCCTCCCCCGCTGTTCAACCGCGAATCCTCCGGGAAAAGGGGTCCCGACCGGGTGGCCGGGCTCGTCCATGACGAACATGGCAAAAGCGGAGAGGAGGTAGTAGAACAGGGAGCGGACCGGCTCCCCGAACCGGAACTCGGTACCGGACTCTGCCTCGTTCCCGAAACATCCCTCCGGGATCATGGCCAGGAACTTTCCGAACGTCTCCGGATCGGTGACCGTTCCGTCAATCTTCCGGAACGCTCCGGACCGGAACATGCAGAGGAGCCGATGGTGGGTTCCGAAGAACTGCCGGTCGAAGTAGGGCCGGATCTTCTCCCGGTAGGGGGAGGGGAGCCGGTCGACCTCGTTCCTGATGCTCCCCCCGATTGCCTGGAGCTCGGCGAGGGAGAAAGTCTCAATCTCCCGGGCGACCGCCTCCCCGAGTTCTCGACGGGTGCAGGCCTCCCCCAGGTGCGTTACGGCCTCGCACACCCGTCGGAGCGCTTCTTCATCGGCGGCTGGATAGGTGGCACGATCGCAGGGGATGGGCATCAGTACCGGTACGATCTGGTCGTTCTCATTTATGGAACTATCAGCCGCATTCCTGGTTGTAGTTTCAGAGACCTGGACCTGCGGGAACCCCTTGGAGGCACGGATATTATTTTATCCAGGGGAACTCCAGCTCACCCGGGATATGGCATTGCGAGAGATCCACCGGTTCATGCTCACCCTTCCGGAACCCTTCAACTTCCCCCTCACCGTCGCAAAACCGGCCGGCTGGCACTGGTCCACGCCCCGGGAGGTATTTGAGGACGGGATCCTCTGGAGCGGCATGTACGTCCG
>JAAEET010000048.1 GCA_013415565.1 Methanomicrobiales archaeon
CGGCTCCGCCTGAAGGGAAGGGGCCGGGAGACGGCGGGAGAATGGCCGCCCACCTTGATTACCTTGAAAGTCTCGGGTATGACGTGAGCGAAATCCGTGCCGCCGTAGAAAGCGGGGACTATGAGACCGCTCACACGCTGCTGCAGCAGTTCATGGAGGAGCACAAAGACGAGCTCCCAGGCCCGGGACCTGGTGAGAAGACCGGTGAAGGGAGGACATTCCCCTCGCGACCGGTTTCAGAAGAGTGTCCCGGATCAGGAGTACTGAAGGCCAGGACTGCACTGAACGGATGAGGAAGACAGCCACCCTGATCGAGGGAAACTGAGAGTTACCGATTCGGGGACTCCCGAACATCCTCTCATCACTTCCTCGTACACCGGAGGGAGAGTCAATCAGGATGAAACCGGATATAACGCTTTCCCGGATTTCGTCGAACAGGGAGCATGAACTCGTTTCTATCCCTCCGCATCTCCCTCTTGAAAACCAAATATTCCGGACATAACCAAAAAGGCATGATTATGCAGGCACAACGAACAGCGATTACCAGACTATTTCCGGTCATCCTTGCTCTCCTCATCGTATCACCCGTACTATTATCACCGGTTTCAGCCGCAGCTGACGCAGGGACGACGAGTGCACAGATTGCGATCACCGATATCCATCTGGATCCCGAGATTTTCATGCAGGACGATACCGGGACCCTGAAGGTGCGGATAAGCAACAATGGAGCAGATCCGGTAGCGATCAACCGGGTGGAACTCCTGTCCGACGAAATAACGGTCATCAATTATCAGACGTATGACAAGGTCGGGACGCTTGGTGCCTTGAATTCACCTTCCTCCTGAAGGCTGATGTGCAGGATGGTACCTACTTCCCGATCTTCTATATCGATTTCACCAGCGCCGGCAGTATGCGCTACCCGATTCCGGTCAGGGTCGATGATACCGGGATCGTCAGCTCGGTTGTTGATGCACCATCCACGTTCTCACCGGGAACAAAGGACACCGTCACCCTTTCGGTGGGAAACGCGCGTGACAATGCGATCAGCAGCGTGACAATCATCCCGCATGGAGAGGGGATTGTCACCACCCAGAGTGCGCTATTCGTCGGAACTCTTCTGCCCGATGAGGAGAAACAGGTGACTTTCGATATTACCGTCACGAAGAGCACCGAGATCCTCTTCGATATCACCTACCGGAACGGGCCGAACGAGCACCGGTCGACCCTGACGCTTCCGGCACCCACGGGCGACCGAAAAGTTGCTGCAGAACTGGTGGTGAACAGCATCGAAGTCACCCAGGCGGGAACGACCGTCACCATCAGCGGGGATGTCACCAACGCCGGGCTCCAGGATGCGAAATCCGTCATGGTCACGGTCGGATCACCGGCACAACCCGTCGACCCGAACCCCGTATACGTCATTGGTGCACTTGAGCCGGACGACTTTTCCTCATTCGAAGTCACCTGTAATGCCGCGGGGGCAACATCGGTCCCGCTCCTCATCGAGTACCGCGATCAAGACGGGATGGTATCGAAAGAGACCATCCAGATCTCCCTGCGAAACCAGATACAGTCATCCTCATCGGAAATCCCGCAGAATTCCGGTATGCCGTCGGCATTGAACCGCAGGCCGGGGGGCATTGGTATGTTCGGGAGCGGGGTATCGAAAGTCCCCGTCGTGCCAATCATCGCCGTCATCGGTATCTGCATTGCCGGCATCGTGATCTGGCGTAAAGGATACATCAATAGAATACGGGACCGGTTCCGGAAATGAAGCCAGGAGATGAGGTCATGAACAGTACCCCCCTCATCGAGCTCCGGGAGGTTTCCAAGATCTATCCCCTTCCGTCCGGCGATGTGATAGCCCTCGACCGGGTCTCTCTCAGCATCCAGGAAGGGGAGTTCATGGCCATCATGGGACCGTCCGGCTCGGGGAAATCGACCCTCCTGAACCAGCTCGGATGCCTTGACCGCCCGACTTCAGGCGACCTGATCATCGACGGAAAAAATACCCGGGACATGGACGATCGCGAACTGACCTCGCTTCGCCTGAACACTATCGGCTATATCTTCCAGAAGTTCAACCTGATACCCCTTCTGACCGCCTACGAGAATGTTGAATATCCTTTCCTGATGAAGCACCGGAAACCGGATGACACCGGTCATGTCTCCGGGCTGCTCTCGATGATGGGAATCGATCAGGCACTTGCTATCCATAAGCCCCCGGAACTTTCAGGAGGCCAGCAGCAGCGGGTGGCCGTTGCACGGGCGCTGGTGAACGATCCCCG
Source organism: Methanomicrobiales archaeon (assembly GCA_013415565.1). Classification (GTDB taxonomy): domain Archaea; phylum Halobacteriota; class Methanomicrobia; order Methanomicrobiales; family Methanospirillaceae; genus UBA9949. The sequence continues at coordinate 2,289 of JAAEET010000048.1, forward strand.
GATCCTGCTCTGTGATGAGCCGACCGGAAACCTCGATTCGGTGACCGGCGGCCAGATTATGGAGATGATCGCCGACCTGAACCGGAAGGGCCGGACCGTGCTCATGGTTACCCATGATCCCACCGTGGCTCAATTTGCACAACGCACCATCATCATCAGGGACGGGAGGATAGCATGAAGAACAAAGACATCATTTTGCAGCTCTCGGTCCGGAGCATCCGCCTCCACCTCCTCCGGTCGGTCCTGGCTGCACTCGGGATTGTCATCGGGGTCGTCGCTATCGCCTCGATGGGCATGATGGGGGCGAACATGACCCTCTCTGTCACCGAGGACCTCTCGGAGATGGCAAATATCCTGGTGGTGAAGGCTTCCAGCGGGGAGAGAAGCGGAGGCATGCCGGGACCGGGCGGCGGCGGAGCCCCGGGGGACGGGGAAGAGCTGATAACCGAGAAGCAGTTTTCAGACATCGAACGGATCGCTGCAAAATACGGGACTGTTTATGCGGTCCATTCGGAATCCGATACCATCGAGATCGGTGACAGCAGACGCAGGGCCACTATCTATGGCCTTGACCCGGATATCCTGCCCGCGATCCTGACGCTCCAGGACGGAGCATATCCAAAGAGCACGACCTCGGTGATCGTGGGACCGTCACTTGCCGAGCGCATGGACCTGAAGCTCGGGAGCAAGATCGATATCGGCGATCCGGACGAGGGGTCCGTCACCACTGTCCGCGTTGTCGGTATCATCGAAGAGCGGGGGATGTCCATGGATCTCAATACCGACTCGGCCATCATCGGGAGCGATAAGCTGTTCACCATGATGTACGGAGGAGAGGGTGAGTACGACCAGGTGAACGTGATCCTTGATGACATCAATGACGCAGATCTGGTCACCACGGTAATCACCGATGAACTGAACAAGAAAGAGGAGCAGGTTTCTGTCCAGGACAGCAGCAGGATGGTCGAGAATATTACCGAAACGATCGGTACGCTGACCAGCTTCGTGATGGCGATTGCCGGCATATCCCTGCTGGTGGCCGCAGTATCGATCTTCAACGTGATGATGATGTCGGTGACCGAGCGGGTCCGCGAGATCGGGATTCTCCGCAGCATCGGCACCCAGAAGACCGAGGTCCGGAAGATGTTCATCTACGAATCGGGTATCCTCGGGGTAATCGGTGCGGTCATCGGAGCCGCGGCAAGTATTGCCATCGGCTGGGTGGTAGTGCTGGCCATGGTGGGGAGCACGGAATATTTCTTCGCACCCGGGAGCCTCGTCTATATCCCGTTCGCCATGATGGTGGGAATTATCGTCTGTGTTGTATCGGGGGTGTATCCGGCCTGGAATGCATCAAATCTCGATCCAATCGAGGCGTTGCGGGCCGAATGAATTATTTTTTCGAGATTAAGAATCCCGAGAGCAGGGATAGTATACTCTTTCAGTCGTCCGGATTGAGAATAACGTCAGGTGGGGGAACAGGAACCAGCTGAAAGCAGAATAGCGACCTCTGCCAGATAACGGAAGAATATGTGATTAATTCCCTATGAGGGGAATGTCGCATTCAGGACAGTCCTGGCTCCGGCAGGGGACCCCCCGGGTTTTCGAATACTCCTTTTTGCATTTCGGGCAGATGCACGCTTCCGGCGGCATACCCCTCCGCTGCATTCCCATTCCTGGTCCCCCGTTCGGCATCTTGTTCATTACGGTTCAGGAGAGGGCCTGGGGGGATAAAAGAGGAAGGAAAGCGGTAAAATGTGTCAGTACGCCCGCTCGCCATGCTGTGAGAGGTCAAGACCAACGTATTCCTCTGTTTCTGAAACCCGGAGACCGATGGTTCTGTTTACCAGCCATGCAAGGAGATAGGTTATGGTGAAGACGAAGACCATGACTGCGAATGCTCCGAATACCTGCGTTATAAAGAGGTCCGTATTCCCTTCAATGAGTCCCGAGGCTCCGTTCACAGAAGCGACAGCGAAGATTCCCACCGAGATAGTTCCCCAGAGCCCGCCCACACCATGCACTGCCCAGGCATCCAGACTCTCATCCATTTTCTTCCGTATCCGCCAGAGCATGGCATAGTAGCAGAGGACCGATGCCACTGACCCGATAATGATCCCGGTCATTGGCGTGACATAACCAGCGGCCGGGGTGATTGCTCCCAGACCGGCGACAGCTCCGCTCACCATCCCGATTGAGCTTGGCATACCCCGCATCCAGGAAATAAACAGCCAGGCCAGAGCACCAGAGGCGGCGGAAATATTGGTCACCACGATAGCATGGACGGCGAGGCCGTTTGCAGCGAGAGCACTGCCCCCATTGAACCCGAACCATCCGAACCAGAGGAGGGCCGCTCCGAGCAGAGTCATGGGAATGTTGTGAGGATCCATCGAGTACTCACCGAATCCTGCTCGTTTCCCGATGACCAGGGCGAGGGCAAGAGCGGCAAACCCTGCGGTAATGTGGACGACTGCCCCTCCGGCAAAATCGAGGAATCCGAGACTGGCGGCAAAGCCCCCGCCCCAGACCCAGTGGGCGACCGGCGAATAGACAATGGTAACCCAGACGAGGGCAAACAGAAGAAAGGCCGAGAGCTTGACGCGTTCGGCCATCCCTGACGTAACAATGGCCATGGTCACGGCTGCGAACGTGAGCTGGAAGATCATAAAGAGCAGCGGGGGATAGGCAGCATCCGATTCAAAGGGCACATTGTTCAGCCCGAAAAACTCCAGATTCCCGACTAACCCGTGGACATCCCCACCAAATGCAATCGAATAGCCGATGACAACCCACTGGATGGTCACCAGAGCGAAGGTGATAAAGGAGAGGGCAACCATGGAAATGAAGTTCTTCTTCCGGACAAGCCCTCCATAGAAAAAACCGACTCCGGGCGTCATCAGCATGACCAGTGCTGTTGCACACAGCAACCAGGCGATTGTCGCCCCATCTGCAGCCATTATCCTGCCTCCCGACGGTGCAGCATCCGGGGAATATCGGTTTGAAATTTCATCATAGGAAAGAAGTTGTTTTCCTATGCTTATAAGTCTATATCAAACTCTCTCAATCTTTCCGGACATCACATTGAATTCCCGAAAGGGGAGGTTGGCCTGCGTTTTCGTGCAGAGATCGGACGTTTTCTGGCGATGCAATACCTTTTACCGTTCCCCTGCTTTATACGGTACAGGAGCGTCCCATGGCAATAGACTGGTACATGGATTTTGTCGATCCCGGATATGAGCCGGAAAAAGACGAGATCGTTTGTCTCTATTATTTCGAGCCGGCTGAAGGCATCAGCCGCGAGGAGGCCGCGGGGAGGATTGCCTCGGAAAGTTCAACGGGCACCTGGACCACCCTCCATACGCTCCCGCCCCGGATGAAGGATCTCCAGGCCACCGTTTTCGAGATTGATGGAAACTATGCGAAGATATCCTATCCGCTTGCCCTCTGGGACGAGGGGAATGCGGTCCAGTTACTGAGCGGGATCGCCGGAAATATCTTCGGAATGAAAGCGCTTTCAAACCTCCGGCTCATCGATGCGGCCCTCCCACCAGAATACATCCGCCATTTCAAGGGACCGCACTTCGGGAATGAGGGTATCCGGAAGATGATGAAGATCCACGGCCGCCCCCTTACCGGTGCGGTTCCCAAGCCGAAGATCGGGTTCTCGGCGCAGGAGCATGCCGGGATCGGCTATGAGACCTGGATGGGAGGTTTCGATTTCGTCAAGGATGATGAGAACCTTACTTCGACGGCATTTAACCGGTTTGAAGACAGGGTGGAGCTGATGTCCCGGATGCGGAATAAGGCGGAACAGGAGACCGGGGAGGTCAAATCGGCCTTCATCAACATCACGGGGGATACGGAAACGATGGAGAAGCGGGCCGCCCTGCTCGCGGAATACGGATGGAACTATGCCATGATCGACGTGGTCGTGGCCGGGACCGCCGCCGTGATGACCCTCCGGGACTTCTGCTCGGACCTGGGAATTGCCATCCATGCCCACCGGGCGATGCATGCCGCTTTCGACAGGAACCCGGCTCACGGGATCACCATGCAGTTCCTGGCCAAGATCATGCGCCTTGTCGGGGTGAGCCAGATCCACACCGGGACTGCAGTGGGCAAACTTGCCGGCACACGGCAGGAATCTGCGATTCTTGCCGAAATCCTGCGGGAGAAGCATACCCGGGGCGTGGACAGGATAGCCCTCGACCAGGACTGGGGAGCCATCAAGACCGCCTTCCCGGTGGCCTCAGGAGGACTCCACCCCGGGCTGATCCCGGATGTGCTCGATATCTACGGAACGGAACTCGTGCTGCTGATCAGCGGGGGCATCCATGGCCACCCGGATGGAACGCGGAGCGGAGCACGGGCGGCCGTCCAGGCCATGGAAGCATGGAAGGAGGGAATACCCCTCGAGGAAAAGGCCCGGACATCCCGGGAGCTTGCCGCTGCCCTTGGAAAGTGGGGCCATTACCGGCCGAAATGACCGGATCAGGGGGAAGAACCGGAGAAAGTGCGCGAACCGGTACCCGGGGCTTCCTGCAACGCCCGGAGGTGGAGATTCACGCCTTTTGAATGCCAGCAGTGCGGGGAGTGCTGCTCGGTCATCGGGCAGGTGCTCTTCATCAGCAGGGACTGTGGGGACGGGAGGTATATTCTCACCAACCGCTACACCGGAGAAAAGACCCTGGTAGAGGTCGCCCCGGACCAGGCGGCACTCTTCGGGGATCGGACCACTACCGAAAGGTATCCTGAAGCATGCCCGTTTCTCCGGTTCCGCAGAGAAGACGAAAAGGCGTTCTGCGCCGTTCACCTCACCCGCCCCGATATGTGTCGCGATTTCGGCTGCTGGCGCCTGCTCATCCTGAAACCGGACGGAAGCCGGGCCGGGCGGGTAATGGGCCGGAGTCATTTCTGCCCGGATGATGCGGACCTTGCCCGTATCTGGGAAGATCAGGTCCGGGACATTGAAGAACCCGGAGATGAGTCATGGATTAGGACCGTGACCTCCCTCCTTACCCTCGCCGGATATATCGTCCGACAGTAGACCCCCGGGAGGGAAGCTGCAGGTTTCACGTGCGGACACGGTGGACCTCCTCAAAGAGCAGGACCAGCGAGAGGCTGACCAGGTTCAGCGTTGTCGCGGCATACCAGAGCCAGGATTCCGGTCCGGTCAGACGGGTAATCCAGCCTGACCAGAGCATGCCACAGATGATCAGGAACGCAAGGAGGGTATCCAGAGCGAGGAAGACCGCCGGCATACCGAACAGCTGCCCGAGCTGGGCGATCGTGCAGTACTCAAACGGGCTTTCGCGGTGCAGGATGTCGAGGAGGGCCCTTCCCAGGTTCATGAGAAGATCGGTTCCCGCCCAGAGAATAATTCCCCAGCCGATGACCGCGAGCATCGGGGCTGAAAGTTCCCTGACGGCGACGATCCCGAGGAGGAGCTTGAAAATGCAGAAAGGAATCCCGATGGTTGCCGAGAGAAAGAAAGGCCGGCGGAAGAAGCGCTGGATACGGTCTGCCGGCTCCCTGCCCCGGCTGCTGTTCCGATCCTTGTTCTCGGGCGGCATCCTGTTCAACAATCTTGCCCGGCATATCATGAATGTACGGGATCGCCGCCAGGTCCGGACCCGAAGCGTCATATCAGGGAAGGGAGAACATAGTCGGTGGCGAGGTTCGGACATGACCAATCCCTGGCTGCCTTATAAATTTCCGGCACTGAGAGCGTACATCCTTGCACCGGGCATTGTTCAGATCGAGGATGTCGTATACAACCTTCCGGAACGGACCGAAGAGAGGGGGCGACCTCTTCCATCGTCACCGGAGTTCATTGTCCCGGTGAAAGAGAACAGTGCCGCCGCCGCCCGCTCGGCCATGGAAAGCCTGTACAGGATCGTCTTTGACTGAACGAATCCCAAGGAAAGCGCCTGATACAGCAAAAAGGAGGTTATCCGTTCTTCAGCGCGACAATATCCCTGACTCCCTTCAGCTTCCAGACCAGGGTCCGCTCCTCCCTCGTAATGACATCCGGAGAATCATCAGGCGAGTGACCGAGCGCCGCAAGGACGTTTGGGGAGAGATTCCGCTTCCTGATCATATCCACGAAGTCCCGCCGGATTTTTTTCTTCCCGGCCTCGTCCACCACTTCCTCGAGGATTCCCTGCAGGCTCATGAACGTGTACGAGGACATATCGGGTGAGAACCTGTCGATCTCAACAGAAACTGCGGGACTCTTCCGGAAATAATCGATTTTCCGGCCGTATTTCGTCGAGAGGAAATACATGTACTTTCCATCGAATACGTACATGAACGGGGCGATGTAGGGAAATGTATCGCCGCGGAAGGCAATGCGGCAGACGTAGGAATCACGGATCAGATCATCATACTCCTTCTTTTCCATCCGGGGTATTTTCAGGATATCCATAGGATAGTATCCCAATCCGGAAAATATGAATATTGTTACCGGAATATGACCGGCGCTCTCACTGTCTGCTTTCTTTCCCGTCAAAAAGATCCTGGCGGATGGAAAACTTCCCGATGGACGCAATCCGATACATTAAGAGGCGAGGATCCCCCATGTCTGATCGCAGAAGTGCAGGATGATGGTTCATGGCTGATCCAGGACGAACGGGCGACGAATGCGGCCAGTGTGGTCTCTGCTGCAAGGTATTTGGTGACCGCATCACCCCTACGGTGATGAACCTCTATTCCTGGCATGAACAGGGGAGAAAGGATATTCTCTGCCATTTCTCTGCCTGCCTGGAAAATGGAACACGGATCAATGCCGCGGATCTCGAACCCGGGCAGATGGGGGATATTGTCGTGGTCGAACTGAGAGATCCCGTGACCGGTGCTCTTCCCCCGGTATGCCCGTTTCTCCGCCGGGTCGAGAGAACCAGGTATATCTGCTCCATTCATGCCGTCAAACCGGATATGTGCTGCAATTATATGCCCTGGATATACGGCGAGACCTACTTTCCCCGGTGCAGCGTTCTCCGGGACCGGGAGAAACGATCCCCCTGGTCCGGACTATCCAGCCAGGATCCCTGATGATCCGGACCGTATGGTTCAGCCGCGCCTCCAGCTTTTAATAGGTTATTGCCTCATCCCTGTTCACCAGAGGATCAGGGGTGTGGTGAATCATGGCAAAGTGGAAATGTTCGGTCTGCGGGTATGTCTATGATGAGGAACGGGGAGAGCCGGCGACCGGCACTCCTCCTGGAACGCCGTTTTCAACCCTCCCGGACGACTGGCGGTGCCCGGTCTGCGGGGCCGGAAAGGACGCTTTTTCCCGGGTCCCGGAGGAAACGCCTTCCGGTCCGGCAGGCCCGGTGACCTGGAAATGTTCGGTCTGCGGGTATGTCTATGATGAGGAACGGGGAGAGCCGGCGACCGGCACCCCTCCGGGAACGCCGTTTTCATCCCTTCCGGCTGACTGGCGGTGCCCGGTCTGCGGGGCAGAAAAGAGCGCTTTTTTCCTGGTAAGGGAGGAGGATCGTGCCCACGAGGCGGCTCCGACAACCGTCTCCGAGATACTCGTCGCCGAACTCGCTGCCCGGGGAATTACCCTCGTTTTCGGTCTGCCGGGGACCTCCTCGCTCGGGCTGGTCGATGCGGTTCGTAAGAATCAGGCTCTGCGCTATATCGTGGTCAGGCATGAAGAGAATGCAGCGATGGCAGCATCGGCCTACAACAAGCTCACGGGAAAGATCGCAGTCTGCCTCACCATTGCCGGCCCGGGAGCGACAAACCTGACTACCGGTCTTTACGATGCGAAAGAGGACGGGGCCTCGGTCATCTCGATAAACGGGCAGGTGGAGACGCAGTATACCGGCCCTTACGGCATCCAGGAGATCGACCAGGACGCATTCTTCCGACCCGTAACCGTCTATAACAATACAATCTACGATCGCAAGATGACCCGCCTGCTGGTGAACCGGGCTCTCAAGTATGCGATCCTTCACCGCGGCGTGGCACAGATCTCGGTCCCGAACGATATCCAGAAGCAGTCACTCGATGCCCGGTTCTGCAAAAGGGAGACGTTGCTTGAGAGTCCCCACATCGTCCCCGATGAGGCCGAGATCCGGAAAGCGGCTGCTGCGATCGATGCAGCGGTCCGGCCGGTGATTATCGCCGGCTGGGGCGCTTATGGGGACGGCGAGGCGGTCATCGGACTGGCCAGGCGGATCAGCGCGCCCGTCCTCACCACCTACCGGGCCAAGGGCTTTGTCCCGGAAGATCACGAATGGGTTGTCGGAGTACTGGGGCATTCGGGTTCACCCCAGGCACGGAAGATTGCCACCGATGCGGACCTGCTGATCACGCTCGGCGTCGGGTTCTCGAAATTCACCAATGTTCCCGTTGACAAACCCCTGGTCCAGGTGGACACCAACCCGGTGAAGCTCGGCAGGGGGCCCGATACCATCCCGCTCTGGGGCAACTGTGCCCTCACCATCCCGAAGCTGACGGCGCGGGTCAGGGAGCGCAATCCGGAACATATGCTGAAGGAGATCGCCGGGCTGAAACGGGAGTGGCTCGACCAGCTCGACCGCGAGGCCGATGCCGATGCCGTACCCCTCCGTCCGCCGTTCATCATGAAAGTCCTCTCCGAGACAATCCCCGCGGATGCGGTGATCACCGTGGATGTGGGTGAGAACCAGTGGTGGTTCGGGCGCAATTTCCGGATGAAACGGCAGCGTTTCGCCATGTCCGGGTACCTGGCCACTATGGGCTTCGGGTTTCCGGCCGCCATAGCCGCCAAGCTTGCCTATCCCGAAAAGCAGGTCATCTGTATTACCGGGGACGGCGGCTTTTCCCAGGCCATGTCCGATTTCGTAACAACCGTCAAGTACAATCTCCCGATGGTGGTCATCGTCCTGAATAACCACCAGCTGGGCATGATCCAGGTCGAGCAACTGATGGAGCATTATCCCAACTACGGGACCGAGCTGCTCAACCCCGATTTCGCTGCCTATGCCCAGGCATGCGGCGGGTCAGGGATCCGGGTCGGAAAGCCCGGAGAACTGAGACCGGCCGTCGAACGGGCGATGGGCCTGAACATGCCGGTCATTATCGATGTTGATACCGATCCACGCCGCTTTCCCTGAAGGGCCCGATGGCGAAGTTTCCTGGGATCAGGACCGGTATCCCGGGGATCACCGGCCGGACCCGGTGATGCAGTCGAGGTCCGATACGTAGGGCTTGATATCGATGACCGGCGACCCGTCGAGCGCCTCAATCCCGGTAACGGTAACCGTACGGCCGTCAACGGCGATGATTTTTCCTATCGAAAGGGCGATGGGATTCGGCCGGGCCGGTGAACGTATTGAAAAGACCGGACGGGCCTCCTTCCAGTCTGAGCGCCGGGCGAGGAGAAGGTCCCGATCGGCCCGGTCCATCCAGTACAGGACCCAGATATGGGTGATCCCAGCCAAAGTCCCGAGCGCCGGGGCGTACTCCGGGAAGATCTCGATCATCGATGCCGGGGTCGTCCCGACCCTGCCCTGCCGTGGCGCCTCCTTCTCCTCCCTGAATGGCGAGTGGATAATTCCGACAGGGTGGAGTATGATGGGTTCTTTCTGCATAACCTGAAACTATCAGGATCGCGATATCCATTATTCCTTCCGGGAGGTCGTTCCTTCTGCAGGAGGCCGCGGAAGATCAAAAACCGGATTGGTGATTCCATCCTCGTCTGCGGGGGGCCGCTTACCGGCAAAACCGCACTCTTTTTTCCTGATCCGCACCTCTAGCTGTACAGGGTTTCACTATGTCGAGGTCCGCATTGCTCATCATCGATATGCAGAACGACTTTGTGCAGGAAGGCGCCCCGCTCCGGGTCAGGGATGCCGGGACAATTGTGGAACGGGTGCGGCAGGTACTGGAGGTATTCCGCCGGAGCCGGCTCCCGGTATTTCACGTCCTCCGCGTTCACCGGAGCGACGGCTCCGATGTGGAGATTTTCCGCAGGGAGATCTTCCGGCAGACTCCATTTGCCGTCGAAGGGACGAAAGGGGCCCAGGTGATCGCCGAACTTGAACCCGAAGATGGAGAATACATCATCAGGAAGACGAGGATGAGCGCGTTCATGCAGACCGAGCTCGACCTTATGCTCCGTACGCTTTCCGTGGATACAGTCCTTGTCGTGGGTATCCAGACCCCGAACTGTATCCGGACCACGGTCTTTGACGCGTTCGCACTCAATTACCGGACGTTCCTCGTTGAAGATGCCGTTGCCGCCCAGAACGAGGATATTCACCGCTCGAACTGCCGGGACATGGCAGCCATCGGGGTGGGTATGGTGAAGGCGGCGGACGTGGAGGACGTGATCCGTACTTCCTGAACATATGAACATGGATTTTCCGTCGCCGGAAAATGAATGGCATGGAGACTCCCGCTCCATGCACGAGAGAAAAGAAATTACTTCGGACCTTCAACCCCGTGGAGGCAGAAGAAGCCTCCTTTCAGGTTGTATTTTTTGAATACATCACACCTGAAGCAGTTGCATCCTTTGTTCTCCGCCGTGTCCGCGACCGCGGATTTCCCCCTCGCACAGAAGAGTGCGTGGGGGGGAGATTCCTTCATCCTGTTTGCCTGGAACGTCGGACAGGTTCCGCAGAACCGCTTGCAGATCTCCATGTTCTCCTGGTTGTCATCAACGATTGCCATTACATCCACCTGTGATGGAGAATGCCCTGCCACAGTAAAATTATTTTCCCTCACGTTCCAGTGACCGAACCTTCTACCTTCAGATACACATTCATGCCTGATCGCCGGAACTCTCCTCTCCGCGGGTTGCATGGCATGATCAACCCGCCCTCTCGTGCTTCCCGGAACCTGTCCAGCCGGAATGACTCCCCGGAACGACGGGAACCGGGAATGCGGGAAATGTGTGCCCGGGAGCAATCTACAACGGTGAGATGGTTCCGAGAATCTCTTTCAGCCGCCAAAAGTCGCCTTCGAGATCTTTTCGCAGCGGGGGATTATGGGTGATGACCGCCGGATGGTAGACCGGAAAGATGATGATGCGCCCGTGAGGAGCATCCGCCGGGAATGCCGTGCCATGGATCTCACTG
>JAAEET010000049.1 GCA_013415565.1 Methanomicrobiales archaeon
GCCGGGGGTGGAACCAGCCTTTCGCAATGAAGCGGGGGTAGATGCAGAGCCGCTCCCGGAGGATGCGGTCGCCGGCGATCTCCCGCAGCCGGTCAAGTTCAGGCCAGGGATGTTCGGGGTTGACGTAGTCGATGGTGAGGGGGGAGACCCCGCCGAGGTCGTCGACAACGCAGGGGATCAACCGGCGGGCGTCGGCGAGGTTCGGCGGGATCTGGATGGCGATTTCCTCCGGGAGGATCTCCCGCGCCATCATGATCACCGTGCACATCTCATCGGGATCGACTCCTTTTCCGGCGGCCATGGGGGTTCCTTCTTTGGGGCAGAAGTTCTGGATGATCACTTCCTGGATATGGCCGTAACGCCGGTGGAGGTCGCGGATCACCATGAGCGACTCCTCCCGGTCCTCCATGGTCTCCCCGATCCCGAGGAGCAGACCGGTGGTGAACGGGATCCTCAGGCGGCCGGCGTCCTCGATTGCGGCGATCCGCACGGCAGGATCCTTGCCCGGGGAGAAGCGGTGGGCCTCCAGTTCCGCAGTGGTCTCGAGCATGAGCCCCATGCTGGCGTTGACTTCCCGGAGCTGCTCCATCTCGACGGCGGTCAGGATGCCGGCGTTGGTGTGGGGGAGGATCCCGAACCCGATCGCCTTCTCGCAGAGCTCGTAGCAGTACTCGAGGATATCCCGGTAGCCGTGCCGGGCAAGGAGTTCCGGGAATCCCGGTTCAAGCCCGGGCCGCTCTCCGAAGGTGAAGAGCGCCTCGGTGCACCCGAGCGAGGCGCCGCCTGCAAGGATGCCCTCCGCTTCATCCGGGGTCATGATGCAGCCGTCCTGCACCGGGGTCCTGAAGATGCAGTACCCGCACCTGTTGTGGCAGACCGTGGTGAGGGGAAGAAAGACGTTCTTCGAATACGTGATGACCTGCCGTTCCATCTGCTTTCCGTATAGTGTTCTCTATTGCACGCTTATAAGAGCGCGGGATCGTCCGCCGTTCCTGAACGGAGGATTTTAATCCCCCATGCGCCAACCCGGTAGGTACGTGGCAGTCCCCGCGGTCATCCCCTTCAAACCGAGGAACCCGAAGAGCCGCCTCTCCTGCGTGCTCGACCAGGACGAGCGGGAGCGGTTTGCGCAGCTGATGCTCTGTGACGTGGTGGTTGCCGCCCGCGAAGCCGGGTGCGACCCGTTCATCCTCGCCACCGAGCCGTTCCGCTTCGGCGAGACCCCCGTGGTGCTGGACGACCGCGGCCTCAACGAGGCGTTGAACGACCTGCTCTCCCGGACACCCGGGCCGCTGCTGATCCTGATGGCGGACCTGCCGCTCACCACTCCCGACGCGATCCGGAGAGTGCTATCCACCACGGCCGATATAGCGGTGGTGCCGGGGAGGGGCGGGGGCACGAACGCCATCTTTCTTCCGCGGGCCGACCGGTTCCGGGTCAGCTACTACGGGGCGAGCTTCCGGAAACACCTGAAGATCGCAGAAGAGGCAGGCCTCTCCTGCAAGGTCGTTGATTCGTTCCGCATCCACACCGATGTTGATGAGAAGGAGGACCTGGTGGAGCTCCTCATTCACGGCGAAGGCCTTTCACGGGCGTACCTGGAGGAACTCGGTTTCTCCATCACCATCGAGAAGGGACGGGTCGGGGTGGAGCGGAAACGGGAAGGATCAGCCCAGACGCCCTGAGGTCCGCTGTTCCCGTTACCCTGGTCCTGCCGTATTTCTGCAACGGGAAGGTTTTTTCTTTTTCCCCGGACGATTACGTCCCATGGACGATCTGCCGAAGAGAATCGTGCAGCCCGGCGATCATGCGCCGAATTTTTCGCTCAAGGACCAGGGGGACCGGACTTTTGATCTCCTCGAGCATATGGGGGAACGGATCCTGCTCTCCTTCCACCCGCTGGCGTGGACCGGGCACTGTGCCGCCCAGATGGAATCGCTCGAGAAGAACCGGGAGGTGCTGAAGTCGCTGAACACCGTTGCTGTCGGGATCAGCGTGGATTCCATGGTCTGCAAGCGGGAGTGGGCCCGCCAGCTCAGTATCTCCCAGACGCAGCTCCTCTGTGATTTCTGGCCCCACGGGAGGGTTGCGCAGCGCTACGGCCTTTTCCGGGAGGCTAACGGCTTTTCCGAGCGGGCGAATGTTGTTATCGACGAGAACCAAAACGTGGTGGTGGTGAAGGTGTATCCTGTTCACAGCGTCCCGGACATCATGGAGATCATCCGCTTCGTGCAGGGGATGGGCTAGGCGGGGGCCGGAAACGTGAGGAGGGACGCTCCCGGGGTCCGCCTTCGGCTCACTCCCCGTGCCGCCGGAGCAGCCCCATGAACAGGCACTCGTCGGCATCGATGGACTCGATTCCCTCGTAATCACCGATCGGGATGCCGAGCCCCCGCAGGACCGCTGCCGGGGTGCACTCGTCCGCCTCGCCCATCACGATCTCGGCGGCGGAGGCGATGTTGTCGGCAAGGGCCTGCTTGGTGACCTCCAGGGTGCGGCCGAAGAGGTCCGACCGTCCCCTGATGTCAATGACTGCCGGGAATCCGGAGCACCCGATGGCCACCCCGCTGCACCCCGCCCGCATGGCATGGGTGCGTGAATCGGCGATGATCACCCCTATCCTGGCGCCGGTCCTCTCTTCGATCTCCATCCGGATTCTCCGGGCGCTCGCATCGGGATCCGCGGGAAGGAGCACCACGGTCCCGGGCGGGGCGTTGGAAGCGTCGATCCCGGCGTTGGGCAGCAGGGTTCCGCCCTTCATGCAGAGCAGGAATCCGGGGATACCGCCGACCACCGTGTCGCTCTCCCTGAGCACGATCTCTGCCACCCGGGGGTCCATCCCGTACCGCTCACCGGTCCGGACCGCCTCGTCTCCGGGGACCACCGATGCCAGGTCGACGACCGCCCCTTCCGCCGTGGCAACCACGGTCTCCGCGATCACCAGGATATCGCCGTCCCGGAACGACCCTGCATCTGATCCGGCGATCCCCGTGATGAGGGCCCCGGCCACATCGTCTCCGGGCCTGATGATCCCGGTCCGGATTCCGGCGGTCAGGAAAGAGCTCATCGCCGGTCCACCACCCGGGCCGCCGTCCTGATGACCTCGGCGGTCTCGAACACGTCGTGGGTGCGGATGATGTCCGCCCCCTTCCCGATGAGGAGCGCGGTGAGGCCAAGCGAGGCTGCCAGCCGTTCCTCGGGAGGCAGGTTCGCGGCTCCCCCGAGGAAGGTCTTCCGCGAGACGGCGGCAAGCAGCGGTCGCCCGAAGCGGACGAATTCGTCGTAGTGGCGGCAGAGATCCCAGTCCAGGTCGGTGGTCCGTTCCGGTGTCCAGAGACCGATGGCCGGGTCGAGCACATAGCTGTCGATCCCGGCTTTGGCGCACCGCGAGACCACCATCTCCAGGGCGGCGAGCGTCCCGGACAGGCTCGTGGCGTCGCCAGGTTTCTGGTGAGACGCCATCAAAAATGCCGGGAGACCGGCATCGGCGACCAGGCGTGCATAGGCCGGATCGCGGAGTCCGGAGATATCATTTGCGGCATGGATATCGTAAGAGAGACAGCGCCCGAGTACCGGGGCGTGCATGGTATCGATCGAGACCGGGATGCCGGATCCGTCGAGTTCGCAGAGTGCCTGCTCCAGCCGCGCCGCCTCTGCTTCCACCGAGAGCGGGGGGGCGCCGGGGGCGGTGCTTCGTGCCCCGAGGTCGATGATGTCGGCTCCGGCCGCGATCATGTCCGCGGCACGGTTGAGGATGGTTGCCGGGGAGACGTAGGAGCCTTTGTAGAACGACTCGGGGCTGCAGTTGATCACCCCCATCAGCCGGACCGGTTCGTCCTTCCCGATCGGGATTCCCTTTACCAGGCACCGGGACATAGGGATCGCTGTGCCGCCAGGAAGGTGTTCTCCATCAGGGTTGCAATCGTCATCGGGCCGACACCGCCCGGGACCGGGGTGATGGCGGAAGCCCGGTCCTTCACCCGTTCGAAGTCAACGTCGCCACAGAGAACCCCGTCGACCCGGTTGGTACCCACATCGATGACCACCGCACCTTCCTTCACCATGGCCGGGCCGACGAACCGGGCCCTGCCGATGGCCACCACCAGGAGGTCCGCCTGCGAGGTGACGGCAGGGAGATCCCGGGTCTTTGAATGGCAGGTGGTGACCGTGGCGTCACGGGAGAGGAGCAGGGCCCCCATGGGACGGCCCACCTCGATGCTCCGTCCCACCACCACGGCATGCATCCCGGCAACATCAACCCTGTATTCATCGAGGAGGTTCATGATGCCGAGCGGGGTGCAGGGGGAAAAGACGGGGTGGCCGGAGAAGAGCCGCCCGAGGTTCTCGGGATGGAAGCCGTCAACGTCTTTTTCCGGGGCGACCGATGCGATCACCTGGAGGGTATCGATGGGGGACGGGAGGGGCAGCTGGACCAGGATCCCCGAGATCTCCGGGTCACGGTTGAGGGTCGCGATTTCCCGGACCACGTCGGCGGTTGTGGCGCTTCCCGGCAGGGTTATTCCGACCGAGCCGATATGCACCTGCTCGCAGGCTTTGTGCTTCATCCGGACGTAGAGCTCGGATGCCGGGTCACTGCCGACGATGACCGTAGCAAGGCGGGGGGTCAGCCCCGATTCGTCGATCTCCTCGCGGAGGAGTTCGAGCCGCTTTTCCCGGACCCTGGTTCCATCGAGGATCATATCACTCGGGGTAGAGCGGATAGGTCGATGCCATGGCCGTGACCTCGGCCCCGACCTTCCGCACCAGCGCCTCGTTCGATATATCGTTCAGGATCATGGCGATCCAGCGCCCTATCTGCCGCATCTCCGCTTCCTTCATCCCCCGCGAGGTCACCGCCGGGGTCCCGATCCGCAGCCCGCTGGTCACGAAGGGGCTCCGGTTCTCGTTCGGGATGGTGTTCTTGTTGACCGTGATATGGGCCTTCCCGAGCACCGTCTCGGCCTCAAGGCCGGTGATGGAGAGACTGGTCAGGTCGAGCAGGATGAGGTGGTTGTCCGTCCCTCCCGAGACGAGGCGGAGACCTGCTTCTTCGAGGGTTTCTGCCATAGCCCGGGCGTTCTTCACGATCTGGCGTGAGTAGTCGGCAAACGACGGCCGCAGGGCCTCTTTGAAACAGACGGCCTTGGCGGTGATGGTATGCATCAGGGGCCCGCCCTGCATCCCGGGGAAGACCGCCTTGTCGATGGCCTGCCCGTGGTCCTCGTCGCACATGATCGCCCCGCCGCGTGGCCCGCGGAGGGTCTTGTGGGTAGTGGTGGTGGTAAAATCGGTCACGCCGACGGACGTGGGATGCACTCCGGTTGCACAGAGGCCGGCGATATGGGCGATGTCGGCCATGCAGTAGGCATCAACCCCGTCGGCGATTTCCTGGAATGCCGCAAAATCGATGGTCCGGGGGTAGGCCGATGCCCCGCAGACCAGGATCTTCGGTTTCTCCTTCCGGGCAATCTCCTCGACGACACCGTAATCGATGGTCTCGGATTCGGGGTCCACCCCGTACTGCACCACCCGGTAGAACTGGCCGGTAAAGCTGACCGGTGACCCGTGCGAGAGGTGGCCGCCCTGGGTGAGCTTCATGCTCATCAGGGTCTCTCCCAGCTTCATGAACCCGAAATAGACCGCCATGTTGGCCTGCGTTCCCGAGTGCGGCTGCACATTGGCATGACCGGCGCCGAACAGCTCCTTCAGCCGGTCGCGGGCGAGGTTCTCGGCCATGTCATGGAACTCGCAGCCCCCGTAGTACCGCTTCCCGGGGTAGCCTTCGGCGTACTTGTTGGTCATGATCGACCCCATCGCCTCGAGGACGGCCCTGCTGACCAGGTTCTCTGATGCGATGAGCTCGAGCCCGGTTACCTGGCGTTGTCGTTCTTTCTCGATGATATCGGCAATCTCGTGATCGGTCGTGGCCAGATAGGACATGTACAAAAAGGTCGCCCTGATCAGGTAATACTCTTTGTGCTCCCCCCGGGAAATCGGACGCGGAACGGGCGGGATTTCACCAGTTGCGGGAGGCTGCCGCGGGATATCCCGGGGGCGGAAGGATTCGATCCTCCAAATCCGGGTTTTTCTTGACAATCTGCGCGATAAATGGGAGCATAATTATTATAGGGTAATAATCCATGACTATCATTGAGGGTTCTGATGATGCCAGATGATTTCCGGAAATCGCTGCTGAGGAACATCCCTGGAGAGAAGGAGAAGAATATGGAGATAATAAAAAACCCGTCCGCCACCCCTGCCGCCCCTGAAGAGAGGATATCCGCCCTGGAAAAGAAGGTCAAGGAACTGGAAGCCCTGGTCAAGGGGCTTACCGAAGAGATGCTCGATCTCAAGTCCATCACCATGCGCCTGAATAAAGTCTCGGAAGAGCGTGGCCGTGCCGAGCTGAAGATGACCCGGTCGTCCGCCGCGGCCGGAGCTGCCGGAGCCGGCACGGTCGTGGTTCCGAAAGGCCGGGTCCAGCCTCAGGCCGCCCGGACCCCGCCACCCGAGCCGGAGAAGCTGGAGATGATCATGCAGCCGGACGGAACTCTCAAGCCCGAGAAAAGAAAATCGAACGATTATATCGTTGCCTCGGCATCCTACTCAAAGAAGGCGAAGCAGCAGGCAGCGGGTGCGGGCAAGAAGGCCGACCTCATCGTGGCCGACGATGAGGAAAAAGAAGAGAAGAAGTAACCGCAGCACCACCGTGATGGGAGACCCGATCTTTGCACATCACTGAGCTCGAGATAGATAACTTCAAATCTTTTGTAAAAAAGACAAAAATTCCCTTCTTTGAGGGCTTTACGGTTATATCCGGTCCGAACGGTTCGGGGAAGAGCAATATCATCGACAGCATCCTCTTCGTGCTGGCCCTCTCTTCCTCGCGGACCCTCCGGGCCGAGAAGCTGACCGACCTGATCAACCTCAATTCGGGGAAACAGACCGCCGAGGTCTCCCTCTCGTTCTCGGACGGCACAAAGATCAGGCGAAGGATCAAACGGACGGCGAGCGGATACTACAGCTACAACTACCTGAACGAAAAGCTCTGCAAGCAGGGGGATATCATCGACTTCCTCTCCCGCCACGGGATCATTCCTCATGGCTACAACGTGGTCATGCAGGGCGACATCACCCGGATCATCGAGATGAGCGATTTCGAGCGGCGCAAGATCATCGATGAGATCGCGGGGGTGGCCGAGTTCGATGCCAAGAAGGACCAGGCCATCCGGGAGCTCGAGGTGGTCAGGGAGCGGATCGAACGCGAGGAGATGCTGCTCCACGAACTCTCCCAGCGGCTCGGCGAACTGGCACAGGAGCGGGAGCAGGCCCTGGAGTTCCGGGAGTGGCAGGAGAAGCTGAGGATGTTTGAGAGCTGCCGGGCCGCAGCCTTCCTCAACGCGAAGGAGAAGGACCTCGCCTCGCTCGCCCGGGTCATCGGGGACCAGGAGCTGGCGCTGTCACGGGTGGCATCGGACCGGAGCCTCGAGGAGCACGAGCGGTCCTACCTCCAGGCCGACCTCGAGGATGTGGCCCGCCAGATCAACCAGAAGAGCGGGACCGAGTACCTGAAGCTGATCGCGGACCTCGAGGAGGCGAAGGGAACCATCCGCCTCTCGGAACAGGCCATTGCCCGGGCCCGGAAGGAGAAGGAGACCAACCTCGAGGGGATGAACCGTTCCTTCGTGGACCAGAAACGGGCGGAAGGGCGGATCACCGAATGCACCACCGCGATCCGGGAGATGACCATCGACCGGACCAACCTGGCCATGGAGACGGCGTCAGCGAGAGGCCAGATCGAGAAGCTCGAGGCAGAGATCCAGAACCAGAGCCGTGACGCCGAGGGGGCGCGGGACGAGCTCTTCTCCATGATGCAGGCCATCGAGGCGAAGAAGGCCGACCGATCGGGTATCCTCCACCAGAAGGATCTCCTGCTCGAGAAGAGCCGGATGCGGACTTCGGAGCGGGAGCGGCTGGAGGAGCGGCTCCGCGAGATCGAAGCGGAGGCGGCGTCCCGGTCGGATCAGCGGGGGGAGGAGGAGCAGAAGGTTCTCTCGCTGCAGGAGGAGAAGACGGGTCTCGAACGGGAGATATCTTCGCTCGAGGCGGCGGTCTTTGCCAAGCGCTCCGCAGTCGAACGCCTGCGGGAGGAGGAGCGGGGCGTCGATCAGGAGGTGGTCCGGCTCGAGGCGCAGCAGCAGGCCCGGGGCGAGCCCGGTTCGCGTGCGCTCGAGGCGGTCCTGGCCATGGACGGGGTGTACGGGACCATCGCCCAGCTGGGACGGGCCCCGCCCGAGTTCACCACGGCCCTGAACGTGGCTGCCGGTGGTAAGCTCCACTACGTGGTGGTGGAGGACGACGAGGTGGCGGCTGCGGCGATCCGGTACCTGAAGGACCAGAAGCTCGGTCGCCTGACCTTCCTCCCGCTCTCGAAGCTCCGCCCGGCACCGCTCCCCGAACTCCCCGAGCGGGGGATCATCGGCCTCGCGGTCCGGATGCTCGAATACAAACCGCAGTTCGAGCCCGCTTTCCGGGTGGTGTTCGGGTCGACCGTGGTGGTGGAGTCGCTCGACCGGGGACGGCAGCTGCTCGGGAAGTACCGCATGGTCACCCGGGACGGCGAGCTCCTGGAGCGGAGCGGGGCCATGACCGGCGGTTCGTTCAAGAAGCCGCCCCGGGGGTTCGGGGCGGCGGTCGAGGACGAGATCGGGCGGCTGCGGCAACATGCCGAGGAGCTCCGGGCGGAGATCGCGGACCTGGAGAACGCGGTGAAGCGGGGCACCAGCGAGATCGAGGAGCAGCGCGCCCGGCGGTCGGATATCGATTCCCAGCTCCAGCGGTTCTCGATCGCCGCCGAGGAGATCGGCAGACAGGCCGACCTCTTCTCCCAGGAGAAGGAGCGGCTCGAAGGGGCCCTGGCCGGGCTCGCCGATGAGGTGCGGGGCGGGACCTCGGATCTTGCGGCGCTCGAGGCATCGCTCGATACCACCACCGACGAAATCGGGCAGCTCACCCGGCGGATGGAGCAGCTCAAAAAAAGGCTCGACGATACCGCCATCCCGGCCCTGACCGAGGCGCTCGAGAAGAAGCGGCGCGAACTCGAGGACGCCGAGCGCCGGCTCCGGAACAAGGAATCCGATATCAGCGATCTCTCCCGGGAGCGCCAGCATTTCGCGGCCCGGATGGATGAGCTGAAAGGAGAGACCGGGCGGCTGGTGGAGGCCAACAAGCAGATCGATGCCGAGATCGCGGCATCCGAGGCACAGATCGACGAGAGCCGGGCAGCCATCCGGGCCATCGAGGAGCGACAGAAGGAATTCTCCGGGGAGCTCGATACGCTGCGCACCCGGCATGCCGGCATCGCCGATTCGATCCGGGAGTCGGAGAAGAAGCTCCTCGAGTTCGATGCCGCAAAGGAGCGGATCACCATCCAGCTCGATGCCCTGACCGAGCGGCAGGCAGCTCTGGCGACGGAGATCGAGCAGCTCCGGGCCGAGGTCGGGGACGTCACCACCGATCTCTCCCTTCCGGAGATCGAGGACGGCATCGCGGAGGCGTCGGCTGCCATGCGGAAGATCGGGGCGGTCAATATGCTGGCCATCGAGGAGTACGACCGGGTCGGGGCCCGGGTGACCGAACGGGAGGAGAAGAAGGAGATCCTCTCCCGGGAGCGGACCACGCTCCTCGAACGGATCGAGCGGTTCGAGACCATGAAGTACGAGGCCTTCATGACCGCCTACCGTGCGATCGATGCCAATTTCCGGGATATCTTCGCCCGCCTCACCAGCGGGAGCGGCCACCTGATCCTCGAGAACGAGGACGATCCGTTCAAGGGCGGGCTCTCCTTCGCCGTGCAGCCGCGGGACAAGGCGGTCCACCTCCTCTCCGCACTCTCCGGCGGGGAGAAGTCGCTCACCACGCTGGCTTTCATCTTCTCCATCCAGCAGCACCTCCCCGCCCCGTTCTACGCCTTTGACGAGGTGGACATGTCCCTTGACGGCTCCAACGTGGAGCGTATCGGGGACATGATCCGGGAGCTGTGCGGGACCTCGCAGTTCATCATCGTCTCCCTGCGCAAGCCGATGATCGAAGGGGCCGACCGGATCCTCGGGGTGACCCTGCTCCCGGACAAGAGCTCGTTTGTGACCGGGGTCAAGGCCGATGTCTGAGGAGCCGGTCGAGATCCTGGTCCAGATGGCGGAGCGGGGGGAGATCGATCCCTGGAACATCGATATCGTGGAGGTGACCGACCGGTTCCTCTCCGAGCTCGAGCGGAGGAAGGAGCTCGACCTCCGGATCTCCGGCCGGACCCTCTTTTATGCCGCGCTTCTCCTGCGCATGAAGTCCGAGTACCTGGATCTGGCAGAGGACGAGGGGGTGCTCGAGGAGTTCCTGGAGGAGGGAGACGACGGCTTCGATCTCGCGGGCGAGTTCCCGGAGGGTGCCGGTGGGCCGATCGAGCAGCTCGAGCGGGAGATCCGGCGGAGGCTTGACCGGAAGAACCTGCGCAAGCGGCCGGTCACCCTCTTCGAGCTGATCCTCGAGCTGAAGAACGCCGAGAAGGAGCAGCGGCGTCGGCAGCGGTTCCGCGAACCCTTCACCATGGACCTGATGGACGTGGAGGAGGTCGTGGGGATCGCCCACGAGGAGAACTACCGCGAGGCGGCGATGGCGGTGCTCTGCCAGTGCGAGGCGGCCATCACCGCCGAAGGAGTGATGACCCTGCACGAGCTTGCGGCGCTCCTCGGGAAAGGCGTTCTCGATGTCTATATCCCGCTCCTCTACCTGATGTTCGAAGGGAAACTCGTGCTCTGGCAGGAGGAGTTCTTCGGCGAGATCCTGGTCCAGGCCTGTGTCCCGGAAGCAGACATCATCCAGCCGGCATGAGCGGCGCTCAAGAACGAGGGATTGCCGGAAGCCGCAGCCCGGATCGGGCAACGGAGCCGGGAACCAGGATTGGAGGGAACTGGTGGTGCACCGGGTTTCGCACCAGAGATCTGACTTGACCCTGGCGTTTGAATAAGGCTCTTTTCGTTGATGCTGTCTTTTTTTAAAAAGTTCTTTCTTTGAACCTGCCATTCGGATGAGAGCCCTGGTGAGCATCGGGCCCCGGGCATCACATTTTCCCGGAAGATCCGCGTACTATCCGATACTTCCGCTGATAATCGAAGCCTTCGTGCTGCTCATTATCGTTCCCGTCTTCATCACTGCGGGATTGTTCCCGTCGGAACACCAGAGAAAAAAGAAAAAATCAGGTTTGCTTGAACCATGCCTTGACCGGTGGCTGGAAGAGGTACCACAGAATGATCACGTCGATAATGATGCCGATGACTGCGCTGGCGGTATTCGAGAGAATGGACAGGAGGTTAATAATGATGCCAATAACGGTGAAGATGACACCGACCGGCCAGACCCAAGGCCAGCCCTTGAAACACCCGATACCAAGGGCGATGAAGACGAGGCCGATGATGACCAGTACTACACCAACCATCGCACCAAGTGCGCCGAGTCCTATGATCGCAAGTGCTGCACCGCCGACACCCCCGCCGATTGCAGTCAGGAGGCCGGCAAGGATCCAGAGGATACCTATGATCGTGACCCCGAGGGGCCGGGCTTGTTCTGCCATGCAGGAGTGCTTTTTCTTCCTCCTATATAGATCTAATGTGCTGACGTGGGTGCCGGGTCACCTCCTTCTCATGGTCGATAGTCGAGGGGAAACTCGTCCAATGGCAGGAGGAGTTCTCCGGCGAGATCCTGGTCCATGCCTACAGCGCGGCGGAACCGCCCACCTCATCCGCGCTGTACGCGGTCCCGGAACCCGGGAAAAAGGTCATCATTAACAATTCCCCTGAATTCAGGGTTTTTTTCTCAGGTGACCGGGGCTGGGATAGATCAGTTTTTATATCGGTGAGAACCACATGGTATGGTTCACCTGCACGGGTGCAGCGGTGTTCCTGCCGCTGACGGTGCGGGATATCACGATCGTTCCTGGAAAAGACCGGGACGATGGGTTGATATATGATTGGGGACAATAAGTATGTCCTCATATTGCGATGATGAACCGGACGCTGCTGCGAGGGAATGTCCGGTTCTGATGCCGGAAGATCTCACCACAGGGCCGGACTCACAGCGGCCGTGTGATCGGTTCCGGCAGACAGGTTCTGGTCGTTCAGGACTGTCACGCCACCCTGCTTCCATGTGAAGTCGGAATGGTTAAATACCAACAATGCGAATGATAATACCCTCTGTGATGGAGAACCAACCACCCCGGTGCGCCGGAATTGGTTCTGACGTTGGTACTGGCAATGCGGAAATCTGCAATGGTAACCGCTAATTCCTCGAAATTTTCATCCGATAGTGTGCATTACTTGAATTCTGGTTGATCCTGCCAGAGGCCACTGCTATCGGGGTTCGATTAAGCCATGCGAGTCGAGAGGTGCAAGACCTCGGCGCACTGCTCAGTAACACGTGGACAACCTACCCTGAGGAGGGGGATAACCCCGGAAAACTGGGGA
>JAAEET010000050.1 GCA_013415565.1 Methanomicrobiales archaeon
GTGATTAATTACCTTGTATATAATGTTAAGCTATTCATAATTTTTTGAGAAATTTGTACAAGTCAGGTCGATTGCCTGGCAGGGTAATACTTGGTCATAAAATTCAAGGTTACCGCATTGAATTTTTCTCTATTCAGATTTCATCCGGCTTAATGCCCTGTAATGAGGAAAAAAGGCCATTTTTTACCCTTTTTCGAGGGAAATGTTTATATATATTACGGGAGACGATATGATGAATACATTTATATCATAGATTTGAGGTCCAATCCGGGTCTCATTTCATGATTGGAGAATGTATACTCACCATGCATGCTGAGGTGTTCATATGAACATGAAAGGGGTACTGCAGATAATACTACTGATGCTGGCAGCCACCCTGCTGGTTCTCCCGGTTTCCGGGACGCTTGCAGTGACCGGCATCACCCCTGACACCGGGATCAATACCGGAACGGTATTCATCACGAACCTGTCAGGGACGGATCTCCCGGCTGATGCCAGTGTGAACCTCACACTGACCGGTGAGTCCAATATTACGGGCCAGTTCGTCTCCAGTTGGGACTCGACCAGGATCACCTGTGTGGTTGACCTTACGGGCCGGAAGGCAGGCGACTGGGATGTCGTCGTCGTGAACAACACGGACGCTACCGAAGCGGTCCTTCCGGCCGCATTCTCTGTCCGGAATCCTGCACCGATGATCACGGCGATAACTCCCGATGAAGGTGTGAATACCGGGACGGTCGCGATCACCAGCCTCTCGGGTGCCAACTTCCGTACAGGGGCCGGGGTTGTCCTCGCAAAATCAGGTGAGACCAACATCACGGGCAGTGGCGTGGTGGTGGTCGGGCCGACCGAGATCGAGTGTGGGTTTGACCTGACCGGCGTCGCCACTGGCGCCTGGGATGTCGTGGTCACCAACGATGACGGGCAGTCGGCGACCCTGCCCGGTGGCTTTACCGTCCGCTACCCGGCACCGGTAGTGATCGCAATTACGCCCGGTTCGGGGACGAATGCCGAGGTTATCGGGATCACCGATCTCGCCGGTGCCAACTTCAGGAATGGTGCAACCGTTGTCCTGGCCCGGGACGGTCAGCCGAATATCACCACGATCAACGGGCCGATCGTTCAGCCGTCAAAGATACTCTGCTTCTTTGACCTCAATGGTGCAGCGGTCGGGGCGTGGAACGTGATGGTGGTGAACACGGACGGCCAGTACGACGTGCTCCCGGCGGGATTCACCATCTTCTATCCCGAGGCTCCGACGGTCACCGGAATCACCCCGTCAACTGGAGAGAACAGCGGCACGATCGCGATCACCGATCTCGCCGGAACCGGGTTCCAGCCTGGTGCGACCGTGAAACTCGCCCGGTCCGGCCAGTCCGATATTCCGGGAACCCTGGTGGACGTCACCAGCTCAACGAAGATCACCTGCGAGGTTAACATTTCCGGCGTACAGACCGGAGCCTGGGATGTTGTCGTCGCGAATAATGACGGGCAGTCAGCAACCCTGGCCGGAGCATTCACCATCACGTACCCGGCGCCGACCCTCTCCTCGGTCGATCCTGCCAGCGGTCTCAATACCGCTCCGGTAGTCATCACCAACCTCTCCGGAACCGGTTTCCTTGACGAAGCCACGGTAACGCTGTTCCGCACAGGGGAACCTGATATCGATGCCTACCCGGTCACCGTGGAGTCTCCGGAACGTATCTCCTGCACAGCGGACATCACCGGAGCGGAGCCGGGACTGTGGAGTATCAGGGTGACCAACCCCGATGCACAGGATGCGGAACTGCCGGATGCGTTCACCATCGTCTATCCGCCACCGGGTATCGCCGGGATATCGCCCTCCTCGGGCACGATCGGTGAGACCGTTCCTGCCGTCGTCACGGGAAATTACTTCCTGGCAGGAGCCGCCGTCAACCTGACCAAAGCCGGCGAGGCCAACATCTCGGCAGACGTATCCGGGACAACCCCGACCGCGATAACCTGCACTATCAACCTCACGGGTGTGAAAGCCGGGCTCTGGAGCCTCGCCGTGATCAACCCGGACGGCCAGGAAACCAGCCTTCCTGACAGCTTCATCGTGCACAATCCTGCACCGGTTGTGTCCGGTGCGGCTCCTGACGCGGGCATCAACAGCGGCAATACCGGGATCATCACCCTGACCGGGACCGGGTTCCTGGATGGGGCAATGGTGAAGCTTGCCCGGGACGGGGAGCCGGACATCGCCGCCAAGGGAACTCCTGTCGTGGAGAACGATACCACGATCCTCTGTTTCTTCGACCTGACCGGCGCCCGGGTTGGATACTGGGATATCGTTGTCACCAATACCGATACGCTGTCCGGAACACTGGCCGGAGGGTTCTTTATTTCCTACCCGGCTGCCCCGGCGGTCACCGGCATAGATCCTGACTTCGGCGTCAATACCGGCCCGGTCGCCATCACCAACCTCTCCGGATCCGAATTCCATGAGGGTGCGACCGTGGTGCTCATGAAATCCGGCGAGACTACTATCACCGCAACCGGCGTGTCGGTGGAGGCACCGGATCGGATCACCTGCAATTTCGACCTGACAGGTGTGAAGACCGGTGCCTGGGATGTGGTGGTCACCAACGATGACGGGCAGGAAGGGGTCCTTGCCGGCGGGTTCACCGTACGCTACCCTGCCCCCGCGATAACGGCCATCACCCCGGACACCGGCATCAATACCGGCCCGGTTGTCATCACCAACCTCTCCGGATCGGGATTCCGTCCCGGTGCATCGGTCACCTTCACGAAGCTCGGAGAACCGGATATCAATGCAACCGGTGTCATTGTCGTTCACCGTGGGAAGATCACATGCACCGCGAATCTTGCCGGTGTGGCAGCAGGACTCTGGAATATCGTGGTCGAGAATGATGACGGCCAGTACGGGATCCTCACCGATGCATTCAGTGTCGAATATCCTGCCCCGACGGTTACCGGGATCAGCCCCACGAGGGGAGCCAATGACGGTTCGGTCGCCATCACTGCGCTGACCGGGACCGGGTTCCGGAGCGGCGCCATTGTCCAGCTGACCAGGAACGGCCAGTATCCGATCCAGGCAACCGGGGTTACCGTCGTGAACCAGACCACCATCACCTGCACCTTCGACCTGACCGGAAAAGCGATCGGGGCCTGGAACGTGGTGGTCAGGAACACCGATGACAAGAGCGGAATGCTGGCATCAGGTTTCACCATCACCCCGCCCATCCCGGTCCCCGATTTCACGGCAAGCCCGCTTCTCGGCACGGCGCCGCTGACCGTCCAGTTCACCGATCTCTCGATCAATAACCCGACTATCTGGTCCTGGGACTTCGGGGACGGGGTGAAGGTCATCGGCGTCAACCAGCAGAACCCCATCCACACCTACCAGAAGCCCGGTGTCTATACCGTCGCCCTCCTTGCCCAGAATACCGGTGGCGAGGGACAAATCATCAAGGAGAACTATATCTCCGTAGTGGAGACCCCGGTCGCCGGGTTCACGGCCGAGCCGGTCGAGGGGCCGGCACCCCTGCTGGTGCAGTTCACCGACACATCGGACGGGAAGCCTTCCAAGTGGCTCTGGAAGTTCGGTGACGGCGGCTACTCCGTCCAGCAGAATCCTTACTACCTCTACAAGAAGCCGGGAGTCTACACGGTCACCCTCACCGTGAACAACAATGCCGGTGCCGATACGATCACGAAGACCAACCTGATCACGGTCACCGAGCTCCCGGTCGCCGGGTTCACGGCGAATATTACGTCCGGCACGAGCCCGCTTGCCGTCGAATTCAAGGACACATCGGCCGGCAACCCGACCAGCTGGTCCTGGACCTTCGGTGACGGCGGCACGTCCAATGATCAGAACCCGGTCCATGTCTTCGCCGGTCCGGGAACTTTCAGCGTCGAGTTGACGGTGGCAAACGATGCCGGCGAGGATACGGAGACCAAGGAGGGGTACATCATCGTTGAACAGGGCCTGAAGGCGGACTTCGTGTTCACCACCAGCAACCCGGCCAACACCGCACCCCTCACCGTGGCCTTCAACGACCGGTCGCTGGGAAGCCCGCTCCGCTGGAGCTGGCGGTTCGGGGACGGCTACGTCTCGACCGAGAGAAACCCCATCCATAACTACCCGAAACCCGGCACCTATGACATCACCCTCTCGGTCACCGGGCTTGCGGGAAGCGATTCGATCACCAAGACCATCCAGGTGATTTCCCCGCTGGATGCCGAGTTCGTGGCCGACCCGGTGACCGGGTCTGCCCCACTCACCATCCTCCTCTCCGACATATCGGTCGGGAAGGTGACCGAACGCCAGTGGCTCATCCTGAAGAACGGGCAGAACCTGGCGGTCATCTACCCGGGTGAGGCCAAGCAGATCTACACCTTCAATGAACCGGGCCAGTACACCGTCATCCTCAAAGTGATGGACGAGTTCGGCAAGGAGGACACCGAAGTGAAGAACAACTATATCAACGTGCTGAATTTCCCGCCATAGGGGGAGAACGGCACATATCTCTTTTTTAATAAAGATTTTTTCGTCCGCTGATTTTGAATCAAAGATGCTCTCGTCCTCTACCGGCACAATCAAGATAATAATGGCAAGCCACGAGCAGAGTAAATGAGTGGTCCGGTGATTACTCCTCTCCCTGCCGCTCCTTCAGGCTCCGGATCCGGTCGCGGATCCGGATGGCATCCTCGAACTCGAGGTTTTCGGCGGCGATCTTCATCTTCGCCTCGAGTTCCACGATCAGGTTCGGGATGTCCTGCCGGGGAATATGTTTGGTGTCCTTCAGATCGACCTCTTTCTCCGGGATGGCCTTGATGATGGTCTCCGGTATGATGCCGTGGATCCGGTTGTATTCCATCTGGAGCGTCCGCCGCCGCTCGGTCTCCGAGACCGCTTCGCGGATCGAATCGGTCACCGAATCTGCGTAGAGGACGACTTTTGCATTGATGTTCCGCGCCGCCCTTCCGATGATCTGGATGAGGCTGCGGGCATCGCGGAGGAACCCTTCCTTGTCGGCATCGAGGATCCCGATGAACCCCACCTCCGGGATATCGAGTCCTTCCCGCAGCAGGTTGATCCCGACCAGGACATCGAATTTTCCCAGGCGGAGCTGCCGGATGATCTCGGTCCGCTCGAGGGTGTCGATCTCCGAGTGGAGGTAGCGGGTCCTGACCCCTTTCCCGGCCAGGAACTCGGTCAGTTCCTCGGCGAGCCGCTTGGTGAGCGTCGTGAGCAGGATCCGGTCTCCGCGTCCGATTGCTGTCCTGATCTCCCGCATCACATCATCGGTCTGACGGGCGATCGGGCGGATCTCCACCACGGGATCGACCAGCCCGGTCGGGCGGATGATCTGCTCGACCACCTGCGAGGAGATCGAAAGTTCGTAGGGACCGGGTGTTGCCGAGACAAAGACGACATGGCGCATGTACTGCTCGAACTCGCGGAACATCAGGGGCCGGTTGTCAAACGCGCTTGGCAGGCGGAATCCGTACTCGACCAGCGATTCCTTGCGTGACCGGTCGCCCCGGTACATACCGTGGAGCTGGGGGATGGTCTGGTGACTCTCATCGATGAAGAGAAGAAAATCATGAGGGAAGTAATCGAGGAGGCAGTAGGGCTTCTCACCGGGTTTCCGGAAATCGAAGTGACGCGAGTAGTTCTCGATCCCCTTGCAGGTCCCGGTCTCCTCGATCATCTCGATATCGTAGAGGGTCCTCTGCTCGAGGCGGTGCGCTTCCAGCATCCCGAGCTCGGGGAGGCGCTGGTCGAGCTCCTCGCGGATGGAGGAGAGCGCCAGCTTCTGGAGTTCCGGCGGGATCACGTAGTGCCGGGCGGGAAAGACGTAGAAGTAGGACATCTTCTCCACCAGGGCACCGGTGATACGGTCGATCTCCGAGATCCGGTCGATCTCGTCCCCGAAGAGCTCGATCCTGATGATGTTGTTGAAGTATCCCGGGACGAGGTCGATGGTGTCACCCTTCACCCGGAACCGCCCGGGAACCAGATCGAGGTCGTTTCTCTCATACAGGCTCGTGATCAGGCTGGTGAGCAGGTCCTTCCTGCTGATCCGGTCACCGACACTGATCTCGAATCCCATGTTCCGGTAGTGCTCCGGCCGGCCGAGGCCGTAGATGCAGGAGACCGAAGCGACCACGATCACATCGGGCCGGGAGAGGACCGATGCGGTCGCCGAGAGGCGGAGCTGCTCGATCTTGGGATTGATCTGGGCATCCTTCTCGATGTACTGATCCCGCTGGGGAATGTAGGATTCGGGCTGGTAGTAATCGTAATAGGAGACGAAGTACTCGACCCGGTTTTCCGGGAAGAACTCTTTGAACTCGTTCCAGAGCTGGGCGGCAAGGGTCTTGTTGTGGGCGATGACCAGGGTCGGTTTCTGCACCCGGGCAATCACGTTTGCCATGGTGTAGGTCTTCCCCGAACCGGTCACCCCGAGCAGCGTCTGGAAGCGCTCGTTTCGCTCCATACCGTCGACCAGCTTCCCGATGGCCTCCGGCTGGGAGCCGCGGGCAGGGAACGGGGCACGGAGCGAGAACCCGGTCATGCCGTCATCTCCTTCTTCCGAAGCAGCCGGTGATACGCGATGGCGAACCGGTGGGCCTCGTCCCGGATCTCCTGGAGGTAGAGGGATCCTTTCTCCTTCCGGGAGAGCGGGAGCGGCCGGGCCCGGCCGGGGACAAAGATCTCCTCGTTCTTCTTGGCGAGGGCGATGACCGGAACCCCGAGCCCGAGCGCGTTCAGTTCTCTCTGGGCGGCCTGCATCTGGATCCTCCCGCCGTCGATGAGGATCAGGTCGGGGAGATCGCCCCCTTCCCGGACAAGGCGGGTATAGCGCCGCCGGACAACCTCGGCGATCGATGCCGGATCATCGATCCCCTCAACGGTCCTGATACGGAACCGCCGGTAGTTCTTCTTGTCGGGACGCCCGTCCCTGAACCGGACCATGGATCCCACCACCGAGGAACCTGAGAGATGCGAGATGTCGAAACACTCGATGACCGACGGGGGCGAATCGAGGGTGAGCGCTTCCTGGAGCTCGAGGATCTTTGCCTGGCCGCCGAGGAACACCGCCTCGATATTCCGGGCGACCAGGTCAAGCAGCCGCCTCTTGGCCCCAATCTTCGGGACGGTGACCGTCACCTTCTTTCCCCTCTTCACCGAGAGGAACTCCGCCAGCGAATCTCCGGGCTCCTCAGGGAGGATCAGCTCGGCCGGGACCGGGTTGTCGGAGTAGTACTGGACCAGGAATTCCTCAAGGAAATCGGGATGCCCGTCAAAGGTGTACTCGCTCTTGTTCCCGAGCGTTCCCCGGTAGACGTTGAAGAGCATCAGGTGCACGGTTCCCGAATGGACGGCGTAATTGATGATGTCCTCGTCCCCCTCCTTTCTCCGGGCGATATCCTGCCGCTCCGAGAGTCGTTCGAGGGCCCGGATCTGGTCGCGGAGATGCATGGCGTGCTCGAACTGTTCCGATGCTGCGGCGGAACCCATCTCTTCCCGGAGGGATGCCAGGAGCTCCCCGGTCCTCCCTTTCAGGACGAGCGAGGCTTTCCGGACCGCCTCATCGTACCGGTCCTGGGTCACTTCGCCGATGCAGGGGGCACTGCAGGTGTGGATGTGGTAGCGGAGGCAGGCCCGTTTCGGGAGTTTCCTGCAGGTCCGGAGCCGGAAGGTCTTCCTCACCACATCGCGGACGTAGTCCCGTTCCGCGGCAGACACGAAGGGGCCGAAGAAGGATCCTTCACCGGCCGCCCTCCGTGCGATCCTGACGGCCGGGAAGGGCTCCGCGGTGAGCTGGATATAGGCGTACTGCTTTGCGTCCCGGAGATTGATGTTGAACCGCGGCTGATGCTTCTTGATCAGGGAATTTTCGAGGATCAGGGCCTCGACTTCCGATCCGGTGACGATGAAATCGAGACCCGCCGCAGCCCCGAGCATCATCCCGGTCTTCTGGTCATGGCCGCTCTTCCGGAAATAGCTTGCCACCCGTTTCTTCAGGTCTTTCGCCTTCCCGACATAGAGGATCGCGCCCTCCCCGTCCGAAAAAAGGTAGCAGCCGGGGTCATGGGGGAGGGAAGGAGGAGCAATCATGGGCGTGCCAGCATCTTTCTCAGGAAGAGTCCGGTATAACTCTTCCCGTTGCATGCCACCTCTTCAGGCGAGCCGGTGGCCACCACCGTGCCGCCATCATCGCCGCCGTCCGGTCCCAGATCGATGATATGGTCGGCCGATTTGATGACATCGAGGTTGTGCTCGATCACCACCACGGTGTTTCCCTTGTCCACCAGACGGTTCAGGACGGCGATCAACTTCTTCACATCGTGGAAGTGCAGCCCCGTTGTCGGCTCATCGAGAAGATAAAGCGTTTTCCCGGTGGCTTTCTTGGAGAGCTCCCTCGTGAGCTTGATCCGCTGGGCCTCGCCGCCCGAGAGGGTGGTCGAACTCTGGCCGAGCTTGATGTAATCGAGGCCGACATCAGAGAGGGTTTCGAGCTTGTGGCGGATGGTCGGGATGTTCGCGAAGAGCTGGAGGGCCTCCTCCACGGTCATATCCAGCACATCCGCGATCGATTTTCCCTTGTACTTCACCTCGAGGGTCTCCCGGTTGTAGCGCTTCCCCCGGCATTCCTCGCACTCGATATACACGTCAGGCAGGAAGTTCATCTCGATCTTGATCAGGCCGTCGCCCTCGCAGGCTTCGCACCGTCCGCCTTTCAGGTTGAAGGAGAACCGGCCAGGCTTGTAGCCCCGGAGCTTTGCCTCTTTCGTCCCGGCAAATACCCGGCGGATTTCGTCAAAGACCTTGGTGTAGGTTGCGGGGTTGCTCCGCGGTGTCCTGCCGATCGGGCTCTGGTCGATCACGATCACCCGGTCGATCTCGCTACCGATCTCGAGGTTCCGGTAGGCGCCGGGCGTGACCCGGGAATGGTAGAGTTTCTTCTGGAGGGCCTGGTACAGCGTATCGTAGATGAGGGTTGACTTCCCGCTGCCTGAAACACCCGTGACCACGGTGAAGACGCCGATGGGGAACTCGACCGTGATGTCCTTCAGGTTGTTCTCCCGGCAGCCGGAGATCCGCAGGTACCGGTCGTGCGGTCGCCGGTGGGCCGGGTTTTCGATTGCGAGCGTCCCGGCGAGGTACTGCCCGGTAAGGGAGGCTTTGTTCCGTGAGATTTGCGCCGGTGTTCCCTGTGCCACGACATGCCCGCCATGGAGGCCGGCGCCGGGCCCCATGTCAACGACATGGTCGGCGCTCCGGATGGTATCCTCGTCGTGTTCCACCACGACCAGGGTGTTTCCGAGATCCCGGAGTCTCCTGAGGGTATCGATCAGTTTCTGGTTGTCCTTCTGGTGGAGCCCGATGGAGGGTTCATCGAGGACATAGAGAACACCCATCAGGTTCGACCCGATCTGGGTGGCCAGGCGGATCCGCTGCGCTTCTCCTCCGGACAGGGTGCCGGCGTTCCGGGAGAGGGTCAGGTAGCCGAGGCCGACTTTTTCCAGAAAATCGAGGCGGCTGGTGATCTCCTTCAGGATCTGGCGGGCGATCTCCCGCTCCTTCTCGGTCAGGTCGAGATCGCGGAAGAAGCGGGTGCAGGACGAGATCGAGAGGTCGGTGATATCGATGATCGAGCAGTCATGGATCCTGACCGCCAGCACCTTTTCCTTCAGGCGCTTTCCCCCGCAGGCGGGGCAGGGTGAGATGCGCATGAATTTCTCGAGTTCCCGCTTCCGGTACTCGGACTGGGTCTGGTGGTAGAGCCGCTCGGACTGGGGGACGAGTCCCTCCCATTCCCCCGTATGGGCCCAGTGGGCGTCGCCGTTCCTCATCCGCATGGAGAACCGGATCCGGTCGGACGACCCGAACATCAGGGCATCGTACTGCTCCTCGGTGAGATCTTTGACCGGGGTAAAGATGGAGAACCCGTAGTGGCGGGCCACCGCAGCGAGGTACTGGCTCCGGTACCCGTCCAGGAAGTTCCGGTACAGGGCAACGGCACCGTCTGCAATGGAGAGGTTCTTGTCCGGGATGATGAGGTCGGGATCGAAGTCCATCCTGATACCGAGGCCATTGCACTCCCCGCAGGCGCCGAACGGGCTGTTGAAGGAGAACATCCGCGGCTGGAGCTCCTCGAAGGTCATGCCGCAGACCGGGCATGCCATGGTGGAGGAGAAGAGGGACTCCCTGCCTTCTTCATCGACGGCGATGAGCAGCCCTCCCGACTTTGCCAGCGCGTTTTCGCAGGCTTCGACCAGCCGGGTCCGGTCCGACGGGTCCAGCCGGTCGATCACCACCTCGATATCATGCTTCCGGTAGCGCTCGAGGGTGAACTCTTCATCGGTCCTCCGGATTTCCCCGTTGATCCTGACCCGCATGTATCCCTCGCGGTTCAGATCCTTCACCAGCTGCTGGTAGGTCCCTTTCTTCTGCCGGACCACCGGGGCGAGGATGGTGACCCTACCCCTCACCTCTGCGGTGATGAGGTCGGCGATCCGCTCCGGGGACTGCGACTCGATCCGGATGTTGTGCTCCGGGCAGTAAGGGACGCCGATCCGGGCGTAGAGGAGCCGGAGGTAATCGTAGATCTCGGTTACCGTCCCCACGGTGCTCCGGGGATTCTTGCTGGTGCTCTTCTGCTCGATGGAAATGGCAGGGGAGAGGCCCTCGATGGCGTCCACGTCGGGCTTGCTCATCAGCCCGAGGAACTGGCGGGCGTAGGACGAGAGCGACTCGACGTAGCGGCGCTGACCCTCGGCGTAGATGGTGTCGAAGGCGAGCGTGGACTTACCGGACCCCGAGAGCCCGGTGATCACGATGAACTTGTCCCGGGGCAGCTCGACGGTGATATTCTTGAGGTTATGCTGCCGTGCTCCCCTGATGACGATCTTCTTCATCTTCTGCGGGATCAGGTTTCCTCTGGAAGCATAAAGAGATCCTCTTCATGGAAAACCGGAAGGCCAGGGACCGCTTCGCAAAAGATGAACATGTTCCCGATCGTAACCCCGTCCGCGAGGGTGAACCTTAAACACCTGTACTCCCCACACTTGTGGGATTATGAGGGGGGGAACCAAGTGCAGCAGGTATACGTGATCGGGCACCGCCAGCCGGATACCGACAGCATCGGCAGCGTTATCGGATACGCCGCACTGCTCAACCGCCGCGATCCGGGTAAGTACATCCCGGCCTACTCCGGCGACCTGAACGCTGAGACCCGGTATGCGCTCTCGTTCTTCGGCCTTGAGGCTCCGCAACCGGTCACCAGCGTCGAACCATGTGTCAGCGACATCCCCTTCTTCTATACCCAGCGGGCAGCGTCCGATATGCCGACCATCGATGTGGCGGCGATGATGGACGAGTACGAGGTGCGCAACATCCCGGTCACCGACGCCGGCGGGCGGTTCCTGGGGATCGTTTCCGAGTACGGCCTTGCCAAGGCCTACGTCACCCCGCGCCGCGAGGCGCAGCTCTCCATCGGCCCGATCCCTCTCGCCACGCTTGCCCGGATCCTCGATGCCGAAATCTGTAACGGCGGACAGGATGAGATCTGCGGCAAGGTGGTCATCGTGATCGATGCCCTTCACGTGGCCCTCTCCCGGCTGACCTGCGAGGATATCGCTGTCGTGGGGGACAACGAGCCGGTCCAGCTTGCCTTAATCTCCTCCGGGATCGCAGCCCTGGTCATCGCCGAGGGTGCCCCGGTCGGGACCCGGACGCTTGATGCCGCCCGGGAGAAGGGAGTTTCAATCCTGGCAAGCCCCCTCGATGCATTCTCCGTCGGCCGGATGATGCACCTCTCGCTCCCGGCCGGGCAGGTACTGGCCACCGATGTCCCGGTGCTCCGCCCGGGAGACCCGCTCGCCTATGCCAAGAAGCTGGTGACCGACTCCAAGTACCGCACGGGCTGCGTAGTGGACCGGGAGGGGAAGCTCATCGGCATGATCTCCCGGAATACCTTCCTCGAAGAGATCCAGAAACAGGTGATCCTGCTCGATCACAACGAATATGCACAGGCCGTGGACGGAATTGAGACGGCCGAGATCCTCGAGGTAATCGATCACCACCGCCTGGGGGCAATCTCCACCTTAAAGCCGGTCCGGTTCCAGAACGAGCCGGTGGGGTCCACCTCGACCATCATTACCCGGAAATGGATGGAAGCCAGGATCGAGCCCGATCCCCCGGTGGCCGGCATGCTGCTGGCTGGCATTCTCTCCGATACCCTGGTGCTGAAGATGTCGACCACCACACCCCTTGACAAGACCTCGGTTGATTACCTGGCAGGAATCACCGGTCTTGACCCGATCGCGTTCGGGACAGAACTGATCGGGCGGGGGATGGATCTCGAACACACTCCGCTCCCGGTGATCCTCTCCCGCGACACCAAGGAATACTCCCTCTTCGGGACCGAAGTGACCATATCCCAGGTAATGATTGCTTCCGGTGAGATCCTGGAAGGAAGGACCGGTGAGATC
>JAAEET010000051.1 GCA_013415565.1 Methanomicrobiales archaeon
TCCTGCCGTTCCTGAGGATTCGGTCCCCCCGGAAGAATCCGGTATCAAATTCGTATCGCCGGGGAGACGTGAAGGATAGACGAGCTTTTCCAGTGTTGCAGAGGTGAGGTTGGGGATTGGAACAGCGTAAACGGCTACATTTTCGGGACTGATGATAATTTCCCGGGACACGAGGGATAATGATTCGGTATTCTCCCAGACAATTCCACGCTCACCAGTGGCCGCTGACAGCTCTGCTGTCACCATTGATCCACAAACAAAGAAGCAGATCAGGAAGATGAGGGTTGTACCAGGGTGGTGTATTCGCAATTTCATTTCGCCACTTCCGTATGGTATCGTGATCAGGGAAATCCTGTCTCAGTTATTATCCGTATCCGGTAATATCATAGCTGATTTCCGTTGACTTCCGCACGCACTCGGAACCATCCTTCAGCGCCTCCTCAACCATGCGCTTCAGGAGTGCCGGATATACCGCTCCCACCATTTCCTGGAACGGTCTCCCGTTGCAGAACATCTTGAAGGTCGGGGTGCTCCTCACGCCGTACCGTTCTGCCGTCCACTGGTTCACGGTAATATTGATTCGGGCAAATACGGCAGTTCCTTCAAATTGCTGTGCATACTGGCGGAAATATGGTTCCATGGTCCTGCAGTGCGGGCAGGTCGGGCTGTAGAACATCACGAGAACCGGGAGATCGGTTTTTTCGACGGTCTTCTCCCAGGTGAGATCGGTCAGTTCGAGCACAGATCCCCTTTCCATTGTTCCCCCGTAAGGAGAGTATGTACCAGCATCCTGTGATATAGTTTTGTCCCGGTTCCGGAACCCGAAGGAACCTTCGGCGTAGTAGCCCCGTACGGTCGCCCGATCCCGGGGATGATCGTTGCCACCCTTCACGCACTATGGTTCCCCCTCCCCCCGGCACGGTGAGCATTCCGGCATGCATGCCGCCGCAACCGCCAGGACCGGACCGATGATCACCCCGGCCCAGAAGACAAATCCGAGGATACCATACAGCAGGATTAAACCCCTGCCTCCGGGAGAGGGCGGCCCGGTGAGGCGCCCGGCGTTCCTCACCATCAGTCCTCCGACCACCAGGGGAATGGAGGCAAAGAGGATCGTGATGACCATGGTGCTGTCCGGTCCGGTTACCATTCCGGCGAGCATCATCTCTGCGATGATCAGGATCCCGGAGCCGATGTACGAGAAGCCGGCAAGAGCAAGAAGCCAGGCGGCGGGCCAGAGCCGGACCGCCGCAGCCCGCTTCCTGAACCAGGCCGCCCCGGCTGCAACGGAACCGATGATCGGCAGGAGAACGAGGAGAAGCGGCTGTCCCTGCCAGATCCTGACGGAGAGCACCTGGACGGGAACAAGCACCCATTCGGCGATACTGAACTCCTCGAGATACCCGGTGGCGAGCGTGTAGCGCCCCTCGTCACCGGTAACGAGGACCCGGTACTCTCCCGCGACAGGAGCACGGAGGGAGAGATCGGCACGGTCATAGAGAGCCATCGGGGTGAACGGTTCATAGGAAGCCATAGCCTGCCGGTCCGGAGGAAGAACGATACCTCCCCACCCTCCGGGAAGAGCGATAGTCGCGGGCAGCGGCCCCGTGCTCTCCAGGCCGGGACCGGTGAGCACCAGTGAGGGGGCAGTCTCCGGGCCCGGTGTCGAGAGGTGGAGCCGGATCTCCCCTCCCTCCCCGACCGTGAGGAGGTAGAGATCGGTCTCATCAGGGTCCTCAAGGATGCCGTACCAGGCGTATGACTTCTCCGCGTCCGGGACGACCGTGATCTGTCCGCCGGCAATTTCCGGAACATGGGCGGATGCAGCGACGGACAGGATGCAGCATGCCAGGAGGAGAATGATGCAGCAGGTGAAACGTGGCATACCAGAATCCCGACTCCGGAGCTCATAGAGTTGATCCCGGTGCCGCGGTCCGGGAACCCGGGTATAAAATGTGTTCAATAAGCCGGATTTCCGGGATCCGGGCTCCCTGCTGACAGCCAGGTTTATATCCTTAATGGTGAATCATAGCTATGGCGAGCGTAAACGGAAAGCCGCACCTGCGGCCTGTGGTCGTGCATGTCTATCCCGAATCATTCGGAAAAAAAGGCTCTTTTCCCTGATTATCATGTCATCTCCCGACGCTGTTCCTATCACACGGCTGCTCCCGTCCTGCCTGATTCCACCGATCGCCGGAGAGTGCTGATCACCGGATGAACGAGAGTCCCCCTGATATCTCATCCCCTCCCGAAGAGCTTCCACACCATAGCCTGCCGTCTCCCGGTGAGACGGCACGAGTAAAACCGGTCGGCAGGCTGGTAAGCGGTGCACTTTACCTGGTTCATCGCAGGGGCAGCCTGTATGTGGTGAGCGAGAATTACAGCTACAAGACAGAACCCTACTACTTCATCCTCTCCCGGGAGCTTTCCGGAACGCAGATATTTCCCGGCAGCAGCTCGGTACTGGATGCCTACATCGTCCCGGTCTGCCTGGACCGGGCATCGCGGGCCGGGATTCCGGTTGCCGAGTGCACCATCTCCCAGTCCTGCGGAAAGGTGCCGGCCATCCTCTACGGTCTCAACTACTTCTCCTGCGCATCCGAGTATGCCGTCGTGCAGAGCATGGACGCGGCTCGGGACGTGATCCGGCACATCACCAACAGCGGAAAGTACCCGTTCTGTTACCAGCCCCTCGACGATGATGATGACGTGGTACAAACTCACGCCATATTCGGGCGTATCCAGGGATTCGGGGAGGAGGAGCTCGCACGCTCTGCGGAACTGCTCTTTTCCGAGTTCCATATCCCCCTGGTCACCATGGTCTGGATTCACCGCGATGGGCACTACCTCCTTTCATCGCTCACCCCGACCCGGTACTCCACGCTCTCACCGGTTGAAAAATCCCTCCTCAGGGGCTGCCTTTCAGGCCAGGAGTTCCTATGAGTCGTCTCGGCATCTTCGTGGACAGGAAAACCCTTTCGAGCGCCGAGCAGCTCCATGCCCTGATCCGCTGCCGGGATGTGGCAGAGGAGATGGGCCATTCGACCGAGTTCCTTTTCCCGGTCGATATCAGGAAGATTCCGATGATGGATGCCCTCTTCATCAGGGCACGGACCGACCCCCTGAATGTAACCTACGTCGCATCCCGCATGGCCGAGGCGAACGGAATCCCGGTCATCGACGATCCGGCTTCGATTCGGATCTGCTCGGACAAGATCAATATGTACTCCCGTCTCATGCAGAGCGGCGTGCCCATTCCCCGGACCCTCTTCCTCTCCCGGTCCAATCTCACCCTTCCCCGTATCCGTGAAATTTTCGAGGAGATCGGATCCCCGATCATCCTCAAGGAGCCGTCCACCTCATTCTCGCTGCGGGTGGAGAAGGTGCAGGATCCCGACGAATTCCTCCAGGTCGCGAAACGCTTCATCCGGATGTCCGACTGGATCGTCGTCCAGCAGTTCATCGAGAGCCGGTTTGACTGGCGGGTGGGGGTGCTGAACGGTGAACTCCTCTACGTCTGCAAGTACACGATCCCGGACACCACCTTCAAGATCCAGGATCTGGTCGACGGTCACCTGGTATACTGCAGGGTGGAGAGCATCCCGGCAGAACAGGCCCCCGGACCGGTC
This sequence comes from Methanomicrobiales archaeon, assembly GCA_013415565.1. Lineage (GTDB taxonomy): Archaea > Halobacteriota > Methanomicrobia > Methanomicrobiales > Methanospirillaceae > UBA9949. The sequence goes on from JAAEET010000051.1 coordinate 3,630, forward strand.
ACGGCGGCCGGGATTGCGGCCGCTTCTGCTATCGGGAACGGCCTCTACGGAGTCGACCTGAAATCGAGCAACGGGGACTGTACGGTCATCGAGGTGAACGACAATCCTTCGCTCGAAGGCGGGGAAGATGATCTCTATCCCGATGTCTACCGTGCCATCATCTCACATCTCCTGGAGAAGTGACCACGTTATGACCGATTCATGGTTTTTTATTGCCGAGGCCATCTGTGACCGGTGCGGGGGCCAATGCTGCCGCGAGGCGCATCCGCCGCTTACCCGGGACCGGATCGACGATATTATCTCGGCCGGACACCCCTTCGGAACCATCGAATACCGGGGATACGCCTGCCTTGCAGGCCGCGAGGACGGTATGTGCGTGATGTTCGATCGCGGACGCTGCCGAATCCATACCGTCAAGCCCGAGACCTGCCGGGCCGGGCCCTTCACCTTCGATCTGGCGGGCAGTGTGCTCGAGATCTGGCTGAAGCAGGATCATATCTGCCCCCTGGCTGGTCTTCTCCGGGGCGAACCTGAGGCTTACGCCCGCCTCTTTGCGGTAGCCAGGGAGGAGCTGGTGCGGCTGGCGCAATCCCTCTCTCCCGGCGAGCTCGATATCATCTGCAGGATACCGGAACCCGATACCGATAAAGTCGCAGAAATTCCCCTCGGAGACGATTTTCGATGCTGATCGGCACCGAGCATGAATACTCGATCAACAGCCCGGAGCTCTCCCCCCGGCCCGAATCCGACCTGATCCTTGCCGAACTTGCGGGGATTCGGACATCGCAGGCGCCGTTTGGGAGCGTCCATCTCACAAAGGAACTCCAGAAAACGGTCATCGAAGTGGTCCCCGATCACCCTGCTCCAACCATCAGGGAGCTCGAGGCGATGGTCTTTCGCGGGGTGGATGCATTCTCCCGGAAGTTCGGCGGGCGGTATCGCCTGCTCGGGCTCGGAATGCATCCCACGCTCCATCTTCCCGAGACCGCAGTCTGGGACCAGGAGGAACAGGAGTACTATGCGGTGTACGACCGTATCTTCGGACTCTCCCAGCACGGATGGCTCAATATCCAGTCGCTCCAGGTGAACCTGAGTTATGACGATGATTCGTCCATGGTCGCCCTCTTCAATTCCCTCCGGTCCCTCCTTCCCTACCTCGCTGCCGTCAGCGCCGCCTCACCGTTTGTTGAAGGGGCCGTCTCCGGATCCATGGACAGCCGGCTCCTCTTCTACCGGGAGAACCAGCGGCAGATCCCCGGGATCTGCAACGGGATCGTCCCGGGGCTGCTCCATTCACGCGAGGAATACTGCTCCTGGCTCGGGGATATGTACCGGGAACTCCGGCTCCGGGACGGATCGGTGCTCTGCGAGGAATGGGTCGCCTCGTACGGCGTCATCATCAGGTTCTCCCGCCCCTGCGTCGAGCTCAAGGTGATGGACGAGCAGGAGTGCGTCCGCTCCGATATGTCGCTGTGCGCCTTTATCCGGGCCCTGCTCCGGGCAGACCTGACGGGTCTCGAGTCCGACCGCGGGGCACTGCTCGAGCTGACCGGGCAGGCCATTGCCCGGGGCACCGCGGCGTTTCGGCCAGAACTCCTCCGCCTCTACCGCATTGCGGAGCGGCATGCCACGCCCGATGAACGACCTTACCTCCCCCTCATCCGTGAGCGGATTGAAGGAGGTTGCCTCGCGGAACTGGTCACGGAAGACTGGAGAGACTCCCGTGATCTTTCCATGATCATGGCCAAAACCGCTTCGTGCCTCGTCACCAACACCCCCTATCGATCCGGCTTCCGGGGGTGACCCCGATCTTATCGGGATTCCTGCCCTCCAGAACTTACCCTTCTCCCGGCAAACAGGGCGGCAATACCGCCGATGATGGTCAGGACCAAACCGATCCCGATCACCTCGGGGGTCAGCTGGATGAAGAGGAAGAGACAGGAGGCGATGCCGAAGATGGGCAGCACCGGCAGCACCCCGATTCTGCCCGGCACCCGGAATGGGCGGGCCCGTCCCGGATCCTGGAACCTGAGGATGATCACCGCCGCGTTCACCACGAGGAAGGTAACGAACAGGGTGAAGTTCGAGACATTGGCCACAAACCCGATATCCCCGGAGAAGAGGAAGAGGGCTGCACCGAACCCCACCACGATGATCGCCACCCAGGGTGTCCGCCGGGTCAGGTGCACCCGGGAGAGGGGACGGGGCAGGGTCCCTGACCGGGCCATACCGTAGCTGATCCGGGAGGAGGCGAGCAGCATCAGGAGCACGGTGTTCGCCGTGGCGAAGAGGGCGATGATTGAGAGCACCCCTGCCGCCCCCGGTCCCCACGCGGCAACCGCGACCTCGGCGAACGGGGCCTCTGACGCGGCAAGGCCCTCCCATCCCACGACACTCACCGCCGAGACGCAGACCAGAATATAGAGAACCGTGCAGACGGCGAGCGCGAGCATCAGCGCCTTTGGCACGGTACGTTCCGGCTCGGTGGTCTCTTCCGAGAACTTGACCATCTCCTCGAATCCCATGTAGGCGAAGAAGACCAGGGCGGCCGAGGTGAACAGGCCGGGTGCGCCAAGCGGCATCTCGAAGTAGTCGACGCTCCCGAGGTAGGGGAGGCCGGCGATGATCACCAGGACGAGCCCCCCGCCTTCGATCAGGGTGAAGACCCCTGCCACCAGCGCACTCTCGCGGATGCCGATGATGAGGATGGCCGAGAGGATGATGATCAGCACCCCCGCGGCAAGAATGTGGGGGACTGCCAGCAGGCTGCCCAGGTAGCCGGCAAACCCGAGCGCGACGGCGGCTGCACCCACAATCCCGGAGAATATGATCAGCCACCCGACCACGAAGGCCACGAACTCCCCCACGGCTGCCACGGTATACTCGTATTCCGCCCCTGCCTGCGGAAACATGGAGGAGAGTTCGGCATAGCTGAGCGCGGTGAAGAGGGCAACGACCGCCGAGATCGCAAACGAGAGCCAGACCGCGTTGCCTGCCCCGGCCGCGGCTGTCCCGATCAGGGCGTAGATCCCGGCCCCGAGGATGATGCCGATCCCCGAGAGGGTGACTTCGGCAAGACCGAGTGACCGCGAGAGGCCGCTTTCCGGCACGGGGGGGGCAGGGTCCATAGCACAGATCCGGTCAGCTTCCCGGACATTCAACTATTCGGCCGGGAAGAGTGGATGCTGCCGGCAGCACAAGAAAAGCGTCGGCTGCCTCTCAGGCGATCTCCTGCACTATCCGCCCGTCCCGGAAGATGGAGATCTTCCCCCCGCTCTGGGAGACCACGATCCCGATGGCATTGGTCACCAGGGTGATTCCCGCGACCGAGGAATGCCGCGTCCCGAGCCCTTTTTGAATTCCCACAGCACTGGTGTCGATGGTGATGTAGCGGGCGGCCGCCTCGATCAGCCCATCGCCCCGGATCACGAACGCCCCGTCCAGCTGGGCGAGCTCCTTGATATTCTCCTTGATATCGTGGTTGGTAACCATCCGGTCCGCTGTCTGGTGACCGGCGAAAGGGTTGAGGATGAGCTGGCGGGACTTGGCGAGCACGTTCTCGGCATCGCCGATGACAAACGCCGTGCCGACCTTCTTGCCCTCGCGGCCCTCCCGGGAGATCTCGAGGCAGATGGAGAAGACCGCGTCAAAGACACCATCTTCGACGTCGGTCCCTCCGATCACCCGGTCCTTCCACATGGCCGTGCTGATCCGCGGACGCTCCCGGCTGGTACGATCGGTAATGTCATGGCCGATGCAGACCACTTCGCTGACGTGCCCGGCGGCATCCCGGATAGCTTTCGTGGTCCATGCCACCCAGACCGGGGAACCGTCCCGGATCCGCATGCCGCTGATCCGGATGGCGACCCCTTCCCCGTTCAGGGCCACGTCGCTCGCAAAACCGGTCGCATCCCGGCCATCAGTTTCTCCGGAGGGAATCAGCGTGCCGACGATATTCTTCCCGAGCACTTCCTGTTCGGAATACCCGAAGAAGGTCTGGGCATAGGTATTGAAGAAGGTAATAGTCCCCGCAAGATCCAGTTTCATGATCAGGCTGCCGGCATGCATCAGCAGTTCCCGGGTCCGGATCCCGCTCTCCCTGACGGCCTCCTCCAGCCTTTTCTTCTCGGTGATATCCTCGATGATCATCACCTGGCCCCGGGCCGGGTCGTGGGAGTCGATGGCATGGACCTTCAGGATGCAGTGGACCGGGCTCCCGTCTTTCTTCTTCAGGAGGGTTTCGGCCCGCCCCCACCCGTTTCCGTCGATGCTCAGGGTCAGTTCCCGGGAGGCCCGTTCGAACGATTCCCGGTCTGCGAAGAGAGCGGTCGCGTTCTTCCCCACCAGACCGCCGTCATCATACCCCAGGCCGGCCGACATGGGCGTATTCGTCCACTCCATCACCCCTCCCCGGATCTGGCAGATCCAGATCGGGGTAAGGGAGAGGATTGATGAGAGGAGATCGGTGCGCAGCGTCTGGTCCCGTTCCAGTTTCTTCCGGAGCACGGCCTGGTAGATCAGGTCCCGGAGCTCGGAGAGCGGAGTGCGGGGTTCGACACCCTTCGGAAACACGACTTCCCCTGCGCTGTTCAGATCCTCGAGAAGGATCCGGTCGCGGCCCAGCCGGGTGTAGAGGATGAACGGTGTGGGGTTCCCGTGGGACTTGAGGTACTGGAGCAGCTCGACGCCGTTCATCTCGGGAAGAAACTCGATGCCGTTTACCTCGGGGAGCTGGAAATACGAGACGATTACATCGTAATTCCGGTTCTTGAGCACATCGATGGCCTGCTTGGTGGAAGAGACGGCATCCACCCGGACCTCTCCGCCCTTCTCCAGGTAGGAACGGGTGAGGTCGATCAGATCGCTGTTGTCGTGCACGAGCAGTATGGTGATCATCGGGTCCCCCGGTCCGGCTTCCACGGTACTGGTGGATGGTTCAGGAATAAATAATTATTGAATCCCAATGGTAGTTTACTCAAATAATTATGGTTATTTTTACTCTTCCGGCTTCCCTGACGCTCATTTGTCGGACTTCTGTCCGTCACCGGACAGCAACCGGAGCAGGGCGGCGGCTACCTCGAGCGAGGTGTACTCCTCACCCATCATCTGCTGCACCCGGAGCGTGGCGGGACCGAGATCCTGATCCTCGATCATGCGCCGGACCCGCTCGGTGAGCAGTTCGGCTTTTCGCAGCGTTATCTCGTGGGGCTTCGGCACCGCCTGCTGGGCAATCCGGGTCTTTGCGAACCGCTGGATCTCCCGGAGCTTCCACATCTCCCTCCCGGAGACGAAGGTGAAGGACCGGCCCTCCTTCCCGGCGCGGCCGGTCCGGCCGATCCGGTGGATGTAGTACTCCGGGTCCTGGGGGACATCGTAGTTGACGACGATGTCAACGTCCTCGACATCGATCCCGCGGGCCGCAACATCCGTGGCCACCAGGATGTCGATACCACCGGTCCGGAACTTGCCCATGACCCGCTCCCGCTGGGACTGGTTCATGTCGCCATGCAATCCCTCGGCGAGATACCCGCGGGCCTGGAGGTGGCCCGCCACCTCGTCCACCCGCCGCTTGGTGTTGCAGAAGACCAGCGTGAGACGGGGGTCGTAGAGATCGATGATCCTGGAGAGGACATCTATCTTTCCCGATTCCCGGACCTCGAAGTAGGACTGCTCGATCTTCGGCACCGAGAGCTTGTCGTGCATCACCTGGACCGTTCTCGGGTCCTTCAGGTACCGTGCAGCGAGGTCGAGGATCTCCCGCGACATGGTCGCCGAAAAGAGAACGGTCTGGCGGGGCCCGGGGATCCTTTTCAGGATGGCCTCGATATCGTCCCGGAATCCCATGTCGAGCATCTCGTCCGCTTCGTCGAGCACGACAGTCCGAACTTCGGAAAGGTCGATCGACCTCCGATCAAGGTGATCAAGCAGCCGGCCGGGAGTGGCGATGACAACCTGCACACCGGCCCGGATGGCATGGAACTGCCGCTCGATGGGCTGGCCGCCGTAGACCGGCAGGATCGCGATGCCCTTCCGGTACTTCGCAAGCTTCCGGAGCTCTTCCGAGACCTGGATGGCGAGTTCCCGCGTGGGGCAGACCACCAGCGCCTGCGGTTTCCTGATCGCATGGTTCACCGCTTCGATGATCGGGATGCCGTAGGCGGCAGTCTTCCCGGTCCCGGTATGGGCCTGGCCGATCACGTCCTTTCCATCCCGCAGCAGGGGGATGGCGAGGGACTGGATGGGGGTCGGCTCCTCGAAGCCCAGATCGCTGACCGCCCGCTGAATCTCCGGGGGCAGGCCGAGGTCGGCAAAAGAGAGGGTCCTCATGATGAGACCTCCCGGGCGGGGGTGAAGGCATGGAAAAACAGAAGGGCGTTCATAATCGTGTATACTGATCCTCGCTGGCGGCAGATAGTCTTTTGCAGCCCGGCACCTGATGGTCCGGTTACCACGGTTCCACGTTCGGTTGACAGAAGAAGCCTCCCCCTCTGCCATCCATGATCCATGATACTCCCGCTTCCTGTTTTCATCGCGTCCGTTCCGCCCGGGGCACCGGTGGGTTTGATATACTCCTCCGCCAACCAGACAGGAGAGGGGATGTTCGCAATGGATACCTTTGAGGGGAAGATGAAGGATCTCCTGCCGGTGAAGAAGGAAGAGCGGTGGAAGGTCTACGACAGGGCCAAGGGGGCCTGCATCTGTCCGTCCTGCCCGAGCTATTCGATGTGCGCCCAGGGAAACGGCGAGGTACTCTTCTGTATCATGGGCATGAGCTTCCGGTGCATCCGCGAGGACAAGGGCTGCAGCTGCACGCAGTGTCCGGTCTATCCGGAGATGGGACTCACCAAGAAGGACTACTGCATGAAGGGGAGCGAGAAGGACCAGCGGTGGGAGAAGGTGTTCGGGTGAACCGGAGACGTTCTCCTGCCTGATTCCCGCATTGCCGTCACCCTGCTGAACGGGCACCAGGATGAACCGGGATACCTGGTGTCCAGTGCCACGTTCCGGTTCTTTCTCATAAACCGGCCATTCTATTTGTTTTCTTTTCCGGTATACGGACGTATCGCAGAGTTCAAAAAATTAATAACGGCTTCCGGGTCTGCTCATCATACCCCCTTCCCAGGGGTAAGGAAGTGACGATATGAATACACGATATCTTGTGGGAATTGCCGCCCTCGCATGTCTCCTCATCGCCTCAGTGCCAGTCCAGGCACTTTCGCCAGGGCAGGACTTTAATGGTCCCCACTATAACCTGAACATCATCGGGGTCTCGAAGGACAAATCGGCAGATGTGCCGGCATGGACCAATGAGAACCGGCACACGATGTTTGTGCCCCTCGAGAAAAAGACGAACATCTTCATGACCCAGGGGGAGGATTTCGCGGTCCTCGATGCGAACGGGTGTGACGGATCTGCCCGGTTCCAGCTCGCCGAGGGACTCTACGAAGTCTATGCCGTCGCGCTCGGAAAGCCGAACGGCATCGTGAACATCACCCCCGGGGCGACCTATGACGTCAACACCACCGGAGAGACGGTCTTCTACCTGGGATCCGTAGAACTCGGCCATTCCAAGAAGCCCAGCTGGGAGCGGGTGACCGGTCTCTTCCTTGCCACCGTTACCCTCGACACCGATGGTGACGGAGCCGGTGATACCACGTACAACAACCAGTGGATCTTCAACATACCTGAGCTGATCGACTACTGGTGGGACTATGACAACCACGGCTGCAAGCTGACCCAGATCCGGTTCTACCCGGCCGAGACGATCCCGGAGATGGGATCGTAACCTCTCTTTTTCAAATCCGAACGCTTCGTTTGTCAGAGGGAATATGCCGATCGTGTCCTTCGAATCAACCGTTACGAGGAAAAAATTGGGTGATCGGGATCAGACCAGCGTGACGGTCGCATTGGCGTACCCGTCGTTTACGGTCACTTCATTGAGGAAGTCGCCGTAGACAGGCAGGGATCCCTTCTCGGTTGTCTGGAACTTGCAGTAGATCATGAGCTGCTCGTCCGCTCCCAGGGGCGTCTCAAGGACAATATCCAGCAGGACCGTGTTTGCGTCATTGTCGACGGTTCCGGTGACCTGATCGGTGCCGGTGAGGATTTCGGCATAGCCGGTTGCATTCACCCTGATGACATCGACACCACCGCAGATCTTGCCCGGGTTGATATCGAACTGGTCGCCAAACGTATCATTGATCGCAAATTCCGTGGTATCGCCGGTATCGGTGATCGTGATCACGCCGTAAAGCTGCCCGGGGTTCGTGCTCGCCACTTTGCCGCTCTTTCCCTGCAGGACATAATTCACGGTATACGTTCCATTCACGTCATCATAGGGAAGGAGATCTCCCAGCTCCGCGGGCAGGAGCACATCGTCCGCGGGATCGAGCGGGTCCAGCCCGGGGTCAACCGGGGTGAAATTCACGGCGGTATAGCGGAAATCCTTCTCGACCGCTGCAGCGGAAATCCCGGTGAAGAGTGCGGCGAGGACAATAACCAACAGTATCAGTTTTCTCATTATACTCCCTCTTGTCGAAAGGTTCGTGGGAGTACCCGGGGGCAAAAAATATAGCACTGGAAAGCAACTACTTTTTTGCCTTCGGGCACAGGGATACGGGAGGTCCATTGAGCAGATACCCCCATACCCTGTTTAAAAAGAGATTTCAGAGACTATTATTAATAACCGCTTTGAAGATTCATCGCTCTGATTAATCGTTGGGAAGGTTTCTTTATGTTTTCAAAGGGTGGAACTGACTTGTGCAATTTCCGAATCTCCACCGGTGATTAATTGCTGCACTGGCCTGTCTCCTCCTTACCGCAGCGCCGGTCCAGGCACTTCCACCAGGACAGGATTTCAGCGGAG
>JAAEET010000005.1 GCA_013415565.1 Methanomicrobiales archaeon
CTCCTTTTTTTTGGTCTTGCAGCATGCATGAGATCTGGATAACCGGATCTAATATCGGTGAGCGACCACCGATGATACGGTTCTCACCGGAATCCAATCTCGGAGATGGCCTTTGTTCGGGCTTTGGATTGCCCGATATTTCCTGATATATCAGGGCAGGTCCCGATCGGGATAGCAGAACGTGGGTTCCGATCCCTACCGCCGCGTCCGTCCCACCCGTTCGAAGTCGATAAAACCCTTATACGGGTCGGTCTTCACCAGCCGGACCCGGATCTTCTGGCCGACGGCAAGCCCGTGTTCGCCCTGCATCACCTTTCCTTCTGCCGGCGGGGATATGAGCCGGACGAAGGTCCCGTGCGGGGTGACACCGGTGACAAAGGCATCGAAGATCTCCCCGATCCGGTTCCGAAGCAGGACGGCGGCGGCGGCCTTCCGCATGAACCGCTCCACCTTCTGTGCTGCCTTGTCCCGGTCGGTCAGCCAGGAGCAGCGGTGGGACAACTCTTCCAGTGAATAGGGGCACGGGTTTCCTGACAGCACCGCCTTGATCAACCGCTGGTTGATGATATCGACGTAGCGCCGGTTTGGTGCGGTAGAATGGGTGTAGTCGGTCACCGCCAGGGCGAAATGACCGAGCGGGGTCCCGTGGGGGGCCAGTGCCAGGTACTCACCGGGACCCATCAGCTTGACGATGGTCAGGGAGAGGTCCGGAAACGAGTCGGGATCGGCTTCCTGCCGCCGGTGCAGGAAATCCGAGAGTGCTTTTGCGTCCGGTTCGGGCGGGAGCGTCCATCCGAGTTCTGCCGCCACATCAACGATACGGTCCCAGTATTTCGGCTCGCGGACGATTCGCTGGATCATCGGGGTGTCCTCCTGCTCCAGTCGCCCGGCCATGGTCCCGTTGGCGGCGACCATGAACTCCTCGATGATGGATCGGGCGATATTCTTCTCCTGGATGGCCAGGTCGAGGACCAGTCCTTCCTGCACCACCGCCCGGGCCTCGATGGTCTCGAGATCGAGCGCCCCCCGGGCCATCCGGAAATCCCGCAGCCGGACGGCAGCTTCCTCCTGGAGCCGGAGCAGTTCTTCGAGTCCGGGAATGGTTCGTACCGGGTCAGGTGCGGGACCGGCTCCCTCCAGCCAGGCGCCGATCTCCTCATACACGAGCTTCGCCTTGTTCAGGACGAGCGCCCGGTAAATCTCGCCGGAGCGGGTATCCCCGTCCGGAAGAACCGAGAATTCGATCACCACCGCCCTCCGTACATGACCCGGGAGGAGGGAGGAGATCCCGGCCGAGAGGTCATCGGGGAGCAGGGGATAGGTCCGGACCCCGGTATAGACCGAGGTCCCGTTGTGGGCGGCGGAGCGGTCGGTCCTCGATCCCTTCGGCACGAAGAAGTCGACATCCGCGATGGCCACCTTCACCTGGATCTCCCCGTCCGGGCCCTGCTCGCAGTACTCGATCTGGTCCAGATCCTGTGAGTCCACGTTGTCGATGGACGACCAGAGCAGGTCGCGGAGATCCCTGACCTGCTCGTCTCCTCTGAGGACTTCGCCTTCGTCGATGGCAGCAACCTCCCGGAGCACTCCTTCCGGAAACCGGGGCTCAAACCCGTAGCGCTCCATGGTTTCATCGGCAATCGCGTCCAGGTCGACAGGGGGACGGCGGGGCATGTACGTAGTACTGACCGGGAGAAGTATAAAGAGCCCGGGAAGGAGCCCGGCACCCTGCATCCGCTCATCAAGGGATGCCGGACGCGAACGGAGGGATTGTTCAGTCTTTCTTCCGCTCGATAACCATCTCGCAGAACGAGTCACCGCTGCATCGGGCACGGGTGACCGAGATGGTAAACGCGGGATTCAGGGCTTTAATGGCACTGGCAACATAGGCCTGGCAGACCTTCCTGACCTGGTCCGGAGCTACCCCCCGGTTGTTTTCGTCACGGAACATGGCGCATTCTGTCAGCCGGATGACCGCCTCCTCGGGAAATCCTTCGATAAACCGGGTCTCGAACGCCGGTCCGAAGAGGACGACCGAGACGGTGCCAAGCGTCTGCACCAGGTCGGCGGCATGTTCCCGGGGTAACTGGTACCGATCGGCAATCTGCCTGATCTCGTCACCGATTGCTGCAAACACCCGTGTCCTGAAGGCGGAGACCTCATCACCCGGCTCACCTCCCAGTGCCAGCACCGTCCGGGTGAGAATATGGGTTGCCATCAGCCACCGGGTATCATGCGGAATGTCTCTGACCCGTACCATGGTATCTTCCTCCAGGAGAAGCCTGTCGGCCCTCCGATAGGTGTGATATCCCCGGGCAATTATTAAGTATTTTCCGTCCGGCCGACAGGCTCCCGGTACATCGCCTTTGGCGAAGGAAAACGCTGTTCTTCCTGCTGTTCCGGACGCGGTGCTCCGGAATAGTACCGCCGTTCCCCTCCCTGCCGCCATATGTCAGCGGTCCGAAAATACCTCTCAGTATACCAATCTCTTTGAGTGGAATCCCGGGAACCCCGGGCAATGCAGGTAACCTCTCTATAAATACTATGACTCCCATTATGGCTGATCAGGACCGGATTGCCGGATCATCCGGAGAACCGGGGGGAGCATAACGGTGAGACTGATCGCCAGAAAGGTGCCGTTTTCGTATCTCCTGATGGGAATTATCTTTTTTATCATCATCATTCTCGTCCTCGCCGGGATCTGGATCGCCTATGTGAACTCCAGTGAAAATCTCCGGCAGAATGCGGACCGTCTGCGGACCATGACCGAATCCAACATCGATAATTCATTCCAGCTGATCGATGCCGGGCTCAAACTCTATGACACCGCCTACAACCACGATATGGAAAAGGCCTTCCCGGTGGTGATGGCGGAGTACGACAGGACCGGAGGGGATCCCTCCCGGATGGATCTCGAGGCGCTCAAAACGGCTATCGGGGGGATGGATGTCTATGTCATCAACGACCGCTGCATCATTGAATATTCGACTGTTCCTGCCGATACCGGGCTTGACTTCGCGGTTATTTACCCCGACTTCTGCACGTACCTCCACAACATCCGGAACTCTTCAGGGTTCTACCCGGACCGTGTCGTCAGGGACTGGTCCACGGGCACCCTGACCAAGTACAGCTACATGCCGACCCCCGATCACCGCTACGTCATGGAAATCGGCCTCCGTTCGGAATACTTCGAAGGGGAACGGAAACAACCCACGTACAGCGTCATTGTCGAACGTGTCAAAGAGCTCAACCCGTACCTCGACGAGGTGCTCCTGTTCCAGAAGCAGAAGCGCCTGATCGGCAACAGCACCTACGTTCCCACCCCGGAGGATCATGCCATGCTCGATTACATCCTCTGGGAGAACCGGACCAGTCAGGAAATCCGGTATCCGGAGCTGGGAAAGACCGTCCGCTGGCAGGTCATCGATCTCCGGGATCCCGAATATGCCGCCGACATGAGCATCTTTGCGAAACTGACCTTCAATGATGCCCTGCTCGAATCCGAGCTGAATAATCTCAGGATGCTCACCGCCCTCATCGCCATGCTGGTGCTGCTGTCCGGGGGGCTGCTTGCCATCGTCGTCTCCCGGAAACTCTCCCGGCCGATCGAGCAGCTGGTCTCCGACGTCGATGCCATAGCCGGTGGCGATCTCGATCATCCGGTGAGCCATGTGGCCGGTATTGAATTCTCCGCCCTGGAAAAGAGCATCCAGATCATGGTCAACCGGCTGAAGGAGGACATCCGGAAGTGCGAGCTCAGCGAGAAACGTTTCATGGATCTCGTCCAGCTCCTCCCGCAGGGCGTTTTCGAGACTGATACTGCGGGAACCATTACCTTTGCCAACCCCGCTGCATTCGAACTCTTCGGATACGCTCCCGGTGATCTTGAACGGGGAATGACCATCGCCGATGTTATCGCTCCGCAGGACCAATTCCGGGCACATGCGACCCTCCAGGCCATCATCAACGGGCAGAAAACCGAAGGATCTGAGTATATCGGCCTTCGAAAGGACGGCAGATCGTTCCCGATCATGGTCTATACCGCAGCGATCATGCAGGATGGAACCGTGACCGGCAGCCGCGGAACCATCGTCGATATATCCCGCCTCAAACGGATCGAGGACGAGATCCGGGAGCTGAACCTCGAGCTGGAAGGCAGGGTTTCCCAGCGGACATCCGAACTGGAAGACGCAACCCGGGAGATGGAGGCCTTCACCTATTCGGTCTCCCACGATCTCCGTGCGCCCCTCCGGGCCATTGACGGGTATTCGTACCTCCTCCTGCAGGAGGCCGGTGGCAGGCTCAGCGATGTGGAACGGCACTACCTCGACGTGCTCCGGCATAATGTCCGGCAGATGGACGACCTGATCAACGGGCTCCTCAACCTGTCCCGGATGGGTCGCGCCGAGCTGAAGCGGGAGTGGATTTCCCCTGAGCCGATGGTCCGGGAAATCCTTGCCGGATTCCAGAACGATCTCGAAGGGAGGGGAGAGGTCGTCATCGGGGACCTCCCTCCCTGCTATGCTGATGAAGTCATGCTCCGGCAGGTGTACTACAACCTGATCTCAAATGCCGTGAAATTCACCCGCTACACGGAAAACCCCCGGATAGAGATCGGGGCACGGACACAAGACGGAAGGACCGTCTATTTCATCCGGGACAACGGGACCGGGTTTGACATGCGGTATGTGGACAAGCTCTTCAAACCGTTCCAGCGGCTTCACACGGGGCCGGAGTACGAGGGATCCGGCATCGGGCTCGCAATAGTATACCGGATTATCCGCCGGCATGACGGGAAGATCTGGGCCGAGGGTGACGTCGGCCGCGGAGCAACATTCTCGTTCACCATCGGCAATCCCCCGGCGTGATTCCCGGGAATCCTCACCTATCCGGGTATCCCGGATGGCGGGGCTCCCGATCACGTCGTGCTGGTGCATCAGGGGACCTGACGGGGGCTCCCGATCGCCGGACCATCGTCAACATCAATTCAAAATCTTTATCATCGGTCACCCCTTTACCTCGGGTTGTGATGCTCTTTCGAGAGTATCAGCGAACCAAAGGAGTGATGTAATGAAGAAAATCCTGATTGTTCTCGTGACTTTGATTGTCCTGGCCGGATATGCCGGCGCCGATCATACCCTTCCACCGGTTCCTGAGACCCAGGGCATCGTGACCTCTGCGAGCATCAACGCGGTCGGTAATTTTGCATCGTCAACCGAGATCCAGTGGAGGATTACTGCCGAGGATGACCTGACCGAAATTCCACCCCTGGAAACCGGGATCTATGAATCGGTATACACTGAAGATACCCAGTCGGATGGTGTCGGGCTGGTGCTGTACGACAAGGAACTTGACGTAGAGACCTCCGGCCAGATAAGCGGCCAGTGGAACATCGAGGCAACCAAGCAGATCGCATTTGTCGGCATCGACGGGTCCGCGATCGTGTCCGGCGACGTGATCATGCTTGACGTGGCTGCCACGGCGGATCCCCAGGTGACCAGTGCGCTCATCTGCCCCTTCGCCGAGCAGGTTTCACCCGTCGTTCCGGCACACTGTAACCGGGCCGAGGCAGGCAGCACGATCGATATGACCGTCGCCAATGTCCGGACGACGACCAGCGACCGCTTCATAAGCCCGTCGGGCGACCACCCGGCCGAGCTCAACCACGACATCCGGGTTACTGAACTGGTCACCGATGTCCCCTCGGTGGGAATGGCGTCGGCGTACCTGAATGTCCTGATCCAGGAAGGCGGGTTCGTTGGTGGTGAGGGACTGGATGAACGCCCCGGCCAGCTCATGGAGCGGATCGAGTTCTCCGAAGTATCTGCTGCCGACGGTGCCATCACCCTCTTTGAGAAGCTGATGCACTACGAGTCCGGCATGGTCAGGTAGGAGGATTCCTGAATTCCCGGGATCCCCATCCCGGTCCTTTTTGAGCTCGCGGTTTCCCGCCATGCATCCCGTCCTGCCGTCCATCACCTGAGATCGGAAAAAATCCGGTTGTGATCCGGAGAGCCTGGCATTCCCTGATTGATTATGACGGCGCCTTCCGGTTCCGATACCTGGACACGAAGACGTACAGGAGGACGGCGAGGACGATTGCTGCCACGACTGCGAGGCCGAGTGTCGTGTTGGTCGCGAGCAGCCTGATGATGATCTCGGATCCCAGGGCAAAGACCAGGCATTCTATCGTGGCGCCGATACCGACCGCGAGGAGGATCTCCGCCGGACTGAGCCCGGCCATGATACCCACGATGGTTGCGCCCACGCCCCCGGTTCCCTGCAGGGGGAGCATCACGAAGAGGGCAACGCCGGGAACCCTCCACCGGGCCAGCCAGGGCCGCTGCACCATGAATTCCCGGCCTGCGGCCAGCGACCGGGTGATCCAGGGGCCAAGGTAAGGGAACCGCTCCGCCCGGTCGAGGTTCAGGATCATGAAGAGGCTGGTGACGACATCGAGGTAGGCCAGGGTAAACGCCATCAGCCACCAGGGGATCCCGAGTGCGATTCCCAGGGGAATGAGCGATTCCTTTCCTGACGGCGGAATATAGTAGGCGATCATCAGCCCGCCGAGAACCATCGCCAGGCTGGCAGGGAGGATGAGAAAGGAGAAGAAAAAAAGTGCAGATCCCAGGAAGACCGGCAACACCAGCCGGGCCCGCGGTGAGAGGGGCGGCACGGGGTGATTCCGAAGCGAGAAATGATTGAGATTCCGGAGACCCATGCCGATCAGCTGAGAGGTATGGGGACCGGGAAGATATCAGTATGCACGATTCATCATGCATCGTTGCGGTCGGAACAAGCTATCCGGATATTGCCGATCTCTTCTGCTGATGGATCATTCTGGTGCAGGCTGGGCCCCCTGCCGTACCATGGATTCCGGGGAACCGGCAGGAGTTCCAGGACATCCCGGCCCGTGCAGGACTGAAAGGTTCCCGGGATCTCTTTTCCGCCACACCATGACCATGAAAGGACACGGTTAACTGCGGGGCGGGAATCTCCCCGCGATGCCACGGGCAGCGAGCATCCCGGTGGAGAAGGCGGCCTGGAGATTGTAACCACCAGTATCGCCGTCGATGTCGAGCACCTCGCCGATGCAGAAGAGACCGGGCACGATCGTCGATTCCATGGTCTTTGGATCGATCTCATGCAACGCCACGCCGCCCCGGGTGACCATGGCCTCGTCAAAGCCTCCCAGCCGGAGAACAGGAAACGGATACCCGGTCAATGCGGCGATAATCTCCTGCCGGGCCCGTTTTGGGAGGTGGGAGCAGGTCAGGTCCGGGGCAATGCCGGAACGCTCAAGCAGCCGTCTGACGAACCGCTCCGGGAGCGGGAGTCCGGCCAGCACCGTCTTCACCTGGCGGGGCCCGGATGCTGATAGGGCATCAGTCACCTGTTTTCTCGCTGCTTCCTGATCCCTGCCGGGCAGGAAGGAGACCTTCAGCACGTCGCCGGGCAGGATGAACCGGGAGAGGTCGAGTATTCCCGGGCCGGAAAGTCCGGTATGGGTGAAGAGCACGTCGCCGGATGCCTGCCGGACTTTCTTCCCGGTCCGCACGAGGGAGATGGGGAGGTTCTCGAACGAGATTCCGGCCAGGTCGGGGAAAGGGTAGTCCCGTACCATGACCGGGGTAAGGGCGGGGGCGATCTCTGTTACCGTATGCCCGAGCTCACGGGCCAGGCGGTACCCGTCGCCGGTCGACCCGGTGGCAGGATAGGATGCCCCACCGGTAGCGATCACGACAGCATCGGCACGGTACGATTCCGTCCCGGTCTCCATGAAAAACCTGCCATCTGCTCGCGACACCTTCCGGACGGCCTGGCCAGGGAATACTTCCACCCCCCGCCGGGCACATTCCGACAGGAGAATTGCGAGGACATCGGAGGCCCGCTTCGTCACCGGGAAGATCTTCCCCCCGGCCTCAACGTTCACAGGGAGACCCCGCTCCCCGAAAAAGGCCACCAGGTCGCGGTTGGTAAACCCCCGGAGGGCAGGGCGGAGGAACGGGCTATGGTCCCCGTAATGAGCGAAGAATTCCGCTGTTTCACCATCGTGAGTCAGGTTGCACTGCCCCGAACCGGTGATCAGGAGCTTCCGCCCGCAGGAAGGCTTCTTCTCGAGCACCAGAACCCGCCGGTTCTCACCGGCCGCCTGCAGGGCACAGAAGAGACCGGCCGGTCCGCCGCCGATGATCACGATAACCGGGGGATTCACGGGAGAATGTGGGGAGTGGAGATGGATAGATGTAGCGGACGGAGATGCGGGAAGTCTCCTGATGAAACCGGCTAAAAAACGTGGGCCCGGGAGAGGGGCATTCCTGCCAGTGTAAATCTAGGCAGGTCGGGCTGCCGGTCGCCGGTCAGGCCCGTGCCCGGCCCCGTTCCATTCACTCCGTGATCCAGCCCATCCGGACGTACCACTCGTATTCGTGGGGCCAGTTCTCCTTGTTGTACAGGATCAACTGGCGGAAGTATTCCCGCCGCTGCCGGAGCGCTTCCTCCTGATCGGGATACCGGTGCTCGCCCCGGATGGCCTGGACGAGTGTCCTCCCCAGCGCAACGGCATCCTTTTCCGCACCGGACAGGGCTCCCGGATCCCGTCCGACCCCAACCCCCACACCGCCGACCGTGATTGCCCCGAGCGAGGAGAGGGCGTGGTTCATGTACTCCACCACCGGGCCATGGTTGCTGCCGCCCGCGGTACAGACCGAGCAGCCGAACTTACCGGTAAACATCCGGCAGTGGATGGCATCAGCCATCCGGTCGAAGACCGCTTTCAGGGGTGCCGGGATCGAGTCGATGTAGTTCGGGGCGCCGAGCACGATCCCGTCGGCGTCCATGAGCCGTTCAAAAAGGTCGGGGAAGTCATCCATCAGGGTGCAGTCACCGCTGGCGTAGCAGGAACCGCATGCCGTGCAGTACTCGATCCTGAGGTCGTAGATATCCACGAGCTCCGTCTTTGCTCCTTCGTCCCGTGCTCCGTCGAGTACAGCGTTCACCAGCCGGAGCGTCCTGCTCTCATTCCCCCGCGGGCTTGCGTTTAATCCGATAACCTTCATGGGTATTCTCCGTTCTTTATGTGCGAATCATGATTGACCGAGAATAAAGGTGCCGGAATGTCCTTTCACCATAACCTTCATATCACGTGGAGCGTATCCTTTTGCCGATGAGGACCAGCAGGGGTTTCATTCTTGTCGCTCTGCTGTGTCTGCTGATTTCATGTTCGGTATGCCAGACCGCTGAGGCCGGGCTATTTCCCGAAAGGGATACCCGAATCTTCACATCCCGGAATTATGGTATCTCATTTGAATATCCGGACGACTGGACAATCGAGTCTGAAAAATTCATCCCGGCCGGGCCGGCCGGCATCGACCGCCAGATCCTCCGGTTAAGGTACGAAAACACAACGAACGGCTTCGTCCTGGCTGTTTCTGTCTCCCGGGAAGATATCGATCCCGCACTGCTCCCTTCAAATTTTACCGGAAGCGAGGAATGCGGGTATATCTGGAACGACGACCGCCCGAACTGCATATACATTGAGGGCTATCACCCCGCCTCCCTCGGTGGAGTGAAGGCCTGGCGATCCATGGCTCTATTGAATAATTCCGGGAACCAGACCGTCGAGACACTGTATGAAGTATGTACCTCCTACCGATCCGGTCGCACCGTTTATTCATGGTTCTTCTGGAGTGTCCCGGCAGACGAATATTTCACGGTACAGCCTGTGATCGGGGATGTCCTTGATTCCGTCAGGCTCTATGAACCAATGGGGCTCTTCAATGTCGAGGGTATTCTCGATCAGGCATCTCTTGACTTCCCTGAATATGACGAGGGTATTTATGACACCTTCACCAGTTCAGAATTCGGTCTCTCATTCCCGTATCCCCGGGGATGGCGGATCACTTCCACTTCTGCGGATGTCGAACACTACCCGAGAATGGAAAAAGGAATGATACAATTTTCACATCTCCCTGATGACATCTCGCTTGAGATCGATACGGTGCGGTATGACTTCGTCGATTCATACCGGAAAACCCAGCCGTTCATGAACGAGACTGTACTCTGTTCATTCGACTGTCCGGAATGCCATCTTATCCTGAAGCCGCTCGAGCCTCACGCCTCATCAGGTTCCTGGTGGAGAAACGCAACGATTTTTCTGGAAAAGAACAACGAACCCTGTATTGAGGAAATTTATATGCTCTGTCCGGTTCGGACACCGATGAGTCAGTCAGGATACCGGATCACCTACTCCGTTCCCGCTGAAAACTGGGAAACGGTCCGGCCGTTTATGCACGGATTTGTCAGATCCATCAAAATATCTCCACCATTGTAACAATGATGTGGAGGACATTTTTATACCCGGTCGGGCCGTTCGGGGATGACATGCCTCCTTGGTATCATGCCATGGCTCGACCCGGAAAACCCATATAAAGGCACAAACGGACTACTGTGAAAGAACCTCCACCCGGAGCGAATTACCATGACGTCCGCCCTCACCCCGCTGCCCGTCTGCGCCCTGCTCCTTGCCGCGGCGCTCCTTTGTATTCCGGTTTCCGCCCAGGTCTCCTCGGTCATCGTGGATTCCTACCAGGTCACCCCCGCCGTGCTGATGCCCGGCGAGAAGGGGACGGTGACCGTGACCATCAGGAGCGCGTCCTTCGGCACGCAGACCTCCACCGTCTCCTACCCCGACTCCGGGTTCACGGCATCGTCGGCCACCACGAGCGAAATCCTCCCCTACGTGGACAGCGTGATCCTCACCGAGGAGGACATCAAGGTCCTCGGGGGCAACGGCCAGTTCGAGGGCACGGTCGGGCCGGACCAGATCATCCCCCTCACCTTCCTGATCGAGGCGCCGCAGAAGAGCGGGCTGTACTTCCCGGAGGTCTGGATCCGGGTCCGGGGCGGTCAGAGCGTCAAGTACCCGGTGCCGGTGAACGTCAACACCGCGATTGCCGTGATGCGGGTGCCCTCCATCTCGCTCGCCCGGGACTTCCCGGACATGGTCCGTCCCGGTGAAACGGCTGAAGGATCGCTCATCGTATTCAACGGCGGGCAGGTACGGGCGGACAATATCATGATCCTGCTGGAGACGGGCGGACTCCCGGTTGCACCGGCCGGGCCGTCGGTCTTCCTGATCGAGTATTTGGAGCCGGGAGCAAGCGCCAGGGTGAATGTCTCGCTCGCGATCGACCAGGGGGCCGGGAGCGTCCTTACCGAAGTCCCGGTCCAGGTCAGCTACCGGCTGCTCGACGGGTCCCTGGCGACCCAGAGCGAAGCGATCGGCCTCGATATCCGGGGAGAGGCCGAACTCGGGATTGCAGCCCTCGAAACAAACCCCATCCGGGTGGAACAGGGCACACCCTTCGACCTCACCATCCGGATCGAGAACACGGGGACCGGGGATGCGAAATCGGTGAGCGCGACCGTCGATCTCCCCTTCACCGGAATGAAGGAGGCCTTCATCGGCAAGATCAAGCCGGGGAACGATGCCCCGGCGGTCTTTTCCCTCGATGCACGCGGACCCGGGACCTACACCTACCAGGCGGCGATCACCTTCACCGATGACTGGGGCACCCGCACCTTCACCCGCGAGCTCGATCTGGTGGTCTACCGGAACTACGGGATCTGGATCGCGCTCATCGCCCTCGTCATCCTCGCTGTCGGGGGATACTTCGGCTACCGCTGGTGGAAAGGCAGGCACGGGGCCACGTAATGCTGAACCGGTACAGGGTTCCCTTTTTCCTGGCACTCCGCTCCCTGCAGCGGGGGAACCTCGGGAGCCTCGTCCTGACCGTGGTCATCGTCGGGATGGTCTTCACCAACATGATCTTCATGCCCTCGATCATCACCGGGGCGATCGTGAACTACGAGCAGCAGACCGTCGATACTTACACTTCGGACATCATCATCGAACCAAAAGAGGACTTCCGCTACATCGAGGACCTCTCGGGGCTCCTCGACAAGGTGAACCGGGTGCCGGGCGTGAAACGGGCATCCCCCCACTATGCCGCCGGAGCGGTCCTGCGGCACAAGGGAAAGGCGCTCTCCATGGCCGTCGAGGCGGTCCAGCCCCGGGACGAGATGCTGGTCACCACCCTCTCCTCCTACATGGAAGAGGGGACCTACCTTGGGGACGGGGATACCGGTGAGATCATCCTCGGGAGGTATGTCGCCGGGTTCAAGGATCCGAGCGAGGACTTCCTCCCGTCGCTCGGCGGCGTCAAGGTCGGCGACACGGTCACCGCGGAATACACCAACGGGGTGGTGCGGGAATACCGGGTCAAGGGGATCTTCCGGACCTACTCCTTCAACACCGACTACCTGGTCTTCACCACCTGGGACGAGATGGAAGTGGTCGAAGGTCGGGAGCTCGACCAGGCGACCTCGGTGCTGGTCAAAACCGATCCGGGAGCCGACGAGAACGACGTGAAGAAGACCCTGCTCCGCTACGGTGTGCAGGAGGATGTCCAGACCTGGCTTGACTTCCTCGGGAATGCCTACCGCAACGCCGTCGAGAGCTACAACATCCTGAACAATATCACCGTCGTCGTGAGCCTGGTCATCGCAGCGGTGGTGCTCTTCGTGGTGATCATGATCAAGACCCTGAACTCCCGGCGACAGATCGGGATCCTGCTCGCGATCGGGATCAGGAAGGACATCATCATCAACAGCTACCTCTTCCAGGTCCTGATCCTGGCCATCCTCGGGATCATCTTCGGAATCCTGGTGGTGCTCGGGCTCACCGCGTATTTCACGGCATTCCCGATCGAGTTTCCGGAAGGGAACATCTCCCCCTATATTGTCCCGGCCGACATCGGGATCAATGCCCTCTACCTCTTCGGGGCATCTGCCCTCGCCGGGTACATCCCGGCCTGGCGGATTGCGAACAAGGAGATCCTGGAATCCATGAGGATGTGACATGATCATCGCACGCGACCTGTACCGGATCTACACCATGGGCCAGGTGAAGGTCCATGCCCTGAACGGCGTCTCGGTTGAGATCAGATCGGGCGAGTTCATCGGGGTGGTGGGACCGAGCGGGAGCGGGAAGTCCACCCTCCTCCACCTGCTCGGCCTCCTCGACCGCCCGACCAGCGGCGAGATCGAGATCGACGGGATCGATACCCGGACCCTCTCGGACGAACAGCGGGCCGATTTCCGCCTGAGACGACTCGGCTACGTCTTCCAGGAGTACGCCCTCGTGCCGGAGCTGACCGTGTTCGAGAACGTCATTCTCCCCTTCATGGCCCGGGAGGAGCCTCCCGAACGGTCCCGGGACCAGGTGATGGAGATCCTTGAGATCATCGGGCTCGGGCAGCGCACCAACCACCTCCAGAGCGAGCTCTCCGGCGGCGAACAGCAGCGGGTGGCCATCGCCCGGGCGATTGCCGGCAGGCCTTCAATCCTCTTTGCCGATGAGCCCTGCGCCAATCTCGATACCGAGAACTCACGGGTCATCCTCGATCTCCTCGCCGGGATCAACAAGGAGATGGGGCAGACCATCGTGATGGTCTCCCACGAGGACTGGCACCGGGAGTACTTCGAACGGATCATCCAGCTCCGGGACGGCAAACGGGTGGATGAGGGCGCCTGATCCGGTGGCACCATCCCGGAAACTATTTACCTTGTTTCTCCAATTGTAATCCAATCGTGACGTGATGTCACAGGGAGGAATACATGAAATCTTCATACCTATTGATGCTCGGTGGTATGATCATCCTGCTGTCCATTGTGGCGGTGTCGGGGACGATGGTCATTCCGATGAGTGAAAACGGGAAAGCCAATGCACAGGCCCAGGACCATTCTCCCGTATTCAATGGCGAGGATATCGGCAGGATCGACTTCATTCACTATGCCAAACCGGATGGAATTGGGAAACCTCCTTCAGCTGTAAAACCACCCAAAGTGGACACCTGTTATGACCTGATGGGGATACGATGGAAATCGCTTCCGGTGAACTATATCGTCAATCCCTCGAATACACAGTCGTTACCACAGGGCTTTATCACTGATGCGATATCGGCATCGGCCCTGACATGGGATGACAGCACATCATCAGGCCTTTTCGCTGCCGGTACAACCGGTGATGTACGATATCGTGTCTTCGATGGGATGAACGCCATTACATTCGGAGATGATGATCCGGGTATCATTGCCGTAACATCAGTGTGGTATTCGCGCCGCACCAAGGAGATCCTTGAGTTTGATATCCGGTTCAATGAATACTACACCTGGGGCGAAGCAACACTATCAGCCGACGATCCTGACTGCATGGATCTCCAGAACATCGCCACCCATGAACTGGGTCATGCGGTTGGTCTCGGTGATGTTTACAATCCAGATTGTTCTGCAGTGACCATGTACGGCTATTCCGATTATGAAGACATCGAGAAACGGGACCTCGAACTTCCGGACATCACCGGCCTGCAGAGTATATACGGAGCATAACTTATTTCCCCGACTCCCATTTTTAAATCGTTCATCTGAGCCGGTCCTCATAGAATCCTCTGAATTGAAATACCCGCACAGCGATCTCTCTTTTCAATGATTCCCCGCGTTATGATGCTCCTCGTTCTCCTGGCGACCGGAGCCCTGCTCACCGCCGGATGTACTACCCTGCCCGATACCTGCATCGAAGGATCCGGCGTTCCGGCAAGCGAGACCCGGGATGTCGGTGACTTTCATTCCGTCAGCCTGGCGCTTCCGGCATCCCTTATCGTCCGGGAAGGGCACGTCCCCGGCCTCCTGATCGAGGCCGATGACAACATCCTCCCATTCATCTCCACAACGGTGAAGGACGGTGTCCTGACCATCACCCAGACCCGCCCCTGTGTCCGCCCGACCGGGACCATCAGGATCACCACAACTTCCCCCGATTTCCGGGAGCTCGCGATCCTCGGCACCGGGGATATCCGGAGCGACGGGATCCTGCGGACCCCGGGTCTTGCAGCGAAGATAACCGGGGCGGGAGACCTGGATCTCGCGGTCGAGACCGTTACCCTCTCGACGACCGTGACCGGCACCGGGAATGTCCGTCTTTCCGGCACTGCCCATGAGCACACTATCACTCTGCCCGGCGCAGGCTCGGTCGATGCCGCAGCCCTGCAGACCGCCCGGACCAGCGTGGAGATCCTTGGGTCCGGGAATGCGAAGGTGAACGCGAGCGAGACGCTGTCGGTAAAGATTACCGGGGCCGGGACGGTGCTCTATGCCGGGAATCCACAGGTCGAGCAGACCATCACCGGGGCGGGCAGCGTCCGGAGAATGGCCTGATCTCACCCTTTCCGGAGATCGAAGACGTAGCGGCCAATCCCGGGGGCGACCCAGCCGCACCGGTTGCCGGAGAGGAGAAAATATCCTTTCTTTTCGAGATCATCGATCAGCCCGGGAATCTGGCGATCTCCCTTGAAGGTATAGAAATGGAGCACTCCGCCGTCCCGGACCAGCGGTGACAGGACATCAAGGATTTCATCCCGGCCATACGGCGTCGGGCAGATAACCCGGTCGTAGGGAGGGGCGTCCGATACCGGGAGGGAGAAGGCGTCAGCTTCGAGCACCGTGACCCGGTCCTCCACCCGGTTCAGGGCAAGGTTCTCCCGGAGCCAGTGTACCGCAGCAGGGTTGTTCTCCACCGCGGTGACCGTTGCTCCCCGGTCTGCTGCCGGTATCACGAACGGGCCCACCCCGCAGAACGGCACCAGCACCAGCTCGCCCGGCTGAACCTTCCCGGTGACCCGCTGGCGTTCGGAAGAGAGGCGGCCGGTGAAGAAGACCTCCGAGAGGTCGAGCCGGTACCGGTACCCGTACTCGCGATGTTCGGTCAGCATGGAGCGGCCGACCAGGATCTCGTAGCCCGGAACCCGCTCGTCACGTTCAACCGGCGAGGACTTGGCGAGCACGGTTCGGATGTTGCGGCGCAGGGACAGGACCCCGAGCGCGATCTCCTGCCGGTATTCTGCGATTTCCGGCGGGATGACGACCACCGCGATATCCCCGATCACATCGAAGCTGTCCCGGAGGTACCCCTGCTTTACTGCGGGAATGACACCGGAGAGGACATCGTGGAGGTTCATCGGATAGTGGAGATTCTCCCCCAACCCTCATAAATACCTCCCGGGACAGGGAAAACGGAAAGGATCCGGGGATTCCCCCTGCTTCAGAACCGTTCCAGCCGCTCGAACCCGGGCGGGGGTGCACATGACCGTTCCCGGACGGCCAGGACGAGCGAGCCTGCCAGGGCGATGATCCCTGCCGCCATGAAGACGACCCCGATGATCCTCACGATGGCAAGGCTCGAGAGGCGGGGCCAGAAGAGGATCAGGAACCCCAGCAGGGCGACGAGGAGCCCCCCGATGAGACCGAGCGCCCGCCCGGTGCCGGTTCCCGGGCGGGAGACGGCCGAGAATGCTCCCGCGAGGCCTCCGATCACCAGCAGGATTCCCAGGAGAACGGCGGCGAAGGCCCCGATCAGCTCAGGGTCGGTAAACGAGAGGATCCCGAGAACTACGGCGCAGACCCCGAGGATCAGGGGAACGACGAAGACCATTCCTCCTGACCGGGAGAGCATCCAGGCGCCGACAAAGAGGCCGATCCCGGCGATAAAGGCCAGCAGCCCGAAGAGAAAGACAAACAGCCGGAGCGATCCTTCGGGGAAGAAGAAGAGGAGCCCCCCGAGGACAAGAAAGATAATCCCTGCCACCAGCGGTTGTTTCCAGGATTCCGATCCGCAGGCCATCCAGTACGCCATGGCAGGTACATGTGCATACCGGCAGAAAAAGAATGCGGGCAAGGATATATCTCCGCCCGGGCTCTACATCCAGTGAACACAGGACGTGCTGCAGCGTGAAGCGGGAGTATACCTTTTTCCTGGTGCTGCTGGTCGCAACGGCGATCACAACGGCGATATGGTTCTTCTTTCCCGAACAGATGACCTACCGGATCTTCCTCTCGGTCCTGGCCGTCACCGTCATCTACTGCATCTTCAGCCTGCTCCTCGATACGGTCTTCCGGAAAAAAATCTCCGATACGAAGTCCCGGTATACGGCGACCAAAGTCATCTCCGTCCTCGAAATCCTGCTGATGGCTATCATCGTCGCCCGTATATGGGTGGAGGACGTCAGCACCCTGGTTGTCTTCTTCGGGATCATCGGGGCGGGTGTGGCGATCGCCCTTCAGGACGTCTTCAAGAACTTTGCCGGGAGCATAACCATCCTCCTCTCAGGGACCTATTCGGTAGGGGACCGGATCGAGATCGATGGCCGGTATGGCGATGTGATGGATATCGGGATCATGAACACGACCATGATGGAACTGAGATCCTGGGTCGATGGTGACCAGGCCACGGGACGGCTGACGATTGTGCCGAACGGGAAGGTCATCACCAGCCCGGTCAATAACTACACCAAGGACCACAGCTTCATCTGGGACGAGATCCAGGTCCCGGTCACCTACCGGAGCGACTGGAGGCGCGCCATCGAGATCATCACCACCATCGCGAAAACGGAGACCGCGGAGATCAACCGGTTGGCAAACCGCGAGATCGAAGAGATCGGAGAGAAATACTACCTGCCGAGGCGGGATATTGAGCCGGCAGTCTATGTCAGGATTACCGACAACTGGATCATGCTGTCGGTCCGGTATGTCACCAACGCCCGGGAGCGGCGGATCATGCATGCCCGGCTGAGCCGGCTCATCCTTGAAGCACTCGAGAAGGAAGCCACCATCGAGGTCTCGTCCACGACGATGGAAGTGAGCGTCATCCAGAAACGCGTCGAGCCGGAGGAAGGTTCCGGATAATTTTTTGAATCATCTGGCCGGCCTGATTGCCGGGAAACGGTCCACCGGCAGGTGGGAATGAGGGATTGACGGGAAATATGCCGGGTCAGTGCCGGACCCAGATGTACCCTGATATTGCCGCGATTCCGGCAGCGGTGGCAATACCGAGTGACAGGATGTCACTGGTACCGTCCCAGGTGAGGGTCTCGCCGAGGATGACCACCGCGAGCGCGATGATGACCAGGCCCAGCAGCTTCTCCTTCAGGTCATCGAGATCGCAGATCTTCAGCCAGCCGGGGAGCGGAGCCTTGGCGATGAAGAGCTCGTAGAGGCCGAGCGCGATGATATAGAAGACCGTTGCCACCAGGAACACGTCGATGACCTCGATGAAAACCGACATGAGTGTCTTCAGGGTTTGGAGATCTCCCTGCGGGTGGAGCATCGCCTCGATCATGGTGAACAGGGTGACGATGAAGCCCAGGACAAAGAGGAAGATCGCGATCAGCGCCGTCCCGAAAACGGCGAGGAGGAACAGCCACTTGCTCGAACCGGCTATGAACCGGATCACCGGGCTGCCGGAATCCGCCGGAATGCAATACTCTTCTTTCTCCGTCATGATGTTACCGTCGTTACATCTGGTGTAGGATATCCGGGAATATTATCTCTCGCCTTCCGATGCGGTGTTCGGGGTTCATGCTCGCCCGCCCCATGATGGCAACCCTGATCATTCCTGGAGCGTGGCGGAGAGGGCAAGAGGGGAATGGTAAGGATCAGCGATATCCAGAACGCCGTTTGAAATCCTCCGCCATCAGTGCGTGGTGGGACATTTCCTGCCTGTGGCTCCGGTCGTTCATACCGTGCTATTGCGGGGAGGGCTCTATGAATGGTATGCAGGGCCGGCTTCAGGATGCGGGATTCTGCCGTACTTGCTTGATTGTGGCTGATCCTGGCGGTTTCCGCGGGCCAGAATGCCAGTCGTCCTCCCCGGACCATGAACCCGGTGCCGGAAACCAACCGGGATTCCCGGGCCCTGACGGGTCATCCCCGCACAGGGGGCAGCCTTTTTGAGGGGATCCTTCCATCTCAGTGTCATGCCTGGTGCAGAGCTCTTCCGACAGGACCTCGAGCGGTTGATTCTTGACTTCATCGAAGACCAGCAGATGTGCGTCCTTGCCACCTGTGCAGACGATATTCCCCGCGCCTCTGCGGTTGAATTCTTCCCCCGGGGTTTCGTCCTCTATATTCTGACCGAGGGAGGACGGAAGATCGAAAACCTCTCGAAGAACCCTTTCATCTCCGTGGCCATCCATACCCCGTTCACCGGGTGGGACAGCATCAAAGGCATTCAGCTCTCCGGCATGGCAGAGATCGGGCGGACAGGGTCCACGATCTTCCGGGAGGGAGAGGCTGCCTACCGGCAGCGAAAGAGCGCCCCGGATTTTTCCCTGCCGGAGTTCCTGTTCGTGATCAGGATTGTGCCGGCGACGATCGAGTACCTCGATACCACGCTGAAGACCCGGGGATATGCCGTACGGCATACCCTCGAGTTTCCCTGATCGGGTGCAGGGCCTGATGCCGCGGGGGACATCGTTCCGGTTTCCTGCGGTCACCGCGGCATCCAAATGCTCTTGTAGCTGTCCTGCGAGTCTCCCCCATGAAATCCTTCGCCGCCATCCTGATCCTGGTCCTTATCCTGCTCTCCGCGGGCTGTACTTCTCACCCGGAACCCGCCCCGCCCGATATCAGCGAATACCTCACCCCCATCGACAGCGGGAACCTCTCCCGGGAGCTCGGGCCGGTTCCGGCAGGCATGCTGACCCCGGCCGAAGAACAGGACATCCTCTTCATGCAGGAAGAGGAGAAGCTGGCCCGGGACGTCTATGCCGCCCTGTACGAGAAGTGGCAGATCCGGGCGTTCCTGAACATCGGAGAGGCCGAGCAGACCCACCTGGACAGCATGACCGTCCTTGTCGACCGCTACCAGATTGAGAGCAGGATCAGCAATGAGCGGGGAGTCTTTTCCAATGAGACCCTCCGGTTCCTCTACGATGACCTGGTCGCCCGGGGAAGTACTTCATCGGAAGAGGCACTCCGTGTAGGGGCGCTCATCGAGGAGATCGATATCGTCGACCTCCAGGAAGCCATGACCCGGACCGGCCGGCAGGACATCCTCCAGGTCTACGATAACCTGGCAAAGGGCTCCCGCAACCATCTCCGGGCATTCGTGAACGTCATGGGCCAGCAGGGGATATCCTACACCCCGCAGGTGCTTCCCCAGGACGAGTACCAGGCCATCATCGCCTCGTCGGCAGAGCGGGGAAGAGCATGAGAGGAACCCCGGGCGTTTCTCCTGCTAACGGCCGGGGCAGGAGCCGCCCCCGTCGTTTTTTGCCCTGCGTCGCCGTCAGGTGAACGCCACTTCCCAGCTCTCCCAGCGCCGGTATGATCCCCGGATGAACAGGGATGCCGGGACCAGGAGCACGGCGCTTCCGAACGCAAAGAGGCTGTTCATCGATGCCACCCCGATCAGGCCGAGGAGGACCGGGCCGATGAGGAGCATCGATGCAGCGAGCACCTTCACATCGTAGACCATCACCGCCGGCCAGAGCCCGGTCAGCCAGACCATGACCGATGCGGCATAGATCGAGACCGAGAGGGCAAGGACCGCCGCCGGGAGGAGGCTGCCGTAGTCGCCGGAGATGACGGCCCCGGCTCCGACCGCCCCCAGGGTCAGGGGCTGCAGGAGCAGGAACGTGGCAAGCTTGCTGCGGATGAGGTCCGGGGTGCCCAGCGGGAGGAAGGTATAGCCGGCGATAGCGTCGAACTCGGTGACCCAGGTGTAGATGGTGGCCCCGATGATCCCGGCCACTCCGGCAAACGTGATCAGGAGCCGTGTGTCCGGGAGCACCCGTGCAAGCACCGCCAGGGTGACCCAGATCAGGGCCAGCGGGAGGGCGAAGGAGAACAGGGTCTGCCCGACCAGCCCCCCGCTCCGCCTGAGGTCAAGGAGGTCTTTTGCCACCGTCGGCCCGGAACGGAATCTGTCCAGGTGTCCGGCCAGGGGGCTGAACCGGTCGGGGATGTGCATCTCCCTGCCGGGGAATTCGGTGGTCATGAACCGGATGGAGAGGGCGAAGGGGACCATGAGCGCGGTGAGGGAATACAGCAGCAGCGGGACGGTGAAGGACCGGGACAGGGCATACGGCGGGAAGAAACAGACCGGATCAACGATGCCGGTAATGAGGAGGAGAATTGAGAACAGGGCTCCGGCAGCCACCACACCGGCCAGCAGCAGCATTGACCGGGTGTAGAGAGTGGAGAGGAAAAAGACCACGGCAAGGCCGGTGAGGAAGGACAGGGAGAGGGTGAGGGCGATGGTGCCGATCAAGGAGAGCGGGAGGCCGGACCAGGGTGCTGCCAGCGTGATCCCGGCGATGACCGGGAGCACCCAGAGGATGATGTAGTAGACGGTGTCCTTGACCACGAAGACGGTGAAAATGCGACGGTCGGAGAGGGGGAGGGTCCGCGAGGAGTAGGCGACCAGGCTCGCCTGCCCGAAGCGGCGGTTCATCACCTCCTGGCCGAGCAGGCCGAAGCCGCCGACCATGATCCCGAGCAGGAGGAACTGGGCGTGCACGAGGAAGGAGAGGGTCGGGCCGGGAATGATCTCCCCGATGAAGGAAAGAATCAGCGATCCCATGAAGGTGATGGCCCCGATCAGAACCGGAAAGAGGGCAAAGCTGATGCTGCCGAACATCGTGGCGTGGAGGCGCCACTCTTCCTTCATCATGACCGCGAAGAGCTCACGCATGGCTGCCTTTCCCCACCGCTTCGAGGAAGAAATCTGAAAGGTGCTGCCGCTGCCCGAGGATCCGGGCCACCGGACCGGCGTGCACCAGCCGGCCCCGGTGGATGATGGCCACGTCCGAGCAGATCTCCTCGGCGATCTCCAGGATGTGGGTGGAGAGAAAGATGGTCCCCCCGTCCCGGACATACTCCGCCAGGTAGTCCTTGACTGTCTTCTGCATGACCGGGTCGAAGTTGATGAGCGGCTCGTCGATCAGGGCCAGGACGGGCCGGTGGAGGAAGGCCTGGGCAAACATCAGCTTCTGGCGGGTGCCCCGGGAGAGATCCTTGCAGAGCACGTCCCGTTTATCCGAAAATTCGAGGAACTCGAACCACCAGTCCGCCTCTTCCTTCACCGCGGAAATCTTCCGGACCCGTCCCACGAACGCGAGGTATTCCTCGGAAGTGAGGAAACTGGGCGGGGTCTCCTGCTCCGGGATGATCCCGATCCTTTCCCGCACCTTCACGGGGGAGGTGACCACGTCGGTGTCAAGAACGGTTGCCGAACCCGAGGTGGGCCGGACCTGTCCGGTGAGCAGCCGGATCATAGTGGTCTTCCCCGACCCGTTCGGGCCGAGCAGGCCGAAGAGGGATCCCTCCTCCACGTCCAGGGAAACCTGGTCGACCGCCTTCAGGTCACCGTAGTGTTTCGAGAGCGAGGATGCCGAGATGACGGGTGCCATGGAAGTGATCTCCGTTCTTGGTACAGGTACCTGTACCGGATTGCAGATTATCTCTTTTGCAGGAGCGGGTGCATTCCTGGGTTCCGGTGTAAGGTGAAGCCCGGAAATGCCCGGTGCGAACCCAGGTGCACTGGACGCAGGTCATGGGGGAAAGTGTCAGGGAGCAGGAGATCGAGGATAGTCCCCGAAAGCAAAAAACTAACTGACCGGCCCGGGAAATACTCGTAGGGTTCCATGCCGGCTATCGAAGCGCACCATCTGACCCGGCGGTTCGGGTCCATCACCGCCGTCGACGATCTCACCCTGACCGTTGAGGAAGGCGAGATCTTCGGGTTCCTCGGACCGAATGGTGCAGGCAAGACCACCACCATCCGGCTGCTCACCGGGGTGCTCACCCCGGATACGGGCACGATCCGGATCGCGGGAATCGACCTTCGCACCGATCCCCTGCCTGCCAAGCGCTGCATGGGTATCATCCCCGAGAACAGCGCGGTCTACAGCGATCTTACCGCGATTCAGAACCTCACGCTCGCCGGCAGACTCTACGGTCTCCCGGCAGCCGACCGGAATGCCCGGGCACGATCCCTGCTCGCCGATCTGGGTCTCGCCGACCGGGCGGACGAGAAGGTCAGGACGTTTTCCAAGGGAATGAAGCAGCGGGTGAGCATCGGGTGTGCCATCATCCATGAACCGGCGGTGCTCTTCCTCGATGAGCCGACGAGCGGGCTCGATGTCCAGAGCCGGCGGCTGGTGACCGGCATGATCCGGCGGATGCATGACCAGGGCTCGACGGTCTTTCTGACCACCCACAACATCGACGAGGCCAACACGCTGTGCACCCGGATCGGGATCATCAACCGGGGCATCCTCGCCGCTACGGACCGGCCCGAGATCCTGAAGCAGACCTTCGATACCACCCAGTCGATCGAGATCTCGTTTGCCCGGGAGATCGATCCGTCGGTGTTCTCCCACCCGAACGTGCTTCGCATCGATCAGCGGGGCGACAAGCTGCGGATCGTTACCGATGACCCGGACCGGGCGGTGAAGTACCTCGCCGCCTGGGCCGACCGCGAAGGTGTGCGGATCGCCTCCCTGAACACGCTCGGGCCGAGCCTGGAGGAGGCGTTCCTCGCCATCACGGGGGAGTCCTGATGGTGCTCCCCCTCTTCTTCCAGGGCGCCCTCGCTGTCGCCGGGAAGAACGTCCGGATCTACTACACCAAGCCCCCGGTCTTCATCTTCGGCCTCCTCTTCCCGCTCTTCCTGTTCATCGCCTTCTTCATGGGCAGGGGGCTTGCCCTGTCCCGCTTCTACCCCGGGTTCCTGGCCATGACCCTCTTCTTCACCGCCTCATCGGTCGGGCCGCTGATCACTCCCTGGGAAAAACGGGACCGGACCTACGAACGGCTCCTCTCCTACCCGCTCACCATCGGGAGCATCATCCTCGGCGATATCCTGGCAGGAGCCCTCTTCGGCTTTGCCATCTCCCTGGTGATCCTGGTCGCCAGCCTGCTCATCTTCTCCCTCCCGGTGGGAGACCCGTTCATTGTTCTCGCGGCATTCCTCCTCGGCACGATCGCGTTTGCCACGCTCGGTACCCTGCTTGCATCCCCGGCCTCGGATACCCCGGCAACGGTCATGATGCTCTCCACCCTGGTACGCCTGCCCCTCATCTTCATCTCCGGGATCTTCATCCCGCTGGCCGATCTCGGGGGAGCGGCTCAGGCGGTCGCCTACCTCTCGCCTTTGACCTACCTGGTCGACCTCTTCCAGGGAGCCATGAACGGTACGGGCGTGATCGGCCCGGCAACCGATCTTGCCGCCCTCCTCGCGTACTTCCTCCTCTTCGGTGCCGGTGCGGTTTATTTCCAGCGGAGAAACGTGATGAAGGGGCTGTGAGACGGCTGTTCGTTCATCCGTCCGATCGCCGGCATTTTAGACCCGTACCAGGGATTATGGCACGTACCTGGGGCTCCCCGGATACCATTTCACAATCTTGAAACACCGTGACAATGAACCTCTCTGGAACCAGGTGATCCATGAGAGCCCGTCATATCCCCTTCCTGATGATCGCACTGCTGATCTCTGCCCTCCTCCTTTCCGGCTGCACATCCCCCGAAGAGATCTCTCCGCCCGGCGGGGCGGACCGGACACTTGCCGACGCTGATACCGCCTTCGACCATGCCCGGTACCGTTCCGCCGCCCGGCTCTATGGGGAAGCATACCGTGGGTTCCTGGCGGACGGGAATGCTGCTGGCGCCCGGACCGCGCTCAACGGCAGGATGCGGGCGGAGCGGATGGTTCTGGAATTCCCCTTCAACCTCACCGCCATCCAGGCCGCCGTCAATGAAACCTTCCCGGACATTCCCGCCGCGCGGAAGGCGGTGTGGCTCTCTCCCGGCCAGAGCCAGCAGATCGTCTCGGACGGCGAGGTGCTTTACTACGAGAATACGATCGCAAACGTCTACTTCCACAATCCTGATCTCATGCATGCCCGGAACGCGAAGGAAGGTCATACCGGGATCTATGATGACGTAAAAGACCTGGTCTTCGCACCTGCAATGCCGGAAGAAGGGCCGTACCTGAATCCCGTGACCTGGGAAGGTACCGGCACCCTCTCCCTGCCGCGGGACCTGCTCCCGGAAAACGGCACCCTGCGACTCTGGGTCCCCCTGCCCGTCGAGACCGCGGTCCAGCAGAACGTGACCATTCTCGCCGTCGAGCCCGCGGTATACGTGACGGTACCCCCCATGACGACGGGGGATATCGGGATCGTGTACCTGGAGATCCCGCTCGAGGAGATCACCACGGAGAATCTCACCGTCTCCACCCGGTTCCGGTTCACCCAGCATGAGCAGCGGTTCGCAATCGACCCGGCGAGCATCGGGTCATACAATACCAGCGATCCCGATTACCTGCAGTTCACCGGATCCGGAAAAAACATCGTGATCACGCCGGACATGCAGGAGAAGGCGCGGGAGATCGTCGGCCCTGAGACCAACCCCTACCGCCAGGCAGAGAAGATCTACTGGTACATCGTTGGGAATCTCTCGTACAGCCTCGTCCCCCACCTCATGCTGGATACGGCCGGAATCCCCGAATCCTCCTACTTCCTTTCAACCGGCTTTGGCGACTGCGGTATCCAGAGCATGTACTTCTCGGCGCTCTGCCGCTCTGTCGGCATCCCGGCCCGAACCACCG
Source organism: Methanomicrobiales archaeon (assembly GCA_013415565.1). GTDB lineage: Archaea > Halobacteriota > Methanomicrobia > Methanomicrobiales > Methanospirillaceae > UBA9949. The sequence continues at coordinate 25,511 of JAAEET010000005.1, forward strand.
GCGGGTACCAGCTGATCCCCGGTGTTGCGGGGCCCCATTTCTGGGCGGAATTCTACCTCCCGGACTACGGCTGGATCCCGGTGGATGTGACCGTTGCCGAGACGGCCGGCTGGTCGTTTGATGCAACTGATGAGGAACGGCACCGGTTCATGGCCTACTATTTCGGCAACCTGGATCCCTACCGCTACGTCATCCAGAAGGATGTCGATATCCCGCTCGATCCGGACCCCGGTGATGTGGTGCTCTTTTCCGCCGTGCGGCAGTACCCGGCGGCAGTCTGCGATACAGCCGCAACCGATCTCGAGCTCCTCGTCACCGAACACTGGACGACCGACTTTCAGCGGGTATGACCGGTCCCCGGTCTCCATCTTTTTCTTGTCGTGAAACGCAGCCGCTTGGTGCAGGTCCTGCACTACGCCTTCCATCCCCGCCGTTTCAGGTTCTCCGCCACGAAGGGGTAGCGTTCCAGGTACTCGACCTCGATCCGGCCCGGGACTCCCTGTTCCTGCAGCACGCGGGTCAGCTCCTCCACCCCGCCGCGTCCGAAGAGGTCCCCCATCACCGCCGGCCAGGCCTCGACCCCGGCCTCCTCCAGCCGGGCGAGGGCATGGATGGGCAGGGAGAAGAACTCGCCGCGGGCGCCGGTGATCTTCTGGAAGGACTCGGGGTTCCACCCCTTGATGCTCACCCGCACGGAAACGTCCCGCTGCACGAGGAAATCAACCAGGTCGGGGCGATGGCCGAGGATCAGTCCGTTGGTCTCGATGATGAACCGGCCGGCCTGCAGCACCTCCAGCAGGTGGTGGAACGACCGCTCGCCGAGCACCGGTTCGGCACCGCTCACCCGGAAGAGGCGGATGCCCTTCGATGCCCCGATGGCTCGGAGCTTCTCCACGACCTGCCGCGGTGCATAGAACGTGCCGGACTCCCCCGGGCACAGGTTCCGCCGGTAGTTCCAGCAGTAGGCGCACAGGAAACAGCATCCGACAGCATCGGCGGTCACGATCCCGCCGTAGTGGCGGGAGGCACGGAACCGGTAGTACTTCCGCATGCCGTCCTTCATGACCGTCTCCTCGACCTGGCGTGCTCGTTCCAGGGGATCGAAGGGCACCGGCAGATCCGCAGATGCCGTCCCACCGCGCATTCACTCTGCATATACAGCAGGGAAGAGAAGAGGGTATCGGCCGGCTGCATGGTGCCGGCATCGTGCATGTACCGGGAAAAAAGATGGGTCAGGCCACTGCAACCTGCCAGGCCCCGTCCGAGATGATGCTTGCCACGTAACGGCCGTCATCGGGGATATCGACGGTTACGGTCCCGTTGTAGTCCCCGATATGGTAATGCAGGGGCTGGATGAAGGTCCCGGTGGGGTCAAAGACGAACCCGCCGGTCTCGTTGTACAGGAATACGGCAAACGGGCCGGTGCCGTTGTTCTCCATGGAAAACGAGGTGTTCCCGGATTCGAGGGTGATATTTCCGCTCGCCCCGTATCCGGTCCCGCTGAGGGTAAGCGGCGGTATAGGAGGATCGTTTTCATCCGGACGGGCGATGGTAATGTACCAGGTCCCGTCGGAGGTGACGTTCATCAGGTATGGCCCGGCCACCGGTATCCCGATGGCCTGGGTGGCGTTGACGACCCCCCTGCTCCGGATGATCTGCTGGTAGTACTGATCGTTTTTGATCTCGACCTGGAAGGATCCCGTGCCGATGTTCTCCATCCGGACCAGGAAAACACCTGAACCGAGGTCGGTCTGCAGTGACATCGTGCCACCCCCCTGGAAGCCCCAGGCCACCGGTGTTGTGTTCTCCACCGGTATGGGGGTACCGACGGGAGTGATAGATGGGTGTTCCAGCGGTGCGGTCGTGCAGCCGGCGAAGAGTGCGAAGAGTCCGGCGAACAGAACCGCGACCAGGATATGGCTCGTGCTCATTGAACAGCTCCGGGAAATATGCTCTTTCATCAGATAAATGAATGATTCTTATCCTTTTCGCGATATGCCCGCCCGGACGGGAGACATCCATTATTGTCCGGGCAGCCTCTCCAGCACGACGTCCTCTGCCGGCTTGTCGTCCCGCATCCCCAGGAAGCGGGGGTGGCGGAGTCTGCCATCGTCGGTCCACTCGCTGAAGGCGACCTCGCAGACCAGGTCCGGGGACACGAAGTGCTCTCCTTTCTCCGGACGGACCTTGTCGGCGAACGGAGAGATCTCCTGCCGGCGTGCAGCGAGCCGGTCCCCGAGATCCGCGAGGGTCCGGTCATCGAACCCGGTTCCCACTTTCCCCGCGTAAATGAGATCATCGTCCCGGTAGTAACCGAGGAGGAGCGCCCCGAACCCGGTGCGGCTGCCCCCCGGCTCGGTATAACCGCCGATGACGAATTCCTGCCGGTTGATACACGTGAACTTCAGCCAGTCCTTCGATCGGCGGTGCAGGTACCGGCCGGCCGCCCGCTTGGCAATGATCCCCTCCCATCCCTTCGCACAGGCTTCCCGGTAGCAGGCCGCCCCGTCTTCGTTCCGGTGCTCGGTGAAGCGGAGCGGATCCTCAAACGCGATGAGCTGTCTGAGGAGTTCCTTGCGGGTCCGGAGATCGAGGGCGCAGAGGTCGCAGCAGTCCAGGTACATGAGGTCGAAAAGGTAGAAGTACACGGCGACCGTGCTCCGTTTTGCCGTTTCCCGGTCCTGGATCTGCATCCGGTCCTGCAGGCGGGAGAAGCTGGTGAGGTTTCCTTCGAAGGCCACGATCTCGCCGTCGGCGACGAACCGGTCGGCCCCGACCCGCAGGACGGCTTCTTCGAGCTCAGGATAGGTATCGTTCAGCCGTTTCCGGTTGCGGGAGAGCAGCCGGACCCTGGTTCCCTCCCGGAACACCAGGCACCGCTCCCCGTCGAATTTTCGCTCGAAGATCCAGTCGTTGTCCGGGAACCGGCGGTCGGCCAGGTTGGCGAGCATCGGTTCCATCCAGCCCGGCTGGTCACGCCGGACGAGCTGCTCCTTCCGCCCGTCGTCCAGCGCTTCAAGGAGAGGATGCAGGGAGATCACACCCCGAACCGGGCAAGCGATGACTGGCCGCGGGGAAAGACGGGATCGCCGGTCTCAAGCTCCATCCCGTCGCGGGCGGCCATGACCGACACGCCGTATTCCTCCCCGAGCGCCGCTATCTTCTCCTCCGCAGCCCCGATATCCTCGAAGAACCAGCTCCCGAAGTGGACAAAGAGGATGCGGGTGGTATAGGGGGCAAACAGGCGGACCAGGTCCGGGATCCCGTTATGACCGTACAGGGTGCCGGATCCCGCATCCCGCCGGATACGCCCGCCTCTCCGGAAGAGGCTCCCGTCGGTGATCACCAGTCCGACCGGGTCAAAGAGGTGGTGGTACTCACGGTTGATCCAGATCAGGTCGCCGGTGTAGAGGATTGATTCGGCTCCTTTCCGGACCAGGTAGGCCGCTGATCTCACCAGCTTGCTGTGGTGGGTGGGGATAGGGGTGACGGTGTAGGGGCCGAGGGTGAATGGCCGGTCGATGATCTTCACGTTCGGCGAAGTATCGAATGCCTCGGGCCCGGAGACCGGGATTCCGACCGGCGCCGGATCGGTCACGAAGAAGGCATGATCGGGATGGAGGTGGGTGAGGAAGATGTGCTCCGGCTGCAGGTCGAGATACTCCTTCTCACCGAGGTCAAAGAGGAGGGTCCCGTCAATGAGGATACCGGAATGGCGGGAGTGGCCGGGGGCCGATTCCTCAACCTCCCCCCGGGTGCCGAGAATCGTGACGTGCATGAAATGATCAGATCTCTTCTGTCCTTACCCCTTCCCGGATCCAGGCCCATGCCTGCCGCCGGCGGTCGTGGCTGAAGAAGCGGGTCTCGGTATTGGGGAAGACAAAGAAGAAGTCATGGTACGCGGTCTCCCACGAGTCCCAGCCTTCCTCGCCGACGATCGCTTCCCGCTCGATAGTGAGGATCTTCCGGTCAGGATCGAGGAGATCCTCGAGACGTGCACCCAGCTCTTCTCCCTTGTAGTCGATGATCTCCACCACCAGCCGGATGATCCCGTACTGCCCGCTCGCTTCCTCGAGCTCCGGGATGAGGATTTCAGTGAGATCCTCCTCGCGGATCATCCCGCTGAACCGGAACCCGAGGATGTTTCCCGATGATTCGGGCAGCCGCTCGATCATCGCCTCCACCCGTCCCTGTCCTCCATGGCACGGATCACCGTTCCTCCTTCTGGAGCAGCGCCGCAGTCACCCGGGCGTGGGCGAGCGTTGCCGCCGTGCGGACCAGGGCGACCGGATCCTCGAACCGCATCCGTTCCAGGATCTCCCGGACCCTCGCATCGGGAAATCCTGCGAGGGCCTGCACCGCAGCCCGCCGCACGTATTCGTCATCATCGGCAAGAGCGGCCACCAGGCCGGCGACATTTCCGTCATTTTTCATCCGGTATACCTCTGCCAGGCTCATGATGTTTCCCCAGCCAATCGATCTCCCGATAGTGCCATAAAGGTATGGTGGATCCGGGAACGGTCACTGCCCGGACCGGCGATACTCTTCCCATTCCCGGATCACGCAGGTGCGGGTCCGCCTCCAGAGCAGGAGGCTCCCGACGATGGAGACCAGCCCGGAACACAGGAAGAAGAGGCCGATCAGCTCCATCACCACGGGTGCCGAAAGATACGGTGAGAAGAGGACGAGGAACCCGATAGCGGCGAGGATGATGCCCCCGCCTCCCATCAGGACCTTCCGTGCAACTGATGCCCACCAGGAGAATGCTGCAGCCAGCATCAGGAGGCCGCCGATGATACAGAAGAAGGCAAAGATCACGGCGAGAAAGGCCCGGATGAGGTCAGGATTGAAAAAGGCCACGAGCGCAAGGACGATGGCCAGGATGCCGAGGATCAGGGGGGCTGCAAAGGCCGCGCTGCCTGCCCGCCGGATCGTCCATGCGCTCCAGAAGAGCAGGAGGCCGATGGCAAGCGCGATGAACGCGAAGATGGCGAGAATGAGCTCCACCGAGCGGTCGGGGTAGCCGAGGAGCAGGCTCCCGAAAAAGACCGCCAGGATCCCGACCACGAGCGGGAGCTTCCATGACCCGGTGGCGCACAGCACGCAGTGGGAGGCCATGGCAGAATGGTTGGTCTCATTTTTCAAAAGGGTATCCATCTGCACCCTGGAGTCCGGGGGGTGCGGGGAACACGGCGATCCAGCGGCTGCCGGAGCGAAATCGTTGCGCAGAAAACGTCATCCGGACGTCCTCCCGATCCAGGCGAAGCCCGGCGTCACGGTGAGGAAAGCGGCAAGGCCGAGGGATACACCGGAGAGGACCGATCCGTTCCCGGTCGTCCGCGCTTCAGGGAGATGCCCCGGGGCCGCGCTACCAGGAAGACCGCGGCCACGATAATGGTCGCCATCCGTTTTCGATCCGGTCCGGGTTACCGGATCACCGTATAGCCGAACCGCTGCAGCGTGCGGGCGACCTTCCGCTGCCATTCCTCCTCATCGGTACGATCGAGCGGACGGATCCGGCTCTCCCAGATATGCCGGAGGATCTCGTCGTCAAAGGAGACCTGTCCTGCCTGCATGACCCGCCCTGCCCGCCGGCCTCTCGAATCCCGGATCAGGAGCCGCCAGCACCCGTAGATCCGGCAGAGCTCGGGCCGGGTGAGATGGACGGTGCAGAACGCGGTGCCACCGGGATCGAAGCGGAGGAACGGGCAGGCCTTGGGGTGGCGGTGGAAGATGCTTCGGTCGGAGAAGAGGGGGATCATCGCTTCCGCAACCTGCACGTCGGTCAGGTTGCCGAGGTACTGGTTCCGCACGGTGAATGCATACTCCCCGTGCTCAGCGACAATCTCAAAGACGTATCCCATCTGAGTACAGCATTCCCCGCACTGCTCACAGGAAAACGGCATGCCAGAAAATCAGGTACGTGTCCGGCTGGACGATGGATATAGGTTACGATGGAGGAATCCGGGGTGCCTCCTGGAATACCGGGAAAAAAGGCCGGGGGGATGAAGCCCGGTTCAGAGCATGAGCGTCCCGGATCCCCGGGCGATGTTGTGCTGGACGGTCGGGACATCGGCATCGGCCATGCTCCAGATGAACCGTACCGCATTCCCGGGGGTGAGTGCCTTGTCGAACCGGTCGCCGGTATCCAGGTTCCTCGAGAACTCGATCACCGTCACCCCGCCGGACTCGGATCCGCCGGAGGCAAGGATATCGTAGCTGCCCCCGAGCTCGGTATCGGAGGGGTGCGGCCCGAAGGTCCCGGTGGCATACTGGTCGAGCACCGTCGATTGCCCGCCGGCAACGTAGCCAAGGACCATGTCGGCATCCTTCATGGCCGAGCTTGGTTCAAACCCGATGGCCACAAAGCCGGTTGTCTGGCCCCAGAGTCCCATGTACAGCCGGGTGCCGTCATGCTTCCAGTAGACCGCCATCCGGCCGTTTGCCAGGGTGGCCTCGCCGTCATACTCCCCGGCCGCGATCGTGCCGTCCGCCTCCCATTCAGGGGGGTGGGGATGCGTAACCGTCGGCGGTATCTCTTCCGGAGCGGTTGTTCCCGGAATGCCAGGCGCTGTGGTGGCCGGGGGAGCTGGTTTCGTGGTGACGGGCGGTGCGGTCGGCGGCGTGGTCGCGGGAGGTATCGGCGGGGCCTGGTCGGTGCAGGCAGCCGCAAGGACCAGCCCGGCCACGATGAGCAGGAGGAGGAGGTATCTCATGAACAGGGGCTCGGATGTCGGGCATCTTAATCGTTCCTGTCACCGGGCTATCGGATATGCCCTCTCAAGCCGGTATCAGTCATGACGCCTGCGCAAACATCCCTGCCGGAACCGGCACGCTACCCGAACCGGGGAAGCAGCCGCCCGGTCCGTGCCTCGTAGGTTTCGTACTCCCCGCCGAACTGCTGGCGCATCGCCCGTTCTTCGGCCGGCATCCGGACCACGATGAAGGGGACGAAGGTTGCCAGCAGGGCAAACCCGGCCACCCAGTTCCAGAGCAGCAGGGGCTGCGAGACTCCCCAGAGGAGGTGGGCGGTGTACATGGGGTGGCGGATGCGCCGGTAGACCCCGTCCGTGACCAGGCGTTGCCCCTCCACCACCTCGATGACGGGTGAAAAATACCTGCCGAGGTCGGCATGGGAGCGCCAGAGCAGCCAGATCGCCAGGGCGAAGATCCCGGTCCCGGCCAGGCCTGCCCAGAAGGGGAGCGCGTAGTCGGCGAACGAGAGGATCGGGGTCAGCACGAAGATCAGGGGGACGATGAAGAACCCCAGGGCCGGGAGGTAGACCAGCGGGGTATCTGGTGTGGGCCGTTTCCCCTCCTTTCTGATCCGTCGCCGGTATTCGCGTGAGTACACGAGCCTGATCGCGGATGCCACGATGAAACCGGTGAAGTAGGCGACGATGAAGACCGGCGGGGTCATGGCACATCACCGTACCGGGTCTGCCCGGTCCCGGAGCCCGACCGGGACGTGGCGACAGTGGTCGGGAGGTCAGCGGCGGGAACCACCTCGCCGGCAGGATCACCCATGCGCCGCCCCCCGTCCGGCCTGGTCCCGGCCGTACCACCCGTTGACATACTTGAAGATCTCCATGACCGCCAGGATCACGGCCGCGAGCAGCAGGAGCAGGGCCCACTCGGCGAGAGAGACCGGCCCGATCTCGAGGATCTCCTGCATGGCCGGGATGTGCATGGCAGCGATGTGCACGCCCTGGGCCGCGAGGATGCCGGCGATCAGGAGGAGGTTGTTTTGGAGGGGGACCCGGAAGGCCGAACGGTACTCGGACCGGCAGTTCAGGACATGGACGTTTTCCAGAAGCACCATCAGCAGGACGAGAAGATTCCGTGCCGCATCCTCCGCCATCCCGTTCCCGAGCAGGAACGACCAGGTCAGGAAGGCGACAAGGCCGATGGATACACCGGAGAGGACCGATTCCTTCAGCATCAGGGAATTGAAGATACCCTCCTTCGGGTCCCGCGGCTTCCGCTGCATGGCCCCGGGTTCACCGGCCTCGAAGGCCAGGGTGACGTCCTGGATGCCGTTCGTGACCAGGTTCAGCCAGAGGAGCTGCACGGCGAGGAGGGGGAGGGGGAGCCCGGCCATCAGGGCGAGGGAGAAGAGGATCACTTCCGCAAACCCGGTGGAGATGAGCAGGTAGGTCACCTTGCGGATGTTATCGTAGGCAACGCGGCCCTCCTCGACCCCTGCCACGATCGATGAGAAGGCATCGTCGGTCACGATCAGCGAGGCGGTCTCCTTGGCCACGTCGGTTCCCGATCCCATGGCCACCCCGATATTAGCCCGCTTGAGGGCGGGGGCATCGTTCACCCCGTCACCGGTCACGGCCACGAAGTGTCCCCTCCGGACCAGGGCATCCACGATCCAGAGCTTCTGGACCGGGGTCACCCGGGCGAATACCCGAATGTCCCCGATCGTTTCGTGGAACTCGGGCAGGTCGGGTGCCCCGAGGGCCTCCAGGTCCGATCCGGTCATCACCTGGTCGTCACGGGAGGCGATCCCGAGCGCCCGGGCGATGGAGAGCGCGGTTGCCGGGTGGTCGCCGGTCACCATCACCACGTCGATTCCCGCATCGCGGCAGGTCCGGATGGCATCGGGTACATCGGGACGGATGGGATCGGTGAAACCCACCAGGCCGAGGAGGCGGAGCGCGGGGCGGGCCGACTCCAGCCCGGCGATCGCTGGCGGGGTGTCCAGGAAACCTTCGGCAACGGCAAGCACCCTGAATCCCCTGCCGGTGAGCTCGGCCAGCTGCTCCCCGGCAACCGCACCGTCCGCCCCGCCGCAGTAGGGCAGGATCACCTCGAGCGCTCCCTTCACCGCCACCCCGATCATTCCCTCGTGCCGGTAGTAGACGGCGGCATACCGCTCTGCCGGTTCGAACGGAACGGCGGCGATGGGTTCGACCTCGTTCCTGATATGGTCGGGATTCATGCCGAGCTTCCAGGCCAGGGCCAGGAAGGCCACGTCCATGGCATCACCCTGGAAGACCCATCTGCCGTCGGGCTCTTCGAAGAGGCCCCCCTCGTTGCAGATCACCGCGGCACAGGCCAGGGCCAGGACGTCCTGGCGGTCAGGGCCGCCGATCACCCTCCCTTCTCCATCGACGACCGTACCTTCGCCGGCATAGCCGGCCCCGCTGACGGTGAGGCGGGAGCCGGAGGGCAGCAGGATCTCCCGGACGGTCTGCTGGTTCACGGTGAGCGTCCCGGTCTTGTCGGAAGCGATCGTGGTGCAGCTTCCGAGGCTCTCCACCGCAGAAAGGCGCCGGACGATCACGTTCCTGCCCGCCATCCGGGAGGAGGCGATCGAGAGGGCGACCGTGATGCCGACCGGCAGCCCCTCAGGGATGGCCGAGACCGAGAGGGCCACGGCGAGGAAGAAGACCTCGGTCAGGGGGGTTCCCCGGGAGAGGGCGATGGCCGCCATGACCAGGCTTGCCCCGACGATGAACAGTCCGATCAGCCGGGAGAACCGCTCCATGCGGATGAGGAGCGGGGGGCGGGCCGGTTCGGTGGCCTGGACGGCCCGGGCGATCGTTCCCACCTCGGTCCGTATCCCGGTGGTGCAGACGATTCCCTCTCCCCGCCCGGCAGAGACCGTGGTCCCGGCAAACACCATGTTGTGGCGCTCGTGGACCGGGATGTCCGGCTCGAGGAGGACGATCTGTTTCCCCACCCCCTCCGATTCCCCGGTGAGCAGGGATTCGTCGATGATGAGCCGGGTTTCGTGGAGCAGGCGTATATCAGCCGGGACCCGGCCGCCGGCGTCGAGAAAGACGATATCCCCGGGAACGAGCTCCCGGGCCGGGACGACCCGTTCTTTCCCGTCGCGGCGGACGCGGGAGCGGATCTCCAGGAGCTGCCGGAGCCGGCCGGCGCTCCGCTCCGCCTTCCATTCCTGGACGAGCCCGATGACGGCATTGAGCAGCACCACGGCAGAGATGAACACCGCGTCCTTGGCGTCGCCGATCAGTATCGAGATGAATGCTGCTGCAAGGAGGATGTAGATCAGGGGGTTCCTGAACTGGTGGAGAAAGATGGTCACGATCCCCGGCCCCTCCTGGACCGGGAGGGTGTTTGGCCCGTAGTCGGCAAGGCGGAGGCCGGCCTCCCGGTCGGTGAGCCCCCGGGAGGAGGAGCGGAGCTTCGCGAAGAGCTCCTCCTCTTCGAGAGCATGCCAGGGAACGCCCGGGGAGACCGGGAGTGCCGGTTCCGTTACCGCACCGGGACGGGGTACCATGTGTTCACTGCCTGAAGTTTAGGAGGACGACCACATCAATGCTGGTGGTCGATACGCCGACCCGGCGACCGGTCGGGAAAAAAGGTTATCGTTTCTTTCCGGCGACGGCAAGGGCCAGGATGCCGAGGGCAAGTGCGGCGATGAAGGGGGACTGCGGGATGCCGGCAGGTGTGGCGGGAACGAGGGTCGCATCGACCGGGGTGGTCTGGCCGTCGGCGACCTGCACCGTTGCCTGCCAGTCCGCGTATCCCTGCTCCCGGATCAGGAGCTGGTGGGTGCCCCCGGCCACCGATGACAGGGTGATCGGGGTGATGCCGATGTACACATTGTCAAGGTAGACCTGTGCCCCGGCGGGACTGGATGTTACGGCGAGGATCCCGGTCCCGGGAACCGGGGTCGGCGGGACGGTCGGGCTGACCGAGAGCGTACGGCTGAGGGTGGTGGTCTTGCCGCCCATCACCTCGACCTGGCCGACCCAGTCCTGGAAACCGGAGAGCGAGAGCCGGACCTGGTGGGTGCCGACCGACAGACCGCTCGCGATCTGGGGTGAGGGGCCGTAGTAAACCCCGTCGACGTACACCGACGCCCCCTGGGGGATGGTGGTGGCATAGATCGAGCCGGTGTCGGGGGTGAGCGCCTGCAGGGTTGCCGAGACATGGGTGTTCTTGCCGGGGATCACCGAAATGACCGTGCTCCAGGTCTGGTACCCGGACTTTGTCACCATGAGGGTGTGTGAGCCGGGCGGGATATTCGAGAACGTACAGGGGGTGATCTGCGAGGAGCTGTCATCCAGGGTGGCGGTGGCCTGGGAGGGTATGGAGTCCACCGAGACGCTGCCGTACTGGGTGATTGGCGTCAGGTAGGCCATCACCTGGATAATCTGCCCGTCTCCGGGATTGCCCTGGTAGGCCGAGATCCAGTCCTGGTAGCCGGACAGCGTGACCCGTATAGTGTGGCCGGGGGTCCCGGTCGGGGAGACCGGGACCGTTACCGGGGTCAGCCCCTTGTATACGTTGTCGAAATAGACGTTTGCCCCGGTAGGAGTGGAGGCGATGGCATAGTATCCCGTTCCCGATCCCGGCATGTGGGTGGGCTGGGTGACCGGGATGAAGACCAGGTCCGCGTGGATGGGGATGGTCTCGCCGGCCAGGGGATTGCCGATATACGTCTTCACCCAGGTCTGGTACCCTTCGAGTGAGAGGCTGATGGTATGCTGGGGTTGTGCCGTTGTGTACACGGGGATGGTCGCCGGGGTGGTGCCGGCATACGAGCCGTCAAAGGAGATCGCCGCCCCGGACGGGGTGGATGTGATGGCAAAATATCCCTGGTCCCCGCCGATTCCGTCGGCAGCGGTAACCGGGAGGATCATGAGTGCAGCCACCATAAGCATGGCGGCAACAATATATCGCGACATGGTTCTGCTCCGTTCTGCAAGAGAGTTGATCCCCGGTCATAAGAACCCTCCGGGTCACGGTCCGTGAGGAGCGATGCGTTTTTCCGGAACGGTTATCCGCCGCGAATGATCATCCACCGCCTTCCCCGGCGGAAGGTGAGTATTCCCTTCCCGGTCCTGGAGCGATCTACAATCCCCCGGTCCCGTTCGCCCGTCACCGGTCTGTCGCGTGCTGTCCCGCGAGGATTCCCTCCACGATGCCGGGGCGGAGCCGCCCCTTCATCCCGATGACGTCAGCGATGGAAATCCGGCAGATGATGGTGGAGAGTAAAAAGCTCTCCCTGAACAGGTCGAGCCCTCCCTCGGCAAAATCGTCCAGGCCGAGCGGGACGGCCGGGGCATCGGACGGCGGCCTGCTCGACACCGGGCAGACGAAGAGCATTCCGTTCTCTCCCGCGCCGATGACCACGACCGGCCGGACCTTCCCGGTGAGCGTCCTGTCCATCCGGACCGGAGCGAGCAGCACGTCGCCGGATCTGTAGGATCCCATGGGTAGTTCCGAACAGAGGTCGGGCATCAGCGGCAAAAAAACGTTCGATGTTCTGCCCCGGCGGTGGAGTTCTCCGGGCATGAATAGCCCGACGACTTTCCGACGTTACATAAGTCTCGTTCGTGTGAACTGCGGCACCCGGTGTCTCCTGATCGGGAATCGTCCGGATGGTCCGGCCCGGTGAAGGCCGCACCATCCACGAACCTTTTATCGTCCGGAAACAATTCTCTTCCATGAAGCGGCTCTACCGGTCGCGGACCACCCGGATCCTCGGCGGGGTATGCGGCGGGCTCTCGGCCTACTTCGATATCGATCCGAACATCATCCGGCTTATATGGGTTGCACTCACCATCATCTCCGTCGGAACCGGGATCATCGTCTATATCATCGCCTGGATCCTGATCCCCGAAGAGCCGGAAGTACAGGAAGCGGCCGTTCCGGGATCCTGACGAAAGTCTTCCCCCCTTCGGCGTACCGTGCTCTCCGGGACCGGTGCAACCACCCTGGCTGCCGACGGATCGGTACCGACCGGTTCGCAGCGGGGATCATCGAAAAAATCCCGGGATATTTCCCTTTTTTGACCGAACCGACACTTTAATGGCTCCTCGAACCCCTATAGTATACCACGAAGATCTGTCTTCCGACGGAGGTGTTCTTCATCATCCGCCACAGGAGTTGTTTTACTGTCAGCACAACATAACCCCCGGAACAGCGGACCCCCGCAGGAAATTGTCCGCGTACGACTGCCGAAAAAGAGAAACCAGGAACAGTTTGCCCGTGCCCAGTCTATGCTCGGTGCCAATCACATCTCGGTCAGGTGCGCGGACGGGGTCACCCGTCTGGGCCGGATCAAGGGAAAGATCAAGAAGCGTCTGTGGATTCGTGAAGGCGATCTCCTTATCGTTGTTCCCTGGAGTTTCCAGGACGAGAAATGCGATATCTACTACCGCTACACCCGTCCCCAGGTCGAATGGCTGCAGCGGAACGGCCACCTCAATCTTTGATACTTTTTTGTTTCGCAATCACCTCCCCTGCCGGTTACCTTTGGTTTTCAACCCGGGAGATTGGAGGAGGATGCGGCGTTTCTCCCGAATCCTGGAAATCCACCGGGAACGTGAAGAAAGGCTGACCGGGGGGGTGCCCGGTGGCGGATTCCTAGATAATCCGGACCGAACCCTGCCCGATGAGCGATGTACCGAGCTCGTCGACGGCCTGGTTGGCCGGAACGCCCTGAATCACCATGACGACAGTGCCGTTCATGTAGGCGGCGGTATTCGTTGCCTGCCAGTTCAGGTGAGTAGTCTGCGCCCTCACGATGGCTTCATTCCGGGCTTCCGTGGTGGTAAATCCGACGATCAGGATCTGCACCGTAGTCGCAGGATCCGGGCTCCTGCAATCCGGTGAGAGCTGGTAGAGCTCAGCATGCTGCGCTCCGGGGATATCGACCTCCAGCAAACCCGACGAACAGATGTTCAGTCCCGCATCGGCCGCCGCGGTCTGGACAAGAACCGATGCCGTGGGTACCGGAGGATACGGTCCCGTCTCAGGAAGCGTCACCCAGACCAGGACGGGCATGATCCCAAGGAAACAGAGGATGACAAGGATGGCTGCACCCTTTCCAGCCGAGCTGGCATTATGCGTGGCCATGACGGTTCTCCTCCTTCTTCTGTCTGCACATGTACAAGGACATTATTCAGCAGGTTGATAGTGATTGTGGAGGGGAGTACTTTCTCAGCCGGGGTAAAACCGGCCTGAATAACGAAACGTCTCCGTTCACCCGGACCGGTGGGCAGGGCTGCCGGATGGCTCTGATAGAAAAAAGGAGTTATCCCGACCGCCGCCGCACGGCAAGGAAGAGCACGCCAAGGGCGGCGAGGATGGTCACCGGCAGGATGCCGGTCGGTGTCGGGCTGGGAGAGACCGGGTTGAGTGTTGCGGTCAGCTGGGCGGTCTGGCCGGCGACGACCGTGGTCGTTGAGCTCCAGTCACTGTATCCCGAGAGTTTCAGGAGGACCGTATAGGAACCGGGAGTCAGGCTGTCCAGGGTGATCGGGGTCAGGCCTTTAAATGCATTGTTCAGGTACACCTCTGCGCCATCCGGGGATGAGGTCACCGAGATGCCGCCGGTGGTCGGGTTCTGCACCGGCGTCAGGGTGACGTCGATGTTGTAGTTCTGGCCGGCCACGACGGTCTGGGTGGCAGTATAGTCCTGGTACCCTGCCTTGGAGAGGAGGAGGGTATGGACCCCGGGGGTCACCTGGGTGAAGACCAGCGGCCCGGAAGCCCGGGTCTGGCCCACGTAGACCCCGTCACCGTAAACATTTGCCCCGGGGGGGTTTGACGTGATGCTCACCGTCGCATACATCGGCTGCTGGTCCGGGCTCAGGGTCGGGCCGAGGTAGGTGGTGGCTCCTGCAGAGATGCTGACCGTCCCGGTCCAGTCCTGGAATCCGGCCTTGGAGAGGCGGACCGAGTGGGATCCCGGGACCAGGTTACCGACGATGGTCGAGGTGACCCCCCGGTAGATGTTGTCGACATATACCGCCGCCCCGGAGGGGTTTGATTCAACCCTGAGAGTCCCGGTGGTCACCGTGGGATTCAGGACAGCATTGATGTACGCGGTCTGGCCCCTGTTTACATTCACATTGGTATAGAATGTCTGGTAACCGGACAGGTACACGGAGACTTCGTGGGAACCGACCGGCACGTTCGTGTATGTATAGGGGGTGGTGGCGGTCTGGGATCGGTCGAGGGTCACGGTCGCCCCCGAAGGCGAAGAGGTCACCTGGATGGCGCCCACCTGCTGGCTCGGGGTCAGGGTCGCGGTGATGGTGATGGTCTGGTCGGGGCCCGGGTTGCCCTGGTAGGTCGTGGTCCAGGTCTCGTAACCCGGCAGGGTGATACGGATGGAATGGCTGGGGGTCCCGGTGGTGGAGACCGGGATGGTCACCGGGGTCTCGCCCCAGAAGGCGTTGTCGAAGTAGACATCGCCGCCCGAAGGGATCGATTGGATGAAGAAGTATCCCTTCTCCCCTCCCGGGGGGACAGGCAGTGTGACGGCGCCATCGACAGGTGCCGGTTCGGCACCGATGCTCACTGCGCCATTCACCGGAGCGGCTATGGCAATGGCGAGGAGTGCGATGAGAAGAATATACACACGCATAGATAACATACCTCCAAATGGTATACCCGGTAATCCAGCACAGGTTTATATTAATGTATCTGTGATCGGTACATCAGCCCTTCGTCCGATGGTGGAGACGGCGTGCCGGTTTTGTCATCTTCTGCTCGATACCACCCGTCCAATGCTTCGTGTCGGGAACGTGGGCACTAAAGCGGGTCATGAAGATACCGGAAACAGATTGCAGAGGACTTTTCCGTTTTCCCATACTGAGCATCCGGATTTTTTATCTCCGGAGTGCCACCCAGTGCAGAATGGAGGGTATTCTCGCCTCACCCGAATTCCAGATGAGCCTCCTGCTCTTCGTCGCCCTCGGAGGTTACCTGCTCGCATCCCGCATCAACCAGTCGGCCGTCATCGGCCTGATCCTGGTCGGCCTGCTGGTGGGGCCGAGCGTTCTCGGCCTGATCACCTACAACGAATTCGTCCGTGGGCTCGCCCACCTGGGTGCGGTGATCCTCCTCTTCGTGATCGGCTTTGAGTTCCGCCTCGGAGATATCCTGAAACCGGCCTATTTCCTGATTGCCATCTTACTGGGGGTTGATATTCTGGAACGGCACCTGCACATCGGTCACGGTGTAGGTCGAGCCGTCCACGTAGGAGACATTCACGATGACCCGATCGGTCTTCGTGGTTCCGGTGAAGAGGAGCTGGGTTCCCTTTGCCGGCCTGAATGCCGATTTTGCCTCAATATTCCCGTCCGAGCGGATCACCGTCGCCTCCATGAGGGTGGCATAGCCAAGACCGGACCCTCCCTCAAACACTACCGAGATCCAGGGGTCGGTGGAGACCACGTTCTTCTGGACCTGGATGCTCACCGCGTAGATGGGGGGAACCACGCTGGTCGGCTGCGGTTCTAAGTCCGGTGTCGCGGTCGGCACCGGGGTGGCCTCCGTGGTCGGCGTAACCGGCGGGGAGACCGGGCTCGTGCATCCGGCGATCATCATGACGGCAATGCACGAGACAAGAAGGGCGATGAAGGCTTTCATGGTCATTACATACCCGATCTGCCTTAAATTAATTTCGAACCGCCGGGTTATGTGGAACGATCAATGAATGGTTCCTCGCTCGCCCCGCATATTTTCGATGCGATCTGATAAACGACGGTGATAAGCCGGGATCGCCAGAAGAGGAAAGCATTGGTCATTTTTTCCGGGATCGGACGTGACAAAAAAGGGGAGCCGGGGAATACCCGGTTTATGTTCTACCGGACCACACCCGACTCGTAGTGCATCAGCTTCTCAAAGAGGGTGATGGCACCGTCTGCGGTGGTCTCTTCGGTAAACTCGATCCGTTCGGCAAGGGGTTGCGGGAGCGGTATTTCGCCCTCGGAACGTGGCGCCTCCTGGATGAGGACCTCCATGTAGGCAGAGGCGAACCCGACTGACGGAACATCGGTGACCAGCTCGCTCACCCGGATGTCGTGGTTCAGCTCGACCGGGTGGTCGGCAGACGGCATCACGAACCGATCCGTGGTGGTGGTCCTGACGTTTGCGACCGTCATGTCGATGGTCGATCCCGCCTCGGCCCGGTTGCAGAATGTCGCGAAGTTCCCGGTCACCTCTTCTGCAAAGGGACAGATGACCTGGTTCGGGGTCCTGAACGGACCGGATGCTCCGTCGACCATGATAGCGTCGCTGGAGACTACGGATGCCCCGTCTATCCCGACAAACGCGATCTGCTTGGTGGCCTCGATGTTCCATTGCCCGCTGATCTGGCTGCTGGTCTCGACATCAAGTTCCTTGTCGTAGAGCACCAGGCCTGTCCCGTCGCTCTGGGTGTCCTCGGTGTAGGTGGATTCGTAGATGGCCGCATTGGTTGGTGCCAGGGGAGGCGTACCGGGGAGTCCGGCGGGGTTCGTGGTGATCCTCCACTGGACTTCGGTGGCTGATGCGAAGTTGCCGACCGCATTGATGCTGGTCGATGTGACGATACCCTGCGTTTCCGGAACCGCCGGAATACCGGAGTCGGCCATGGCACATCCGGTAAGGAATATGAGGATAAGAACATGAATCAGGATTTTTCTCATTCCATCCCTCCTTGGTAACATGCTGATAGTTCAGCATGTGATGATAGAGAAATTCCCGATATATAAGTATCCTCCTGTTGATTCCGCAAAAAAAAGGGAGGTTCAGGGATTACCGGACCACACCCGACTCGTAGTGCATCAGCTTTTCAAAGAGGGTGATGGCACCGTCTGCGGTGGTCTCTTCGGTAAACTCGATCCGCTCCATCAGCTCGAAATCATCGAACACCCCTCCCCGTGCTTCCTGGACCAGGACATCCAGGTACGCCGATGCTGAGCCGACCGACGGAACATCGGTCACCAGCTCCGTGACCCGGAGATCGTGGTTGAGCTCGACCGGGTGGTCGGCTGACGGCATCACGAACCTATCGGTCGTGATCGTCCTGACGTTTGCCACCGTCATATCAACCGTCGATCCGGCCTCGGCCCGGTTGCAGTATGCCGGCAGCTGGGAAATCACACTGGGGATAAACGGACAGATGAATTCTTCATTGGCGTATGCCCGCGCATTGACCGCTCCATCGACCATGATGGCATCGCTCGAGACCACTGAGGCACCGTCGATCCCGATGAAGGCAATCTGCTTGGTGGCCTCGATGTTCCACTGACCGCTGATCTGGCCGCTGGTCTCCACGTCCAGTTCCTTGTCGTAGAGCATCAGGCCTACGCCATGACTCTGGGTGTCTTCCGTGTATACCGATTCGTAGATGCCGTTATCCGGATCCAGCGGCGGAATTGACGGAAGACCCTTCGCCTGGTCGGTGATTCTCCACTGGAGCTCGGTGGATGATGCAAAGTTCCCCACCGCATTCGTGGAGGTTGAGGTGACAATTCCCTGAGTCTCCGGGACCGGCTTTAGCCCGCTATCTGCCAGGGCAGGCCCGATCAGGAGTGCGAGGATGAAAATCAGAATGATAGTTTTTCTCATTACAGTTCTCCTGGTGATGATGCGGGTTTCCCACAGCATCAATCAGACATAACAATGAGAGAGAATATAAAGGCTTTGCCCGTTATTCCAGGCAGCGTTCATGAAAATCCTCAATGGTTCTGCCCGGATCCGGTTGTGAAGAGGAGAGCTACGTACTCCGTCAGCCTGGAATCTCTCCCTGATGGTGGCGAGTGGTATCCGCCGGGAACGAATTATTGTCTACCCGCACGTAAAGTAGAAGGTGGTCCCCCGGTCAGGCTCCGATTCCACCCAGATGCGGCCGCCGTGGAGCTCGATAATCCGGTAGACGATGGCAAGGCCGACACCCGTTCCCTCATACTCTTCGGAAGAATGCAGCCGCTCGAATACGCCGAAGATCTTGTCGGCGTACCGCATGTCGAACCCGACACCGTTGTCCCGGACAAAGTAGACCTGGCGGCCCTGCCTGATCGCCGATCCAATCTCCACGATGGGGGGGTCACGGCACCGGGAGAACTTGATGGCGTTGGAGAGGAGGTTTGCGAGCACCTGCTTGAACAGGACGGGGTCTGCCTTGCAGGCGGGAAGACTCTCGACAATAAACTCCACCCACCGGTTGCCCGGTTCATTCCTGAAATCCTGGATGAGTTCCCGGGCGATGGCTGCCGGATCGACAGCGGTTACCTGCAGTGACCGCTGCCCCAGCTTGGAGAAGTTGAGGAGGTCGTCGATGAGCCGGCCCATCTCGTGGGCGTTCTGGCGCAGCAGTTCCAGATACTTCCGGTCTTTTTCCGAGATTCCGGGGAGATCCTGCAGGAGAATGGTGGAGTATCCGGAAATTGCCCGGAGCGGTGCCCGGAGGTCGTGGGATACCGAGTAGGTAAATGACTCAAGGTTCCGGTTGACCTCAAGCAGTTGCCGGGTCCGGTCGGCCACCCGCTGCTCGAGTTCGCTGTTGAGGGCCTGGATCTCGTTTTCCGCCTCGATGAGGCGGGTGATATCGTTGCCGATGGAGAGGATCTCGACGAGCGTGCCCTGCTGGTCGTAGAGCGGCTGGTTGGTCCAGGCGATCCAGACCCGGCTCCCGTCTTTCCGGGTATTCTCATTCTCGCTCACTTCGTAGTTTTCGGGATGGAGGATGAGGTCGTGGATCTTGGTTGCAAGATCTTTCCCGGTGCTCTCGTAGGGGGGAACGATCGTGGCGAGTATGTTTTTCCCGATGATCTCCGCCGCCGTGTAGCCGAAGAATTTCTGGGCATATTCGTTGATGAAGGTAACATTGCCCCCGGTATCGAACCGGAGGATGATGCTGTTCGCACTCTGGACCAGGGTGCGGTAGTTCTCCTCGCTGGTGCGAAGCTCGGTGATTATGGTCTTTAACCGGGCGACCATCTCGGAAATGCTCTCTTCGAGCACGATCATCTCTTCTCCGATAGGGGGGGTGAGGGGGTGATCGAGATCGCCACCGGCTATGGTGTTCACGTCTTCGACCATCTTCCCGATGGGGCGGGTGAGGCTGCGCATGGAGACAATGGCGATAAGGGCACACCCCACCAGGGCCACCAGGCCGAGAGAGAGATAGAAGGAGATGCTGGAAGCAAGCGCCTCGTGGATGGGCTGATCAGAGTAGGTGAGCTCGATGATGCGGGAGAGATCCGATCCGTAGTTGTCATTCCCGAGATCCACGAACAGGTACCGGGTGGTGATGCCGGATTCCGGATTGGCGATCGTCCTGGAGGTCCGGCTGGCGAGGACCTCGGCGAGCAGGGTTTTGAGCGCGGGATCGTCAATATCGACCGAAGTGTCGTTGATGCGCTCCCGGAGCGTGGTTTCAAAGACGCGTGCCTTTACCAGGTAGGGATTGGCCTGCTCAACCTGTCCGATGAGCTCCTCGTCAAGGTACCTGAAGCTCGCCACCGGAACGTCCTCGACCGTGAGCCCGAGTTCGAGGATGTACTGGTGATCCGGGGTGGGCAGGTAGGCATACTTCTTCATCTCGCCGGTGGTTTTGGCTGCGACCACCCGGTCCGGGTGTATGCCTTCCGAGAGCCGGATCCGGTCCAGGTAGTCGGCAAAATAGGGGGCATAGTCATGGAACCGCAGTCCCACGTCCGCGGCGTAGGTGGAAGAGATGATGGTGGCGTTCGCGTCGATGACATAAAGGTCCATGTCCTCCCCGAGTGCCTCCTTCACCGCTGCAAGGTCCATATTCGCAGGTTCTCTTCCGGCCCGTTCATACTCCGCGAGGAAAAGCGGGAACGATTCCTCCATGCGGAGGTTCAGGCTGTCGTCAAAGATCCGGAGGCCTTCTTCCTTGGTCCGGAAGACTGCGACGAGGCTGTCTTCAGTCTGGAGTTCCAGCGCATTCGCATTGTCCCGGAGGGTCTGTTCCGTGGACAGATAGCTGATGCCGATCAGGGCGGTCACCGCAATCATCAGAATCGCGAAAATGGCAGCGATCAGATAGTAAGAAAACGGATATTTCCGGAGGAATGGTTGCTTCATGCGGCCTTTAGTCCCCTGAGCTGCTGATGGTGATCTTACCCACACGGATTTTTAAATGATTCGCCTCCCCGGGAACTCCTGTCCAAGAATATACCCTGCGCCCGGCCTGCTGCCGGGAGGGCATCTGACCGGCCGATCAGGTCGGATTGCCCTTTGCCGGCAGCCGGTCCCGGAAGAACCAGAACACGAGGGCGAGTGCCACGTAGGCCAGGGCCACGAACCAGCCGAACTCTCCGAGCATCATGCTTCCCGCCTCCGTGCTGGTGGTGAGCAGCGGGTAGAACTGCTGGATGAAGAAGTTCCAGAACCCGTGGAAGAGGATGGCGGTCCAGACGCTGCCCGATACCAGCCGCAGCCAGGCCAGCACCAGGGCTGCGCCCATCACCGAGGGGATGAAGACCGCCAGCGAATAGGTGAGTGATCCCGTGCCGTGGTAGGTGCCAAAGAAGATCAGCGGGAAGTGCCAGGAGGTCCAGATGGCGCCGGAGAGGAGCGCCAGTTCCGTGAATCCCATGAACCGGTCCAGTTCCGGGACCAGGAACCCCCGCCAGCCGAGCTCTTCCCCGGCGGCAGCGAAGCAGTTGAACAGGATGAGGTACAGGAATGTCGGGAGAAAGGCGAGCGAAAAGACCCGTGCTGCACCGGTATCGCTGAAGGGGGCCACCCCGGTGATCCAGGCTGTGCCGAACATCGCCAGCCCCACGGCGATCGGGAGGAGCATGGAGAGCAGCAGCCACTTCGGCTCACCGGGATACAGCCCGAATCCCTTCAGGTTCCGCTGGAAGTACAGGCGCGTGACGATGGCGGCCAGGGCCGGGCACCACATGGCCCCAACGGCGAACACAAGGAGGCGGGTCGCGTTCTCCGCCACCGGTGCCGTGGTGGCGGTCAGGTACCAGAAGACGGATGAGAAGAGGAAGGTGAGGATGACGAAAGTGAGGACGGTTATCCGGGGATTGGCCGGCTGCCGCGACGGGATCTGCATTATCGAAAATCTGTCGGGGAAAGGATTAAAGGTGGCGGTCGGATGGTTCCGGACGGCTCCTTCAGGGACCAGGGAACCATCTCCGGATAAAAACGGGATACATGTACCCGATCATCGGGAGGTAACATGGATATCACCATGCGAGAGGGGAATGTGCTGAAGAAAAGTGCGCTCTCGGGTATCGTCCCTTTCATGACTCTTCTGCCATGGCAGATCGCGGAATCCCTGCTGTGCCGGAAACCCGGGGTATCGTCACGTTGACGAAGGCGGCCGGTACCCGGATCGATGAACGATGCGCATCGCATCCTCCCGGTAGTGGAGAAAGATTAAATAGTCCCTCACTGATGCGATGCATATGAAGCTTCAAACCCTCGTTCTCCTCACCTTCGTCCTCCTCATCCTTCCCGCCGGGGTATCGGCGCTTGCGACCTATAGCGGGGGACAGGTGGTCATCGATGAACCGGTACACGATGATCTCTTCGTCTCCGGCGGCATGATCGAGATCACTGCCCCGGTCGACAGCGTGATCGCCGCCGGCGGGACCATCATCATCGACGCCCCGGTGGCCGGGGATGTCATCGCTGCCGGGGGATCGATCAGGGTCAACGACCGCATCGGCGGAAAACTGGTGGCGGCCGGGGGCGATATCACGGTCAACGGCGATATCGGCACCAATGCCGTGTTGACCGGAGGGACCGTGCGGATCGGGGACACCGTAACCGTCTCCCGCGATGCCATCATTTCCGGCGGGCAGGTTTTCCACGCCGGCCACGTCACCGGGAACCTGACCGTCCGGGCCCAGAACTTCGACAACCAGGGAACAGCCGGAAACCTCGATGTCGTGCTCTCCGACCCGGGC
>JAAEET010000006.1 GCA_013415565.1 Methanomicrobiales archaeon
TGCGACTCCCTGAGCTGGGCGAGGGTCTCCTCGAGCGCGGACATCAGCTCCCGGGCCTCGGCGGCCTTCGGTTTCTCGACGTGGACCGTCTCACCCTTCATTTTCTTGTTGATGAGATCCTCGATTCGGTCCCGGTAGGTGTCGTGGTACGCCGAGAGATCAAGCTCGCCGGTGAGGTCGTCGATGATCCGCTCGGCAAGCGCGAGTTCCTTCTTGCCCGGCTCCGGGACTGCGGAGAGTTCCTCCACCGCGGCAGGATCGGTCACCTCGTCCGGGTAGTGGAGGGTGATCAGGATCAGGGCGTCCTGGTATTCCCGGACCAGGGCCGGGTACTCGCGGGTCCGGAGCGTGATCCGGCCGATCCCTGCCCGTCCCTTCTTCCGGAACGCCTCCATGAGCAGGGCGTAGGCCTCGGGAGTTCCGTCCGGGACGAGGAGATAGGTCCGGTCGTAGTAGACCGGTTCCACCTCGAGCACGTTGATGAACCGGTCGATCCGGATCCGCCGGTCCGATTCCGGCCGGACGGCATCGAGCTCGTCCCGCTCGATCATGATATACTCTCCCTCCCGGACCTCGTATCCCTTGACGATGTCCTCCCAGGGAACTTCCTTCCCCTCCCTGGTGCAGACCCGCCGGTACTGGATCGGCTGGCCGTCCTTCCGGTGGAGCAGCCGGAAGGATATGGTATGTTCCCTCACCATCACCATCAGCCGGACCGGGACGTTCACGAGACCGATACTGATGCTCCCGGTCCAGAACGCCCGGTGCGGGACCGGGCCGGACTCCTGCTCTTCCTCAGTCATGGTTCACCGCCGGCAGGCGTTCTGCCTGGTCGAAAAATCCTTTCCACGGATCTCCTGTTCTGGAAATCGCCGTCCGAATAGTAAAGTCTTCGGGCGAGAGATCCTCCCGGAGCTCCTCCCAGGCAACGGGCATCGATACCGTGGCCTCCGCTGTTGCCCTGAGGCTGTAGGGAGCGATCATGGTCTTCCAGGCGGCGTTCTGGAGATAGTCCACGAAGACGGTCCCTGGATTGTGGGTTCCGGAGAGCTCCGACACCACGCCGGTAATCCTCCGGGCAAGGAGTAACCCGACCGCATGCACGAAGGTCCGTGTTTCATCGAACCGGTAGATCCTGTCCAGGGGAATCACCACGTGGAGGCCCTTTCTGCCTGAGGTCTTCACAAAGGGAGCGAGCCCCAGATCCCCGAGGAGTTCCCTGAGCGCCCGCGCCGCTTCAACCGCCTCCCGAAAGCCTGCCGGGGGTTCGGGATCGAGGTCGAAGAGGAGCATATCGGGTCGTTCGGGATCATCGGTCCGGGCGAGCACGATGTTCAGTTCCAGTGCGGCCAGGTTCGCCAGCCAGACCAGGGTATCCGGATTGTCGCAGACCACGTACCGGATCTCCCGCCCGGCGGTCCGGGAACGGTGGGGGAAGAGCGTCACGAAGTCCGGTGTGCCTGGCGGGGCATCCTTTTCGTAGAAGCCCGGGCGGGCTACCCCGTCGGGAAAGCGCTGCATGACCAGTGCCCTGCCTGAGAGATAGGGAAGGAGCCGGGGTGCATTCCTGATGTAGTAGGCGATGACCTCCTTCTTCGAGACTCCGGAGGAGGGATAGAGTATCCGGTCGAGGTTGGTGACCGGGACGCTCCCCACCCGTTGATCGCCCGACATGGAATCCACCAGACAGGTGATGATGACACCTCATCAGGGAAATACCTGCAGGATCCAGGATTCTCTGCGGCACAGCTCATATAAATCTACAGGCCGATGTATAGTGAAGTGACGACAGCAATCCTCGGTGGCGGCCTCACCGGGATCACGCTTGCCCGGATCCTCCGTGGAAGGGGCGAGGATGTCTTCGTACTGGAGGCCGAAGAGCGAATCGGCGGGCTCTGCCGTTCCCGGGTCGATGCCGGGTTCTGTTTCGATACCGGCGGATCCCACATCATCTTCTCCCGCGACCGCGAGGTGCTGGAGTTCATGCTTTCCGTCCTCGGTGAGAACAGGGAGGAGCGTGTCCGGAATACGAAGATCTTCTACAAGGACCGGTACGTGAAGTATCCCTTTGAAAACGGCCTCTCCGACCTCCCGAAGGAGGACTGCTACTACTGCCTCTCGGAATTCATCAGGACCCTGATCGCGGCCGAGAAAGGAGAGCTCCCCCCGGTCGTGACGTTCGCAGACTGGATCATCACGACCTTCGGCCGGGGAATTGCGGACTGCTACCTGCTCCCCTACAACCACAAGATCTGGAACTTCCCCCCGGAAGAGATGTCCCCCCACTGGGTCGAGGGAAGGATCCCGAGACCCCCGGTCGAAGACATCATCAGATCCGCGGTCGGGATCGAGACCGAGGGGTATACCCACCAGGCGATCTTCTCGTACCCGGTCCGGGGCGGCATCGAGGCTCTCGTTCAGGCCATGGCCGGACCGGTGAAGGACGTGATCACCTGCGGATTTGAGGTAACGAGCCTCAGGAAGGCGGGCAGCGCATGGGAGATCGGTGACGGTTCGCGGACGGTGACGGCAGACCGGGTCATCTGCACCATCCCGCTCCAGAACCTCTTCGGGGCACTCACCGGTGTACCTCCCGGAGTCCGGGAAGCGGTCGATGCCCTGCACTACAACTCGGTCTGCTCGGTGTTCGTTGGGGTGCGGGGGAACGTGCCGGATATTTCCTGGCTGTATGTCCCCGACCCTGATCTCGGGTTCATGAACCGGGTCTCCTTCCCCTCCAATTACAGCAGGGACGTCGTACCGGAAGGTTGTGGCTCGATCCTTGCAGAGATCACCTACAACGAGGGTGACCCCGTTTCCGGTATGAGCGACCGGGAGATCATCGATCACGTGGTGGGATCCCTGGAAAAGATGGATCTCGTCCGAAGCGGCAATATCGTCTATACCGGCCTTGACCGCCACCGGTTTGCCTACGTCGTGTACGATCTCCGGTATCTCGAAACCATTGCCGTGGTGCGGGACTACTGCCGGAGCATCGGGATCGACCTGGTGGGGAGATTTGCCCAGTTTGAGTACCTCAACATGGACGGATGTATCAGGAGCGTCATGGACTATACGGGGTGGTCCGGATGAAGGTCGAATTTTATGTCGAGGATATGCTTTTTTTCAAGTATATCGGCTGCGCCACCGTGGCAAAGACCCTGTACCGGCAGCTCGCAGCCATGGACGGGATCGATGTCTCCTGGAAGGGCCTGCCGGACAAGGCCGACCTCGTCCACTACCATACCTTCGGGCCCCTGGCCCTGATAAACCGGAAGATGGCACGGGGAAAAACGGTCCTGACCGCCCATTCGACACCGCGGATCAACCTCGACAACATTGCCTTGGCACGGTTCATCAACAAGCAATACCCGAAGATCTACCGGAAGTTTGAACATATCATCACCATATCGCAGCCCTGCACCGAGGAAGTGACCGCCATGGTGCCCGATATTCCGGTGACCTGCATCCCGAACGGGGTCAACCGGACGTATTTCCAGAGGGACGATGAGAAACGGGCCGCGTTCCGCGACCTGTACGGCATCCCGGAAGACCAGGAGGTGATCCTCTCGGTTGCCCAGCTCACCCCCCGCAAAGGGCTCTATGATTTCCTGGCCCTGTCACGGATGTTCCCGGATAAGACCTTTGTCTGGGTGGGAGGGTTCCCGTACGGCGCCCTCTCCAAGGACTGGACCAGGATCCGGCGACTGAAACGGCGGTGCGGAGAGAATGTCATCTACCCCGGGTACGTGGATGAGATCGTCTCCCCGTACAGCGCCGCTGACGTGTTCTTCATGCCTTCATTTGCCGAGACCTTCGGGCTGGTGATCCTGGAAGCACTCTCGTGCGGTCTTCCGGTCATCGCCCGCGATATCCCCGAATTCCATGATATATTCGGCGATCGGATCCTCTACTTCCGCTCGAGGGACGAGGCGGCCGGTTGTATCAATGACCCGGCCCGTCTTGCATCCTGTGCTTCGGGATCGCGGGCATTCACGGAACAGTTCGATATCGTTGATATTGCACAACGACACCTTGCACTCTACCGGGAGCTGGTGGACGCATGATCTCGGTAGTTGTCCCGGCATACAACGAAGAGCAGAATATTACCGCCTGCCTGGAGTCGCTGGAGCGGCAGACCATCCCCCGCGATCAGTACGAGGTCATCGTGGTTGACGGGGGCTCAAAGGATAAAACCCGGGAGATCGCGGCACGATACGCCGACCTCGTCTTCATCCAGACCAGCAGGAAGGTCGGCGGTGCCCGGAATGACGGGGCAATGAAGGCCGGGGGGGAGGTGGTCGCCACTACGGATGCCGACTGCATCATCCCCCCAGGCTGGCTCGAAGTCATCAGGGACGGATTCCTGAAGGATCCTTCGGTAGTCCAGCTCTACGGGCCGGTCGACCCGATCGAGGAGGGGATCAAGAACCGGCTCTTCCTCGCCCTGGCCAACAGCTTCTCCCGGTTCGGATACTATACCGGCCTCTTCTACTACACGCTGGGATGCAACAGCGCATTCCGGAAGGAGGCATTCATGGAAGCCGGTATGTACGCCTGCATCGATGCCGGCGACGATCTCGAGATAGCCCGCCGGATGCGAGAGCATGGGCGGGTGAGGTTCGAGAACCGGATGCGGGTCTTCTTCTCCATGCGCCGCTACGAGCAGTTCGGCACCCTCCGGTCGCTCTACGAATGGGTGTATATCGTCGCCCATGGCGGGGAATCGGAGAAGAAGTCGTATACGAGAAAGGAGTATAAGTAGCAGGGCACCCGGATTTTTCACCAGTCAGGCGCCGGGGATAAAGTATAACGTTACTTCTCCAGCACAACCTGCTTTGATACCTTCTTTTCAGAATGCATAAGTACGTCTGCAGGTTCAGTGTTCTTAGGGCTCTATGAACCGGAATATCTCAGACCCTCCCGATCGGCCGTTGCCAGCGGATAAAATCGCGCTCTTCAACCAGTCCCCGTTTGCCCGGTTGCTCGGCATGGAAATCACCGAAGCCCGCCCGGGATGGGCGCGGGTGGCGATGGATCCCGGGGGGAAGGGAAATCCCAACCAGAAGCTCCACGGCGGGGCTATCTTCGCACTCGCGGACCAGGCCTTCGGGATCGCGGCCAACATGGAGGATCCGCCGGAAGTGGCAGTCTCGGCCTCGATCATGTACCTGGCGCCGGCTGAAGGGAGACTGGAGGCGGTTGCCGAGCGGGTGGGCGAGGATGACCGGCATTCATTCTATCGCGTGACGGTGTACGAGGGCAAACGGATGGTGGCGACCTTCGAGGGAACCGGCGTCAAAACGCCCCCGGGGGCCGGAGTAAAAAGAGAGAAGGGTAGCGGGATTACCCGCGGGACCTGAAGGGAGCGGCTTAGCCGCGGGACCTGAAGGGTAGATCCTCATCGTAAATGAGGTACGGGCCCGGCGGCGGATCCTTGGTTACCAGGGTTACGAAGATCTGGACCCGGTCGGTGCCGGTTGTCCCGAGAATCTCGACATAGTCGTTTACCTTCGGCCGTGACATGGACGCCTTCTCGACAACCCCGTCAGAACGGATCACCACGACGTCAATGGTATAGACATAGTTGATGCCTCTCCCGCCACGGAACGTCACGGTGATCTTCGGATCGATGGAGATTACGTTGCGGTCCACATCGACCGTTACTTCGAAGTTTGCCGGCATCGGCCCGGGTATGTAATCAAGGGTCGGCGTCGGGATCGGCGTTATTGTGGTCGGGACCGGGGTGATCGTGGTCGGGACCGGTGTCGGAGTCGGTGTGGAAGGGGGTGGGGACGGCTGGCTGCAGCCGGCAGCAAGGAGGGCTGCGGTTACCAGGAGGATGATCAGAACGGTTCGCGGAATCATAGTCATGCGTTATCAGGACTTCTTATAATATTCTTCCCCAGACGCAGAACAGCACAGATTTTCTTGAAAAGACGCCGAGGGGGAGATTTGAACTCCCGAGGCGCAGGGCGCCAATGGTTTTCGAGACCATCGCCTTCCCGGGCTAGACTACCTCGGCCAGAGAGATCACATATTTTTCTTTGCCACCAGTATAATGGTATCGAATGACGATCACCTGCCGGTTCATCCTCGTGCCCGGGAACGAGGTAGTGGAATATCATGGACGACCCGGGGATACATATGAAAAAGCGCTGCTCTCGCTCGGAATCAACCCTGATATCGTCCTGATTCTCCATGACAAACAGAGCATCCCCCAGGACGCCCCGATAAAAGAAGAGTATGTGGAGGTTCTGTCGACCTGCTCGCGGGGTTAGACGGGAGGAGCCCCTCCCTTCATCGGCTGGGTGATCATCATATCGTCCACCCGCATCAGGAGAATCGCCGCTTCCGCCGAACTCTGGATAGACTGCCGCTTTGACCGGTGCGGCTCCACCACTCCGTCCTTGAGCATATCGACGATCTTGCCGGTGTAGACGTTCAGTCCCGCATACTTCTTCCCCTTTGCATGGGCGTTCTTCAGGTCAACCAGCTTGTCGAGCGGGTTGAAACCGGAGTTCTCGGCAAGGGTCTGCGGAATGACTTCGAAGGATGCTGCGTACGCTTCGATGGCAAGCTGGACCCTGCCGCCGACCGTTGCGGCATAGTCCCGTATCTTCATCAGGAGCTCGGTCTCCACCGATCCACCGCCGACCAGCATCTTCCCGTCTTCCATGACGTCCATGACCACCCGGGTGCCGTCCTCGACGGCGCGCTCGAGCTCGTCGAGGAGGTATTCGGTCGACCCGCGGAGCAGGATGGTGACCGCCTTCGGGTTCTCGCACCCGGAGATCTTGATAATCTCGGCATCTTCGGGCTGCTCCACAAGGTCTGCGGTTCCTAAGCTCTTTTCCGTCAGTTCCTCGGGCTTGTTCACGATCTCTGCGTTGAGTGCCAGCGCAGCGAATTTCATGTCCTTTTCCGGGACATCTTCGACGGCGAGCACCCCGCCCTTTCCGAGATAGTACCCGACTGCGTCCGCGATGCCTTTCTGGCAGAGGAGGACGTTTGCACCGCTGGCCACCACTGCGTCGGCAAACTTCTTCAGTGCCTCCCGCTCCTGGGTGGAGAACGCGCTGATCTGGTCACGGCTGCTGATTCGGATCTTTGCCTTGACCTGGGTCTTCTTGATCTCCAGGGGCATGGCAATCAGGGCGACCTTTGCGTTCTTCACCTTCCGGGGCATATCCTCGGTCAGCCGGGTCTTGTCCAGCACGACCCCGCGTACGAGCTCGGCATCGTCCATGGTGTCCCCGGTCTGCTTTTTGACCAGGATATTGTCCTCATCGGCAATGATCCCCTCGTCCTTCTTCTCGGCGATGGTCATCACCGCGTCGACCACGATGCCGTCGAGTTTGCTTTTGACCGACTCGATCGATTTGCCGGTCATGGCGGTATCGGCAATTTTCAGCAGGCTCTCACGGTCAAAGGGATCGACATCCACCGCAAGCTCATCCAGAATTTCGAGCGATTTCTCCATGCCCATGCGGTACCCCTGGGCTATGATGGTGGGGTGGATCTTCTGGATGAGGAGATGCTCGGCCTGCTCCATGAGGGCACCGACAAGGACCACAGCCGTTGTCGTGCCGTCACCGACTTCATCGTCCTGGGCCCGTGCCACCTCGATGACCATCTTTGCACCGGGATGCTGGACTGCGATGTCGGTGAGGATTGTTGCGCCGTCGTTGGTGATGGTGACGTCTCCGGTCCCGGAGACAAGCATCTTGTCCATCCCGCGGGGACCGAGGGTGGTTCTCACTGCACTTGCTATGGCTTTTGCGGCAGCGATATTGGAGCGCTGGGCCTCAAGCCCGCGGTTCCGCTCCACATTTTCCCTGAGAATGATAATTGGTTGTCCTCCAAGCATCGATTATCCTCCAATGTGGTAAAAGATGGAATTGAACTTCTATATAAACCAATCCATATTTCAAAAGGGGTTGGATGGTCCGGTATCAGTCGATACGGGAGATTCTGAAGAGCGAATATACCGGCACACCGTCAACATCCCTGATACCGCGCTTATCAAAGATGACCAGGATGCCGACCGGGTTTCCTCCATGCTTCCGGACGTAGCGGACCACTTCGTGGATGGTCGTCCCGGACGTGATCACGTCGTCGACGATCACGCACCGCTCACCCGGAATCTGGGCGAAATTGCCGCTGATCGAACCTACCGGAGGATCTCTCGCGCTCTGTTTGGCAGGGTAGTAGATGGCCAGTGCCACATCTTCGGCTACGGCGATGAGGGTGGCGAGCGGAATCCCTGAAATGGCGATTCCCACGATGGCGGTGGGAAACTGCTCGGGCTGGGTTTCTCCTTTCGGCTCACCGCTGGTGGCCGAATAGTAGAGCTTCAGCAGCATCATGGCCAGCTCGTCGAGCAACGGCCCGTGGCTGCTCACCGCGCTCCAGTCGATTCCGACATCTTTCGGGATTGCACCACCCTTCTGCTGGGTCAGGAGCCAGGTTACCGTCTCGACCGACAGGCTCAGCTCGTCGGCAATCTGGCCGGGGCTGTGGCCATCGGAGAGTAGCGCCCGTGCTCGCTGGATCAGCTCATCAAGCGATGACATTGCAAGAAAAGTATGCACAGCGCTATTTAAGTCTTCTTTTCATGGGAGCTCCGCAGACCGGGCACTCGCCCGGTCCGGCTGACGACCTGCCGCATCCCGTGCACCGGTACTGCCAGGTAAACCCGCGGGCTCCCTTCTGGTGGAGCGGGATGACCGGGACACCCATCCGGTACGCGGCGTTCTGGAGAGCATAGTCATCGGTGAGGATACCGGCAGAAAGCTCAACGGCGAGAGCGAGTACTTCGAGGTCGGTCTCCGAGAGGACCTCCCCCTCTCCGCAGCGGATCGCCGCCTCCTTCACCCTCGTCACCGCCTCCCGTCCCGGTTCCCGTACCTGCAGCCCGGTTTCAGAGAGCAGATCGAAGCGGACCTTTGAACGGAGATCCCTCAGTTCCGCTACCACGCGGGGGGTCGTATAGATCTCCCCGGATAGGGGAAGGGACGAGAAGAAGACGGAGGTGTCGAGAACCGCTTTCATGCCCGGAACTCCACCGGATCTCGGCCGGATACCTTCACCGGCATCCCGAACAGGGAGAGGAGCCAGCACATGGTGCGGGCATGGAGGGTGAACTCCGGTGCGGTATACGATCCCCCGCCGCGGGCGAGGTAGAGGAGGAGCTGGTCGCTCATATGGAGATCGACCTCCCCCGTCGCACGGAGCGCGGCCACCAGTCCCGAAGCAGCCGCTTCCCCCACCTTCTCCGCCGGAAGTCCCCTCTTTCCCAGGGCGCAGGAACCCTTCGCGCCGCTCCAGACGGTACAGGAGCTTCCGGTCCCTGGTCCTTCGGAACGCCTGATGCTCACCGGGTATTCTTCGCCTGTTTCTTCCAGGAGGTATGCCCGGGCACGTGCAGCCTGACGATCGGCGACATGGCCGGGCAGGTTTGATGAGCAGGACCGGATACCGTTTCCCGCTGCACTGCCAGCCGAGATACGGGGACAGGATGCGGGTTCAACCGAAACCCGGACCATCCCTCCTCCGACTGGATAATACCCCCTCCTGATGACCTCGACCCGTATTCCCTCCCCGGCCGGACCCAGGGCCGGGACGAAGACCTCGGTGAAGTAATCGATGGTCGGACTGAACTGGACCTCCGTTCCGCCCTGCACCATGAGCGACCCGCCCTTTTCGAGTGCGACGGGTAGCCAGGCCTGGATGACCAGGGGGATGCTTCCGGCGGTCCCGACATCGACCGCGGTATTCCTTCGCACGATGGACCGCGGGACAAAGGAGAGCCTGCTGCTTCCCGGGGTATTGCCCGCGACACGGGCATCGCAGGTCTCGGCAACAGCCCGGACGGCGGCACAATGCTGGTTGGCGAGGCCGGGGCGGGCCCGCTTTTCCCTGACGGATATGATTTCTACCGGGGTTCCAGTGACGGCAGAGAGAGCGACGGCTGAACGGACAATCTGGCCGCCACCCTCCAGCAGGGAACCATCGATCCTCAGCATCCCCGGATTCCGCTCACCACGGTTGTTGCCGCAGAATAAACGCTGCAGGCCTGCTCGATCGTATCACTGGCGGCGACATCCTCCACCCCCGAGGCGATAAGCCGTGCATATGCCCCGCCGGCAAAGACACCGTGGACACAGGCAGCTGCAACGGTCTTTGCACCCTGGGCGGAGAGGAGCCCGGCTGCCGTCGCAAGCGTGCTTCCCGTGGATATGATATCATCGACGATCACCACCGCTCTTCCATCAGCACAGAGGTGTTTGGGTTCGATCCTGACCTCTTCTCCGGAGATGCGGGTCTTCTCCAGGTGGTCGCAATCCCAGTTCCCGGCAGCGGCAACCATCGAGGCGAACGAGACCGCCCCGTCATCAGGGGCGAGAATGAGCGGATCGTCATACCCCGAACGGCCGAGGTATGCCCCGATTTCCGGTGCAAGGGACAGGTTCTCGACCGGAACGGTGAAATGGCGGAGCACCCCGGGATCGTGGATATTGACGGTGAACACCCGGCATACACCGGACGAGAGTGCCCGTGCCACCGCCCGGGCGGAGAGCGGCTCCCCGGGATAGAACTGTTTGTCCTGCCGGGCGTATCCCATGTACGGGAGAAGCAGGACCGGTGAAGACCCGCTGCAAGCATCGATGAGCAGGAGCAGCTGGACGAGCGAATCGCTGTCCACCACGCTTCCCACGACCACGACCTCATCGTCAACCACCCCGGTCCGGAGATAGTGCTCACCATCGGGGAAGCGGGAGAACTTCACGTCCACCAGGTCCCACCCGCCTTCGCGGGCGATACGTGCGGCCAGGATTTGCGAGTATTCGGTGCTGATTACCTTCATCCGATCCTACCTCATGCTGAAAGTACTTAAACTACCATGCATAATTTATATTACCGTATATCTTTTCGTGAGGTAAATCCGAGCATGGAAGACGTAGAATCCGGTCGTGAGAGCCAGGAAGAGGTTTTTTCTCTGGAGATCCCTGAGGAGAGCTCGTCCGAGATCGAGGTCCCCCAGAGTCTCATCGACCAGGTGATCGGGCAGGAGCATGCCGTCGAGGTCATCAGGAAAGCCGCCATCCAGAGACGGCACGTGATGATGATCGGAAGTCCGGGTACCGGCAAGTCCATGCTGGCCAAGGCGATGGCAGAGCTGCTGCCGAAAGAGGATATGCAGGATATCCTGGTCTACCCGAACTCGGATGACCCCAACAATCCTATTGTGAGAACGGTCCCCGCAGGGCGGGGAAAACAGATTGTCACCGCTCACAAGGCCGAGGCACGGAAGAAGATCCAGCTCAGGAATACCCTGCTGATGCTCCTGATCTTCGCCATCGTCGGCTACTCGTTCATCACCTACCAGTGGCTGATGGGCATCATTGCCGCGGCATTCGTCTTCATGGCGATGCGGTATGCGACCCCCCGCGAGGAGACCATGGTCCCGAAGCTCCTGGTGACCAATGACGCAACCGCCACGGCCCCGTTCATTGATGCCACCGGTTCACATGCCGGGGCACTCCTGGGAGATGTCCGCCACGATCCGTTCCAGAGCGGAGGGCTCGAAACCCCGAGCCATGACCGGGTCGAGGCGGGGGCCATCCACCGGGCCCACAAGGGGGTCCTGTTCATCGATGAGATCAACACCCTGACCCCTCACTCCCAGCAGAACCTGCTCACCGCCCTCCAGGAGGGCGAATTTCCCATCACCGGCCAGAGCGAGCGTTCCAGCGGGGCCATGGTGCGGACCGAGGCGGTCCCCTGCAAGTTCATCATGATCGCTGCGGGGAACCTCGACGCCATCCAGGGGATGCATCCGGCACTCCGGTCCCGCATCCGGGGCTACGGCTATGAAGTCTACATGAGCGAGAATATGCCCGACACCCCCGAGAACCGGGAGAAATTCATCAGGTTCATAGCCCAGGAGATCAAGAATGACGGAAAGATCCCCCATTTCGACAAGAGCGCCATGGAGGAGATCATCAGGGAGGCACGGCGGCGGTCGAACAGGAAAGGTCACCTGACCCTCAAGCTCCGGGACATGGGCGGCCTGATCCGGGTTGCCGGGGACCTTGCACGTCAGCAGGGAGCGGACGTTACCACCGCCGATCACGTGATCGCGGCAAAAAAGACGGCACGGTCGATCGAGGACCAGGTCTCAGACGAGTATATCGGCCGGAGCCGCGAATACGAGCTGACGGTGGTCGAAGGAACCCGCGTGGGAAGGGTCAACGGCCTCGCGGTCATGGGCAGTGATTCAGGATCCGTGCTCCCCATCATGGCCGAGGTGACGGCGGCACAGGGAGCAAGCGGAACGGTGATCGCCACCGGTATGCTGAAGGAGATCGCCCAGGAATCGATCAAGAACGTCTCGGCCATCCTGAAGAAGTTCACCGGCAAGGACATCCGGAACATGGATGTCCACATCCAGTTCATCGGAACCTACGGCGGGGTCGAGGGAGATTCCGCCTCCATTTCCGTGGCGACCGCAGTCATCAGCGCCATCGAGTCGATCCCGGTCAGGCAGGATATCGCCATGACCGGATCGCTCTCGGTCAGGGGCGACGTGCTCCCGGTTGGCGGGGTCACCTACAAGATCGAGGCGGCGGCAAAGGCCGGGATCGCCACGGTGCTGATCCCTGCAGCAAACATCGACGATGTCCTGATTGAGGAACGCTACAAGGATAAGGTAAGCGTTATTCCGGTCGACAATATCGAGGACGTGCTCAAGATCGCCCTCGTGCCCGAGAACCGCGAAGGATTCCTGAACAAGCTCCGCCGGGTGGCGATCTCCACCTCAGGAAAACTCATCGAAGGCTCCGGCTTCTCCCCCTCTGCAGTCTGATACCATGCCCGGGGTCAGATACTACGATATCCGCCACGTGCAGGGCCAGAGTACCCACATTGATATCGACAACGGGGTGTGTGAATCGGCGGCAAGCTCTTTTTTCGACCATGCGGTGATCCGGGCGCTCTCCAGGAATGGCTGGGGTATCATCACGATCGACAATTTCCAGGAACTGCAAGAAGGTGAGATCGCGACCCTGGTCGACCGGGCGGCCTCCATTTCAGCCATCTGCGGTGAGGATATCTCCCTTTCCCCGCCGTTACGTGGGAGCGTGGACGTCCCCCCCCTGGAAGAGGATCCCCGCGATGTCAGTCTCGGGGAGAAGACGGCGATCCTCCTCGATCTCGAGCGATCGGCACGGATTCCCGGGATCATGAACACCCGGGTGAACTACATCGAACGTTTCGAGAACGTCGGGTTCCGTGACAGCACCGGCTATGAGAACCGCTACGAGATCTGCAGGAGCGGGTTTGGCGTGATGGCGGTTGCGGCCCGGAACGGGACCCTGCAGATGGGATATGAGCGGCGGCACACCATCAGGGGGCTGAACATCCGGCACCAGCAGGATCTCGCCCGCGAAGCAGCGGAACGGGCGCTCTCGCTGCTGGACGCACGTCCGGCCCGGGGCGGGACCATGCGGGCAGTGCTCGATCCCGAGCTCGCCGGGGTCTTTGCCCATGAAGCGGTGGGTCACGCGAGTGAGGCGGATCTCGTCCAGGAGGGCAATTCGGTGCTTGCCGGTAAGATCGGCGAGCGAATCGGGAATCCTGTCGTGACCATCGTGGACGATCCTTCCCTCCCCGAATTCGGGTTTGAACCCTTCGATGCCGAAGGATCGGCAACCGGCCGGACCGAGATCATCAGGAAGGGCGTCCTTGCCGGCTTTCTCCATTCCCGCGAGACGCTCGCCGCAGTGGGGAATGGCCGTGCCGGCCATGCCCGGGCGATGGCCGGGGAGCCCCCGCTGGTCAGGATGAGCAACACGTTCATCGAGGCCGGAGAGAGCACCAGGGACGAGATCCTCGCGGAATGCGGGAATGGAATTCTCCTGAAGGGTTCCCGCGGAGGACAGGTCGACCCGGGGAGGGGCGTCTTCCAGTTCAATGCCGAATACGGCTATCTCATCGAGGACGGTGAATGCACGACGATGGTCCGTGATGTCTCCCTCTCCGGAGAGATTCTCAGAACCCTCTTCTCGATCAGGCTCTGCGGGAACGAGGTAAGGATGCATCAGGGATACTGCGGAAAGGGAGGACAGAGCGTTCCGGTCAGTGACGGGGCGCCATACACCCTCCTCGACGATGCGGTGGTGGGCGGCAGTGGAGATTCTTGACGACATTCTGACAGCCGGCAGCAGATCTGCCGATGAGGTCGAGGTCTACCTCATCGAGGGTCGATCCGTTTCAGCCGAGCTCAAAAGGTCGGTGGTGAGCAGATCCATCGAGTCCCGGCACTTCAGTCTCTCCATCCGGATTATCACCGGGGGAAGGATCGGGACATCGTCGACCAGCAACCCGGCGGACTGGCGCAGGTGCCTGGAGGCCGCGGTCGCCAGCGGAAAACTTGCCACTCCCCAGGTCTGGAATGGTCTGCCGGGTCCGCAGTCGCTCGGCGGTCCTGATCTCTCCTGGGATCCCGCCGTCGACCCCGGGGCCGCCGCCGTGCAGGGAATGCTCGAGGGGATGGTTGAGGGGGCCGGGCGCCATCCGGTCCAGGTCACTTCCGGCAGCGCCACCATGTCAACAGGGACGGTCACCATCGCGAACAGTCACGGGATTGGATATTCCCGGAACCAGAGCCTGGTATCCGCATCGCTCGAGACCATCCGGGTAAATTCAACCGGCTACGAGTTCGAAACTTCCTGCTCCTGCGACTTCGACCCTGCATCAATCGGCGACCGTGCCGGTTTTCTCGCCGCCTCTTCGGTGAACGGGAAAGATATTCCGACCGGAACCTACGACGTCATCCTCTCCCCTCTCGCCGCAGCCCAGCTGATCTCGGCAGTGCTCGTTCCGGCGCTCTCGGGCAGAAACGTCCATGCCGGCAGATCAAAACTTGCCGGATCGCTTGGTATGCAGGTAGCCGATGGGGCCATCTCAGTGTATGATGATCCGCTCCTTCCGCGGGGTCTTGGGAGCACCCGCTGGGACGCGGAGGGGACACCGACCCGGAAGATACCGTTCATCCGGGACGGGATCCTCGGGGAATTCGCCTACGACCTGAAAACGGCCTACCGCCATGGGGCTGAGAGCACCGGGAGTGCTCTGCGCTCCGGTTCAGGCGGTTTGCCGGCCATCGGCCACCACAACATGGTGATCGTGGGGCCTGAAACCGCCCTGATGGACGAGCCCGCAGTCTACATCCAGGATGTGGTCGGGGCACACACCGCAAACCCGCTTTCCGGTGACTTCTCGGTGGAACTCACGAACCCGTTCAATGTGAGGGACGGGAGCTATGAAACTCCTATCAGGAAGGCGATGATAGCGGGAAATGTCTTTGACCTGCTGTTCAGGATCACCGGGCTCGGCCGGGACCGGCGGACCATCGGATCCCTCATCCTGCCGTCCATAAGGTTAAAAGATCAGCACATCATTGGTGTATAGATGTCAATTGATCTGGCCCTGATCATTGCCGGAATCCTGATCGCCGTCGTTCTCATCTTTGTCATCAAGGATATCGTGAAGATCGTGATCAACTCGATCCTCGGGCTTATCATTCTGGTCTCCGTCAATTATTTCGACCTGATGGGATATGTGGGAAGACCCGACATCGAATACACCCCGGTGAATCTCATCCTCTGCGCCCTGGGTGGGATTCCGGGTACGCTCATCGTCATTATCATGCAGCTGCTCGGAAATCCGGTTGGGTGATTGGGTGAGCACCGTGGAATGCCAGGATACCAGCTGGTGCAGCATGCCGTCATCCCATGAACATTCAGGAACCGGGGAATCCTCATGACCCTCCGATATGCCCTTCCTGACCGGAACACCCTGCTCCTGATCGAAGGGAGCCGGTCCTTCCTCCTTGCCGGAAAGGCCGATTCCCGGTTTCCCCTCTGCATCGAGTATGCTTCAGGTGAGATCTGCACAACGCTGGAGAAAGACGATATCATCGCTGTTTCTGCACCCGAAGGAGGTGCACTCGAGCCCGCGGTCATGCTCCTTGAACTCGTCAGGAGTTACCACCTGCCGCTCCTC
Source organism: Methanomicrobiales archaeon (assembly GCA_013415565.1). Classification (GTDB taxonomy): domain Archaea; phylum Halobacteriota; class Methanomicrobia; order Methanomicrobiales; family Methanospirillaceae; genus UBA9949. Next base: position 16,072 of record JAAEET010000006.1, read on the forward strand.
GTGCTGCCTTCGGGACATCCCGGTTCAAAACGGCTGAGGTATGTGGTATCTGCGGGGCCGCAAATCTCTCTCAGCTGCGGTATCCAGCGGGGGACACACCCGGAGCAGCATATCCTCTGCTCTTCAGACGAACTGGCCGGACTGGAGCTCAAAGGTACTGCAGAAGGAATCAGTACTGGGCCTCTCCCTACCCCGGTAAAGGCATCCATCCTTACCCTCTCTATTGCGATTAATCCCCATTCCTCACCCGTGTAAGGTATGGCTGTATAGAATACGACCTCTGTTCCGGGCACGATAATTCCTTCAGCATCTGGATCACCGGTCGAAGAAAGGGACTATTTCGCGCACAAAATAATGCGGAAATAATTTTATTGCTTAAAAATTTTTCTGATAACTCACATAAATTGCCATATTTTGATAATCAGCGCTTTTTCCGGCGAGGGAAATATCAACAGATATAAGAACAATTCCTGTCAAATATCTCATCTGCCGTAAGAGGAGGTTGGATGAAGACTGATGTATTAAAGAACATCAAAGCAACCGAAGAAGAGTACCAGTCGCTGATAAGCACGGTTATGGCTGAGAGGAAACGCAGTCTTTCTGACGCCGAACTCGAGGCCGACAACCTTGTGATGAAGGCAAGTACCAATGCCGAAGAGTACAGGAAAATGCGGCTTGCAGAAGCACGGCAGCAGGCAGAAAGGAAGCACGCCGAAGTTATCAGGGAAGGCGAGCGGAAGTCCTCAGATCTGAAGGCAAAAGGCAGTAAAAACCTTAATTCGGCCGTGGAACTGCTGGTTTCACGTTTTAAGGAGAGACTGCATGCTCTCACCTGAACAGATGAGCAGGGTTCTGATTGCCGCGCCGAAAGACGTGATGGAGCCCGTCATCAGCGAGCTCCACCGCCAGAGACTCTTTCACATTGAAGACTTTGTCGAAAATGACGAGGAAGAGTATGCCGGGTACCGGATTGGTGTTCCCCTCGAAGGTGCCAAGGAAATTTCAAAGGATCTGCTCAGGCTGAGATCAGTCACCGGCGCATTCTCCTTGCGGGCCGAGGATCTGGATCCGAGTGGAAAGATCCGGAAATCGCAATTAACAGCACAGATTGAGCAGGAACTCCCCGGGATTGAAATGGAAGTGGAAGAACTCCTTTCCCGGAGGACAGAACTCGAAAATCATGTGAAGGAGCTCGAACAGAAGATCGAGGCATTAACCCCCTTTTCAGAGATGCGGGCAGATCTTGCCCTGCTCCACGGATACCGGACCCTTGCCGTCTTTGCCGGATATCTGTCAAAGAAGGTTGATATCGGTGTCCCCTGTGAGGAATATTATTCCGAATCTAAGAAAGGGAATTTCCTTGTTGCCGTTGTCCCCGTGGAGTACCGGCAGGAAGTCGAGCGGAAACTGCTCGATGCCCAGTTCCAGACTGTTCCTGTGCCTGACGAGTCCGGCCCTGCGAAGGAACGGATAAGTGTGTACAATGTCCAGATCGAAACCGACAGGAAGGACCTTGAAGAGATCGCGACACAGCTTGACGCTTTGAAATCGCAATATTCCGAATTCCTGATCGCCTGTGACGAGCTCCTTTCCATTGATGCACAAAAGGCAGAGGTACCTTTACGGTTTGCCACCACAGACCACGCATTCATCGCTGATGGCTGGGTTCCTTCCCATACCCTTAGTAGTCTGACTGATGGCATCAACGCCGTATCAGGTGGCAGGGCTTTTGTGGCTAAGCTCCCCATCCAAAAAGAGAGAGATGTTGTTCCGGTTGAGTACGATAACATCAATTTTGCCAAACCAACCCAATTTCTGATGGATATTTACTCTCGTCCGAAATACACCGAGCTCGATCCTACCCTGATCGTCGCCATCGTATTTCCGATATTCTTTGGCCTGATTCTTGGTGATGTGGGCTATGGTGCCCTGCTGCTTGTCGCAAGCTTTGGCCTCAGGAAATTACTGAAAGGATCCGATGGGAAGATGCTCCTTGATATTATGCGGAATGCCAGTATCTCGAGTATTTTCTTTGGTATTTTGTTCAGTGAAATTTTCGGGTTCAAACTTCCCTGGGCACCCATCCTTCCCAGCAGACACCTCAATATCGGAGGTGAAGGGGGCCATGGACCAGCTATTCCTGAACTGATGATCATGTGCGTCTGGATCGGTATCATCCATATTACCGCCGGGCGTATTCTCGGGATACTGAACCACGCCAGACGGGCACAGGGTGGAGCGTTTGATATCGAGGAAGCTAGTGAGCACCACGGGAATCAACGTTCCCACCATGTCCGGGCGATGCTGGCGAATCTCGGATGGATCATGGTTATGTGGGGTATTCTGGTCATGATCTGGTCGGCATTTCCCATGCCGCTCATGCCTGACCTGACCGGATTCGCCCCCCTTGTCATGGGACTAACCCTGCCTTTGATCATCGGCATCCTGTTGGTTGTGCCCGGGGTCGTATTCATTTTCAGGGAATCAGCGCTTGAGCTTGTTGAACTCCCCACTATCCTCTCGCATGTGCTCTCATATGCACGTCTGGTCGGGGTAGGGGTCTCTTCAGTTGCTATTGCCATGGTGATTAACTTTATCACCATCGGACTGATTATTGAACCGCAATTAGAAAATTTAACCATCTTTGGTGCAATTATCATCGCAGTCGGGGTTATCGTCTGGATAATCGGGCAGATCCTGAACACCATCCTTGGAATGATTGGAGGCGGACTCCAATCCCTCAGGTTGCAGTATGTTGAATTCTTCACCAAATTCTACAAGGGTGGAGGAAAGAAGTACAGTCCATTTGGAGAAATTAGAAGATTTACGGAGGATTAGAACATGGTCGGAGAAGAACTTGTTGGATTAACACCTGAAATGATCGAGGCCTCACAGGCCGGAATGAAGGCAATCGGCGCAGCCATTGCGGTCGGATCGACCGGTTTAGCCTCGGCGGCAGCCGAAATGGCGATCGGTTCTGCAGCGGTCGGTGCAACCGCAGAAAATAAAGATGTATTCGGGCTCGTCCTGTTACTTACCGTCATTCCGGAAACCATTGTAATTTTCGGGCTCGTCGTGGCGCTACTGCTCATATTCTGAACGCGGGGCTGACAATGGGACTGGAAGTGGTCATCGAAGAAATCAGGGACAAAGGGAAGAGAGAGGCAGAACGGATCAGGCAGGAAACCCAGGCAGAAGTCAACAGTATCCTGAAAACCGCTCAGGAAAAGGCAGAACGGATCAAACTGGCGGTTGATCAGGATGTGGAGAGACAGAAATCCCATATTATGAACCAGGAAGTTTCTGCCGCGAACCTTGTGGTGAAGCGGCAGCTCCTGAACACCCAGAAAGACCTCCTTGATCAGGTCTATTCTGTTGCCCTCTCCTCCATTGCCAGGCTGCCTGAAGATGTTCATAGGGATGTACTGAAAAGTCTCCTTTCGAAGGCCAAAGCAGAGATCCCTGAAGGCATTGTCCACTGCAACAGGCGGGACAGTGAAACCCTTAACCGGATTCTTGCCGGCGATACCACCCTGAAAGGGTACGTCGCGGGAAAAACCGTTGAGATCGAAGGCGGAATCATCATCGAAAGTACAAACGGTGAGATCCAGATCGATTATAGTTACCGGACATTCCTCGACGAAATCTGGGAGACAGGATTTAAGGATGCATCTGAAATCCTGTTCGGCTAAGGTGATCGAGGATGGTTAAATTCAGTGCCGGGCCGGTGCCATACGTCTACGTATGCACGAGAATGCGGGTCAGGAAATCAAAACTTATCCCGAGGGAAGACTATCTCAGGCTGCTCAATATGAGCATTCCCGAAATTACCCGTTTTATCGAAGAGACCCAGTATAAAAAAGAGATAGATGAGCTCGCCTCATCGTTCCATGGGATAGATCTCCTGGAACTGGCTCTTTCCTGGAACCTGGCCAAGGAATACCAGAGCATCCAGGATATCACCCCCGGAGTGCTCAAGCGATTTACCCAGTCGTATCTCAGAAAGTGGGATATCCAGAATATACTCACCATCTTCAGGGGAAAAGCACAGGGGATGAAAACAGGCAAAATCAGAGAGATTCTTGTCCCCGGCGGCGAACTTGATAAAGTATTTCTCGACAGGCTGCTGAAGGAAGACTCCCTGGAAAAGATAGTAGAAGCCCTCAGGGGTCAATCGATATATCCTGTCATTGCAGCAGGGATCACCACAGCGATTGAAGAGGAGTCCTTTGCGAAGATTGAAAACGCTCTCTACAAGCAGTTCTATGAAAATCTCCTTTCTGAGGCGACGAGTGGATTTAAAGGAGGCAGACAGTTCCTTGAGTACATCCTTCTGGATATTGATATGATCAATATCAGGAACATGTTCAGGCTTCGGGCAGATAAATTGCCGGAAGACGCCAGCACGATGGTGATACCAGGAGGGAGGTTCTCAATTCAGGATTTCCAGGATCTCGTCAGCATCGAGGACGAAAAAAGTTTCATTGATGCCCTGAAATCAAAAGTGACATTAAAACCACTTCTAGTACTCCTCGATGCGATGACTGGTGAGAGATCCCTCCGTGAGATCGAGATTGATTTGATCAAAGTGCAGCTCGCCCAGATGGAGTCTTTTTCAAAGATGAAACCATTCTCAATCCATCCCATCCTCACCTACCTTGAGAAAAAGAAGTATGAGATTTTCAATCTCCGGGCGATCGCCAGGGGGAAGGAAGTCAATCTTCCAACTGACCGGATTCGCGGATACCTGGTGATGTAACATGGAGATAGCGGTTGTCGGCAGCAGTGATTTCGTTCTCGGTTTCAGGCTTGCTGGGGTCAGACGGACCTATGCAGCCGAATCGGACGAGAAACTTGTCGAATACATTACCAGGGTTCTTGACGACGGCACAATTGGAATTCTCGTCCTGCAGAGCAAGGACATGAACAGGATCCCGCGGCGTCTCCAGAACACGCTCGAAAATTCGGTAAAACCGACGGTCATTGCAGTCGGTGCCGAGGAGGGGGGATTGTCCATGAGGGAGAGAATAAAGCGATCAGTGGGTGTTGATCTGTGGAAGTAAAAGAGAAGAAAGAAAAAGGCCAGGAAGGAGTCCTCAGGAGGATTGCCGGCCCTGTCGTCACTGCGGTCAATATTGATGCGCATATGTATGATGTGGTGAAGGTCGGCCATGAGGAGCTCATGGGAGAGGTCATCAAGATCCAGGGTGATGAGACCATCATCCAGGTCTACGAAGATACCTCAGGGATCAGACCCGGAGAACCCGTGACCAACACGGGGCTTTCTCTCGCCGTGGAGCTCGGTCCGGGACTCCTGACCAGTATTTATGACGGGATACAGAGGCCCCTGTCCGTACTAGTGGACAAGATGGGAGATTTCATCCAGCGGGGGGTCTCCGCACCCGGGCTTGATCACCAGAAGAAATGGGAATTCAGGCCCCTTGTAAAGGAAGGAGACAAGGTATCTCCCGGCACAATCATCGGGGAGGTCCAGGAGACGAACATCGTCCACCGGATCCTTGTTCCGCCAAATGTGCAGGGAGGAACCGTAAAGAGTATCAAAACGGGATCTTTCACCGTTGAGGAGATCGTCTGCACTCTCGATACGGGGACACAACTCGCGATGATGCAGAAGTGGCCGGTCCGTGTACCACGCCCGGTCACGGAGAAGATGAACCCAACCATCCCGCTCATCACCGGGCAGCGGATCCTCGACGGCCTGTTTCCGATTGCCAAGGGAGGCACAGCCGCGATTCCCGGTCCGTTCGGGAGCGGAAAGACGGTCACCCAGCAGCAGCTCGCCAAGTGGAGTGACGCGGAGATCGTGGTCTACATCGGCTGCGGAGAACGTGGAAACGAGATGACCGAGGTGCTGACCGAATTTCCGGAACTCGAGGATCCCAAGACCGGAAAGCCACTCATGGAGAGGACGGTGCTTATCGCAAACACGAGCAACATGCCGGTCGCTGCCCGTGAAGCATCGGTATACACCGGCATCACCATCGCCGAATATTTCCGCGATATGGGGTATGACGTCTCGCTGATGGCAGACTCAACCTCCCGGTGGGCAGAGGCGATGAGGGAGATATCATCCCGGCTGGAAGAGATGCCTGGAGAAGAGGGGTACCCGGCATACCTTGCCGCCCGGCTCTCGGAGTTCTATGAGCGGGCTGGCCTGGTCAGGACCCTCTCCGGGAATAACGGGTCGGTCTCGGTCATCGGTGCTGTATCCCCGCCCGGAGGAGATTTCTCCGAGCCGGTCACCCAGAACACGCTTCGTATCGTGAAGGTCTTCTGGGCACTGGATGCAAAACTGTCCCAGCGCCGGCACTTCCCGGCCATCAACTGGCTCAATTCGTACTCGCTCTACCTCGACACGCTCCATGACTGGTATGACAAGGAAGTCTCGCCTGAATGGAACGTGCTCCGGTCCTGGGCTATGGAGGTTCTCCAGAAAGAGGCCGAACTCCAGGAGATCGTCCAGCTGGTCGGATCTGATGCCCTCCCCGAGGCAGAGCAGCTGACCATCGAGATCGCACGGATGATCCGTGAGATATTCCTGCAGCAGAATGCGTATGATGCGGTTGATACATTCTGTGACATGGCAAAACAGTACGACATGATGAAAGCGATCAAGGGTTTTGCAGACCTCGCCTATGGAGCACAGACTGCAGGGGTGTCCCCGGCGCAGATCATCTCCATCAAATCCAAGAACGATCTGCCCCAGATCAAGTTCATCAAGGACTACAGGCCTGAGCTGGAACGGATCCAGAAGAGTATGGATAGTGAAATCAATATCCTGAGGTCGTCGGCATGAAGGAGTATCGAACGATATCAAAGATCGCCGGCCCCCTGGTCTTTGTCGAGAAGACTGAACCCGTCGGATACGGTGAACTCGTAAATATCGTACTGTTTGACGGAACCATCAAGCGCGGCCAGGTCCTGGACACGAGTGACGACCTGGTGGTCGTTCAGGTCTTCGAGACCACGGCAGGTATCGGCAAGGACAGCGGGATCCGGTTCCTGGGAGAGACCATCAAGATGCCGGTCGGAAAGGAGATGCTCGGCCGTATCCTTTCAGGAGGGGGAAAACCTATCGACGGTGGCCCGGAAATCATGCCTGAAAAGAGGCTCGATATCACCGGTGCTGCGATCAATCCCTATGCCAGGGCATCGCCTGAGGAGTTCATCCAGACAGGGATCTCCACAATTGACGGAACAAACACCCTGGTCCGGGGACAGAAACTTCCGATCTTCTCCGGTGCAGGACTGCCCCACAACAACATTGCCCTCCAGATCGCGCGACAATCAAAGGTGCTCGGCTCGCAGGAGGCCTTTGCCGTCGTATTTGCAGCGATGGGCATCACGAAAGAAGAAGCCAACCACTTCATGCATGACTTTGAGCGGACCGGAGCTCTTGAACGGGCGGTTGTCTTCCTCAACCTCGCCGATGACCCCGCAGTCGAGCGTATCATCACTCCGCGCCTTGCCCTGACCACTGCCGAGTACCTTGCATTTGAACTCGACATGCACGTACTGGTCATCCTGACTGACATGACCAACTACTGTGAGGCTCTCCGTCAGATAGGGGCTGCCCGGGAAGAGGTGCCGGGCCGGAGAGGATATCCGGGGTACATGTACACTGATCTTGCCGGTATCTACGAGCGGGCAGGGATCATCAAGGGCAAGAAGGGCTCGATTACGCAGTTCCCGATCCTCACGATGCCGGGTGATGATATCACCCACCCGATCCCGGATCTGACAGGATACATTACAGAAGGACAGATTGTGGTCTCACGTGAGCTCCACAGGAAGGGCATTTATCCACCAATCAATGTTCTTCCGTCTCTCTCCCGTCTGATGAACCTTGGTATCGGGAAAGAGCACACCCGTGAGGACCACAAGAAGGTCTCAGACCAGCTCTATGCCGCCTATGCCGAAGGAAACGATCTCCGGGGCCTGGTTGCTATCGTCGGAAAAGATGCGCTTTCAGAGCGCGACAGGATGTTTCTTGAGTTTGCTGACCTGTTTGAGAACCGGTTCGTCCGCCAGGGATACAATGAGGATCGATCGATCTTCGAGACGCTCGATGGTGGATGGAATCTCCTTGCAACACTCCCGGTCGAGCAGCTTGTCCGTATCGACCGTGACCTGATAAACAAGTATCACCCAAAGTTCAGACAGGAAGCAAAGGAACAGGGGTAATGGGACATGGCACTGCGCGATATCAAGCCCACACGATCGGAACTCATCAACCTGAAACGGCGGATAGCACTGTCAGAGCGTGGGTATAAGATCCTCAAGATGAAGCGCGATGGCCTGATCATAGAATTTTTCAAGGTACTCGAAACGGCGAAAGACAGCCAGAGCGATCTCCTGGACAAGTACGAGCGTGCCATTCAGATGATAGCCTTTGCAAACACTGTTGAAGGGACGATCGGGGTAAAATCGGCAGCATTCTCTGTCCAGGAGGTCCCTGATATCACGCTTGCAAGCAAGAATATCATGGGCGTGGTTGTTCCCGAGATAGAGTCTTCAAAAGTGAAAAAGAGTCTTGTTGACCGCGGTTACGGTCTCCTGGGGACTACCTCGGTTATCGACGAGGCAGCATCGTCCTATGAAGACCTGGTGGAGTCAATTATCGAGAGTGCCGAGATCGAGACTACCATGAAGAAGCTCCTGGATGAGATCGAGTCCACGAAACGACGGGTGAACGCCCTGGAGTTCAAGGTGATTCCGGAACTCACCGAAGCGCGTGATTTTATCAAGATGCGGCTTGATGAGATGGAGCGGGAAGAGCTTTTCAGGCTGAAGAAAATAAAGGCCAGGAACATGTGATCCGGGAGGAAGAGGTATGGTGAAGATTGGACGGCTGAGCGAGACGCCGTATGCGGGAAAAACGGTCCTGCTGAGGCTTGATTTAAACTCCCCCATCGATCCCTCCTCCCTCACCATTCTTGACGACAAACGGTTCAGGGAGCATGTTCCTACGGTTCAGGCTCTGATAGAATCTCGGCTGGTGATCCTGACCCACCAGAGTCGGCCGGGAAAGAAAGACTTCACCACTCTCGAGGGCCACGCCGAGAAGCTCGAATATCTTATCGGACGTCCTGTCCGCTACATCGACGACATCTTCGGACGGTGCGCCCGGGAATCGGTCCGGTCACTACGCCCCGGGGATGTCCTGATGCTCGAGAACGTCCGGTTCAATGCCGAGGAGAACCTCACGGCAAAGTCGGAAGAAGCCGCCAAGTTCCATATCGTCCGGAATCTGGCGTCGTTCGGTGATCTCTTTGTGAATGACGCGTTCGGCACTGCACACAGGTCACAACCGACCATGGTCGGTCTGCCGATGATCATGCGATCCGTCGCCGGACTCCTGATGGAGAAAGAGGTGCTTACGCTTTCCCGGGTCTTTGAGAACGCACCCCGGCCGATTTGTGTTGTTCTCGGGGGTACCAAGGCCGACGATTCGATCGCTGTCGCATCACACATGCTTGAACACCGGATTGCAGACCAGGTGATTGTGACCGGGGTTATCGCCAACATATTCCTCTCCGCAGGGGGTTACGATATCGGACAGCCCTCCCTGCAGCTCATCCACCAGCTGAAATACGACAAGGAAATCAGGGTTGCCCAGGAGCTCCTGAAGAAGTATCCCGACAAGATCATCCTTCCGGAATGGGTGGCGGTCAGGGAAGGCGGTATCCGGACCGAATACCGGGTCACGGCAATTCCCAAGGATGCTCCCATCCTCGATCTCGGGATGGATTCCGTGCTGGTTCTGGCTGAGCGCATCAGAACTGCGGGAACGGTCGTCTTCAACGGCCCTGCCGGTGTCTTCGAAGATGCTGATTTTGCCACCGGTACGTATGAACTCCTGAAGGCCGCTTCAGAGGCCCAGTTCTCGATTATCGGCGGGGGTCACACCGCCGCAGTCGCGGATAAGCTGGGAATCGAGGATGATTTCAGCCATATATCTACCGGCGGCGGGGCCTGTATCGAGTTCCTGACCGGGAAGAAGCTCCCGGCTGTGGCTGCCCTCGAACGATCAAAAGAGTTGTTCGGGTAAAGAGAAGATTTTGTTTTCTGTACGGGAATGATCCCGCACGTCCTTATTTTCCACTCGTCCGCATCTTCAATGATGGCAGCAGCTTCAGTGAAGGAATACGGGTTGATGTGCCCATCAGACCTGGCACAGGTGCGGGCATTCCGCTCTCCCTGTTCTTCGAACGAAGGAGGTTATACACCGCAGCTGAAAACAGCATCGCCGTGACGAGGAAGAGGAAGAGCCCGAAGAGCAGGGTGATACCCCCAATCAGCATAATCCTCACTGGCTGGAATACCATGTATCCGCCGATGATGTAGAGTGGCCAGTAGAAAATCACCGAGATTCTGGTAAACTCCACCGGGCTCCAGAGGCTCCTATCCCGTTCCCCTTCGTTGCTCACCGGGAACCTGTCAATCATAACCCCCAGGCGGAGCAGCACGGCCGTGAGCATGAGGCTGACAACCGCTCCGATGATGATGCCAATGATAAAAAGTTCTTCCATGATCATCCCTGAAGTGCTATTCGGTTGAAAAATATATAAAGTATTCTTTAAGTAATACCTATAGAATTCTTCTCCTTTCGGAATTCCATAAGTAATACAGGCGATTTTAATAGTTTTTATATACTTTCATTGTCTATTTATGAGAGGATGGCTGAGAAGGGGACAGCACAAGGGGGAGGAAGGGTCGCAATTTCTTACAAAATGCCGCCCAATGTATATGAAAAGGTTTATAATCTTGTTTATGAGGAGAAACGGTTTTCCACCGTTTCCGACTGTATCACCCAAGCTTTAATATACTTTATCGATAATCAAAACGATGTGGGACAATTCAAAGAGAATCTCCAGGACTACCTCGCATCCGACGAAGGTAAGGACTTCATGAAGAAGATGATGAAGGAGCTTCTCGTAGATGTTCTGACGGTCCAGCAGCAGAGTATGACCGCTCAGACCAGAAAATAATTCATAAGGATTCTTTTTGGGTTTCTTTTCCGTCATATCGTTCCTGCCGGATTCCGGTGACGGTATCCCCGGTCTCTTCCGCCAGGTTCTTGCATGCGGGAGATAAGATCAGGATAAAGGAGCAGCTATGGAAACCGGACAACCACCGATGCGGAACGAGCACCTGATCCGGGTGGCACGAGGGATCGTGCCCGCCGATATCCTCTTTTCCAACGCCGAACGCTTCAACCCGATCACTGGTGCCTGGGAACCGGGAGATTTTGCGGTTGCCGACGGGGTGGTAGTCGGCTCGGGATCATTCCGGGCGAAGACCGAACTGAATCTGAAGAACCGGAGGGTCATTCCCGGGCTGATCGATGCCCACGTGCACATCGAGAGCTCCCTCCTCTGCCCGCCTGAATTTGCACGACTGGTGTCCGCCCACGGTACCACCACGGTCATCGCAGATCCCCACGAGATTGCCAATGTCTGCGGTGCCGACGGCATCTCATTCATGCTGTCATTCCGGGAGAAGCTGCCCCTCGATATGTTTGTCATGCTGCCATCCTGCGTCCCGGCAACACCCCTCGACATCGGAGGGGCGGTCCTGGATGCCGCAGATCTGGCGCCATTCCGGGATCAGGACGGGGTGCTCGGTCTGGGAGAGATGATGAATGTCCCTGGTGTGCTGGCCGCCGATCCCCGGGTCATGGAGAAGCTGGACCTCTTTCCTCTTGTCGACGGGCACGCACCCCTCCTTTCCGGAAAGGATCTCGCTGCCTACATCATCGCCGGAATCCAGAGCGACCACGAAAGCACCGGGCTCGCAGAGGCGGAAGAGAAACTCTCGCAGGGCATGTTCCTTTTCATCAGGGAAGGTTCGACCGAGAAGAATATCGGCGCCATCGCCCCGCTCATTTCCCGCCTGACCTGTCCCCGCCTCTCGTTTGCGACCGACGACCGGCACGTGGATATGCTGGCAGATGAAGGGCACATCGATGACTGCATCAGGAAGGCACTCGCCTCGGGTGTTGAGCTTGAATCCGCCCTCAGGATGGCGACCCTCTCTCCTGCCGAGCGTTTCAGGCTGGATGACCGGGGAGCGCTCGTCCCCGGCCGGATTGCTGATTTCTGCCTTCTTGCCCCCGGCAGCACGTTCGCTGTCGAGAAGACGTTTAAGAGGGGCAGACCGGTCATGGCGGAACGGGGGGAACCCTGCAGTCCGGTTCCGGGTAATTTCCGATGCGTGGCTCCGCAGCCCGCCGATATCACCCTCGGCGGATCCGGGCGTGCCAGCGTCATCGGGCTCATCCCCCACCAGATCGTGACCGAACATCTGACCGTTCCGATAGAATCCGGGGGAATTCCCGACACCGAACGGGATATCCTTAAAGCCGTGGTCTGCAACCGGTATTCCTCCGGCCGGTTCGGCACCGGCCTCGTGCACGGGTTCGGGCTCGGGTCGGGGGCGATCGCCGGCAGTGTCTCCCATGACGCCCACAATATCGTAACGGTAGGGGTCCGTGACGAGGATATCTGCCGTGCCGTCTCCCGGGTTATCAGCTCAGGGGGAGGACTTGTCGTTGTCGACGGACGGAATGAATCGTTCCTGTCGCTGGAGTGTGCCGGGCTGATGTCGGTCCGGCCCTGGGAGGAGGTGCATGAGGGTCTCCGAAGGCTGATCCGCCACGTTGAACGCCTCGGAGGAAACGGGGATGCATTCATGCACCTCTCTTTCCTTGCCCTGACGGTCATCCCGCACCTGCGGATTACCGACCGGGGCCTCTTTGATGCCGACCTGTTCCGGGATATCCCCGTATTCCCCGGTCACCAGCTTTAACCTGCCTCTAAAATCCCGGCATTGTGAACGGCACGGCGGTGCTTCCGGAGAAGAGGAGAAGGAGCAGTGCGATGATGACCGGCTGATGGACCAGGTAGACTGCCAGTGAGTGCCTCCCGAGGAATTCAAGCGGCGCGAAGGACACGGGGGAAAAGCCCGGTCTCCTTTTGCCACGAGGGTAGATCACGGAGCCTGCAAAAACCCCGATCAGCACGACCCCCATCCAGGGAAAGATCGGGGTATAGTCAACGCTCGCAAACAGCGGGGGATGGATGCCGGACCAGAGCAGCCACCCGCTTCCCCTGATCCCGGCCACGACCGGGCCGAGCGCAATGAAGACCGCGCCGAGAAGAAGGTTCTGCCAGGTGAAGCGGGAATACAGCGGACTTGCCATAACCGCCAGGCCGATCAGGTGCAGGATGCCGAACCGGATGAACACCGAGGGGATAAGGAGCCAGGTGACCAGGGTAATCCCCAGGCCGAGGGCGAAAATGAATGCTCCCCGGGAAAAATATTTCATCACAAATTCCCGCCGTGTCAGCCTGGTTTCCGCATACGCCGCACTGATAGAGAGGGAAAGGCCGACGAGGAAGAGAAAGAGCCCGGCCGTCGAGAGAGCAAGGAGCCTGAAAAACCCGGTGGTGACATTGAGCGGAGCTATGCCCAGGAACCGGAGGTCAAAGGCGGTATGGAACACCACCATCATGATCACCGCAGCACCCCTCGCAATGTCAATTTCCGGAAACCTGGCCGGCACGTGGGATATCTTCATGTCTGCCAGCCAGAAGAGTCGGCGTGGGGCGCAATAAGCGCATCGTCTCCTCCCTGCACCAGGAGAAAACATCAATCTTTAACTGATCCCGGGAGCCACATACTCGTACGGCAGTCGGCTGCGGGTCGGTGCCGCATACAAGAAGAACGGGAATGTGCACCATGATTGAACAACTGATCCTCGGAAATTTGAAATTCCGGGAGACCGACTTTGACAAGAATAGCGAGCTGTATAAGAACCTGGTGCTCGGCCAGAAACCGAAAGTGCTCTGGATCGGCTGTTCCGATTCCCGGGTCCCGCCGGAGCGTATCACCAGCCAGCCGCCGGGTGAGATCTTTGTCCAGCGCAACATCGGCAATATCATTCCGGTCCATGACTGGAACTTCGCCACCGTGCTCGAATATGCGGTGGCGCACCTGAAAGTCACGGATATCGTCGTCTGCGGTCATTCCGATTGCGGTGCCATGAAGGCCCTCGACAAGGAAAGCAACGACGCCTATATCCCTCTCTGGCTGAACAACGCCCGTGAGGTGAAAGACAAGGTCGATGCCCGGATCAAACCGCCCCAGACACCTGAGGAGAAAAAGGAGCGGTCACGCCAGATCGAGACCGAGAATATCAGGCTCCAGATTGCCCACCTCAAGACCTACCCGATCGTGAAGAGTGCACTCGAGGCCGGAAAAATCCAGATTACCGGACTCTACTACAATCTGGAGACCGGGATACTGTCCAAGGTGGACTAACCCCGCGAGAAAACCCGCTCGAGCTCCTTCTGGAGCAGGGGGAGGGATATCCTCCCCATCGGGACATACTCTCCGTTCACCAGGATGATCGGTAGCGGAGGGTAGTGCTCCTCTATGATCTTCTCGATATAGGGAGGGACGCCGTCGTCGATCAGGGTGAGCTCCATCACCACCCGGTCTGCATACTCGGCTTTGATCTCGGTTGCCAGGGCATCAAAGGCAACGACCAGTTTTCCTGACGGATAACAGTCGTACAGACCGCAACTCCGGGTATTGTCACAGGGGAACGGGGAGCATGCGATGTCCTTCAGGCCGATGACCTCGACCCGTACGGGATAATCCATACTATCAGGTTGGAGGAGAGCCTATTTTATCATTCAGATGCGAACACCCCGGGATTCCGGACGGGGGGTCCCTCTCAGAGGAACCGCTCGAACCGATCCTGCTTTGCTTTGCAGATCGGACAGACCAGCGGAGGATTCTCCATGGCACAGAGATACCCGCAGACGCGGCACCGCCAGACCGGATACGCGGTCTTTATCGAACCACCCGTGCTCCGGCTCATCCTGGCTGCTTTCCGTTCCACCCGCGGCGGCCTGCGTTCCGGAATGGAGCCGACCGGGAGATTACCCGCAATGACATCGCTGCTGACATAGAGTGCGCAGTAACAGGCGCCATGCTCGTTCAGGTCGGGATCGCGGTAATCGCAGGGACAGATGATATCGAGATCTTCTTCCTTCTTCCCTGCAGCGATACGACAGGGGCAGGCCATGTATCCGTACCGCTGCTCATTCACCAGCAGCCCCCTCACCAGGTTCCGGGTGAATGCCACGTCGGGATTGAGATGATATCCCCCTTCTTCTGCGTCACGGCCCAGCTGCCGGTGTCGGGCATCGATCTCCGCATCCGTGATCCCGGGAGCAATCATCGCAGGGCCTCCCGGATCTCCTGTTCCCGGAACCCGACAATGACCTTCCGGTTGTCGATGACCAGGGTCGGAAACGAGCCGTGGGGATTGAACCGTTCGACTTCCTGGAGAGCCTCCTCGAGTTCGTCTTCAGGAAGAAGATCGACGTAAACGAAGCTGTGATCCACACCGATCTCTTTCAAGAGAGCCTTGGTCTTCGCACACCATCCGCAGGTTGAAAGCGCATACAGGACAACGGTTCCCTTCCTTGTTCCGGGGACATGCTCCATCTTCATAACGTGGTCTCTCCAGTAGTAGGATGGCCGGAAGACCTATTTAAGGGTATCAAGCATCCGGATCGACCGGATACGAAGGAGGGGGACGGTCCCCCCTGCTGATTCGGACGATCCAAACTCATATACCGGGAGGCGCAGATACAATGAATGACAGGGTGTGCTTCCGATGATCCACGTTGAAAATGCGATAATTTCAGGAAATAAGTCGTTTAAAGAGAGAATGGAACAGCTCTCCGGAACGTTCTCCTACGAAGAGACCGCCTACCACCTGCCGGTCACCTATGCACTCACCGGAACGGCGGTCCATTCGGCAGACGAGGCCCGGGCAGCGTTCCGGGCCACCGGTGAATCTGCGCTGGTCGCAGCCGAATGCCTGACCGCCGCCACAGAGGCCGCGGGGAAGGGAGCCCCGCCCCCCTATACCGGGTTTCTGCCGGACGCCGTACTCCGGACGCTGGGGTATTCGCTGGTGGACGGGAGTATCCTCGGCCTGGCCGTCGTTGCCGGAACACCGCAGTCTCCGGATGCTGCTGCGGCCCTCTGCAGGGAGCTCCAGGAAAAATACATGCTCACCTTCCTCTCGGGCGGTATTGTTGACAGCCTTACCGGTGCGGGGGTGAAAGTAGGGCCCGAGCTGCGGCTGGTCCCGCTTGGAGACCGGCCGTCCTCTGCCATCCACTTCATCGATATCATCGCACGGGTGGCCATGATGTTTGGCGGGGTGGCCCCGGGAGACGCTGACCGGCTGCTTTCCTATGCACAGGAGCGGGCGAAAGCGATCGCCATCGTGTTTCCGGGGCTCGGGGACGATGAGACCGCGATGTTTGATGCCTTCCGTCTCCTCGGCATTCCGATCCTCTCTGCAGGTGAATACGAAGGAAACGAGTGGATCCGGGTGAGTGTATCAGAGGCTGTCAGGACCGGGATGGACCTCAAGGGGATCAAGGTGAGCGTCACCGCAATCCCCATTCCCATGGCCTGTTCCCCGGCATTCGAGGGCAAGAGCATCAGGAAAGAGGAAATGTTCGTCGAATTCGGCGGGGGGCGTTCCCCGGCGTTCGAGCTCCTCCGCTGCCGGCCGGTATCGGAGGTCGAGGACGGAAGGATCAGGGTCATCGGGCCTGAAATCGGGGAGCTGAAGGCAGGATCGGCCGTACCGCTCGGCATCATCGTGGAGGTCGCGGGGAAAGCCATGAAGAAGGAGTACGAACCGGTGCTTGAACGGCGGATCCATAACTTCGTGAACTACGGTGAAGGAACCTGGCACGTGGCCCAGCGGGATATCATCTGGGTGCGGATCTCGAAAGACGCCGTCTCCCACGGGGTGCGGATCGAGCATCTCGGCAAGCTGATCGCGGCAAAGTTCCGGATGGATTTTCCCGACCTCCTCGACGCCGTACAGGTAACCCTGATCACCGATGAGCAGGAGGTTCTCGCCGCGAAAAAGGAAGCGGAGAGGGTCTACGAGGAGCGGGATGAACGGATACGGGGCATGAAGGATACCGATGTCGACACCTACTACTCCTGCACCCTCTGCCAGACCTTCGCCCCGAACCATGTCTGCATCATCACTCCCGAGCGGCCGGCGCTGTGCGGGGCCATCACCTGGCTCGACGGGAAAATCGCCTACGAGATATCTCCTTCCGGGGCGAACCAGCCGGTTCCGAAGGGGAGGGTGATCGATGCCGAACGGGGTGAGTTCGAGGGGGTGAACCGGTTCGTGAAAAAAGCTTCCCATGGCGAGGTCGCCCGCTGCTCCCTCTACAGTGTCATGGAGTATCCCATGACGTGCTGCGGGTGCTTCGAATGCATTGCCGTCATGCTCCCGGAAGTGAACGGGTTCATGGTGGTCAACCGGGAGTACAAGGGTGACACTCCGTCAGGAATGTCGTTTTCCACCCTCGCGGGGACCATCGGGGGCGGAGCCCAGACCCCGGGATTTGCCGGTATCTCGAAGACCTTTATCCTGAGCAACCGGTTCCTCCAGGCAGAAGGCGGTATCGGACGGCTGGTCTGGATGCCGGCCATGCTGAAGGAAGAACTCGGGGAGCGCCTGGTCCGGAAGCTCACGGAGCGGGGGCTCCCGGGTATGTTCGACAAGATTGCCGATGAGAAGATCGCGGTGACCATCGAGGATCTCACTGCGTTCCTCGCCCGGATCGAGCACCCGGCCCTCGCCATGAAGCCGCTCCTGTGAGGCAGACCATGACCATATCGACCCTCTCAGACTGGACCGGCGAGGTAGGGACCGTCACCATCGGTGCAACAAAAGCAGACGGGGGTACCCGGTCAGGGACCGTCACCATCGGGGGCGAGCGGGATCTTGCCTTCATCGGAAATCCCCCGACCGGCAACCGCCCCCTCATCGCCTACGAGCTTTGTGATGACCCGTCCCTCTGGCCTGCCCCGGTCATCCGGTTCCTCGGGGACCGGGCATCAGACCCCGCCGAATGGGCGCGTTTTGCCGCAGGGGAGTATCGCCCCGACCTGATCCGCCTCTATCTCACCAGCACCCGGAAGCGGGGTTTCTCCGCTTTCGCGGCGATCACGACCACGGTGGAAAACATCCTCCAGGCAACCGGCCTTCCCCTGATCATCGAAGGGAGCAACGATCCCGAACTTGACAGCGAGGTCTTCAGGAGAATCGGTGAAGCCGGTGAAGGGGAGCGTCTTCTCATCGGGACCGCCGAGGCGGGACGGTACCGGAGCATAGCCGCTTCGGCCATGGCCTTCGGTCACCTGGTGATCGCCCAGTCGCCCATCGACATCAACCTCGCCAAGCAGCTGAACATCCTCCTCCGTGAGATCGGGCTTCCCCACGATCGGATCGTGATCGACCCCTACACCGGGGCCCTGGGATACGGATTCGAATATTCCTACTCGGTCATGGAGCGGATCCGCACGGCAGCCCTGAAAGGTGATGACGACCTGGCCATGCCGATGATCAGCTCGGCCATCGATTCGCTAACCGTCAAGGAAGTCAGGGAGGCCGATCCGTCCGCGAGCGACCGGACATCGGTTGCCTGGGAGCTCTATGCCATGCTCCCGGCAACGGTCGCCGGAGCCTCGATCGTCTGTGTCCGGCACCCTTCAACGATCCAGCCGCTGAAAGCCGCGATCGAAGCCCTCTGGTCGCCACCGGGAGGTGGTGCCTGACCATGGCGCTGAAAGCCCTCGACATCTACAAGCTTCTGCCGAAGAAGAACTGCAAGGAATGCGGGGAGCCGACCTGCCTCACGTTTGCCATGAAACTTGCCAGCGGCAAGGTGAAGCCTGAAGACTGCCCCTACCTCGATGAGAACGTACGCGAGATCCTTGGTGCCTCCACCCGCCCGCCGGTCCAGCGGGTCAAGCTGGGTGTCGGTGAGCGCTCGTTTGCCGTTGGAGATGAGATCGTCCAGTTCCGGCATGAAAAGACCTTTTTCCACGAACCGGGCATCATGACCGCCGTCTCGGATCTCATGGACCCCGATTCCATCCAGGCTGTGGTTGCAGATGTCCGGGACCACCTCCTGGTGCGGATCGGCCTCGACCTGCGCCTGAATGGAATTGCTGTCTGGTCCGCGAGCGGTTCCCCCGACGCGTTTGCCACGGCAGTCGAAGCGGTCGAGGCAGTCGCCGAACTCCCGGAAGTCCTGATGGCGGAGGATCCGGCAGTCCAGGAAGCCGGCCTTGCGGTCTGCGGTAACTACCGGCCGCTGATTCATGCTGCGACCGGCGACCAGTACCGGGAGATGTGTGCCCTCGCCGTCAAGCACGGCTGCCCCCTGGCCATCCGTGCACCCGATCTCGATGCCCTTGCCGGACTTTCCGGGCTCTGCACCGCGGAGGGTGTATCCCACCTCGTCCTCGACCTGACCTCGCCCTCCCTCCACGATATGCTGAACCAGGCCACTGCCGTCCGGCAGCAAGCCATCACCAGGACGGCCCCGGCACTGGGATACCCCGTCTTCCTCGACACCCGCCCGTGCGGGCTCCCGGACGCCGCCCTCATCTGCGGGGTGCTCAAATACGGATCGGTCCTGGTTGCCGATCCGCTCTCCGAGGCGTCCCGGAAAGCCCTCCTCGTCCTCCGGCAGAACATCTACACCGATCCCCAGAAACCCATCCAGATCACTCCCGGAATCTACCGGGTCGGCAGCCCGGGACCGGACGCCCCGGTCCTCCTCACCGTCAACTTCTCCCTGACCTATTTCACCCTCCAGGGATACCTCGAGGCTTCCGGCACGGACTCGTTCATGCTTATCGTCGATACCGAAGGCCTCTCGGTGCTGACATCGGTCGCTGCAGGAAAACTCTCGGAGACGCTTGTCCGAGACTCCCTGAAGGAGTTCGCGGTCCCTGACCTGGTAAAACACCGGACCCTGATCATTCCCGGTTACGCTGCACCGCTTTCAGGAAAAATCGAGGATGAGACGGGGTGGAAGGTACTCGTCGGACCGCGGGACGCTGCCGATATCGCTGAATTCCTCGAGAAGGAGTGGACCTGAATCAGTATGCCGACGGTCACGTTTCTCCCGGGTTTCAGGAAGACCGAGCTCCCGAGCGGAAGCACCATCCTCCAGGCCGCCCAGCAGGCGGGGATCCACATGAATGTGGTCTGCGGGGGTCTCGGGAAGTGCGGAAAATGTACGGTATACGTCAAGAGCGGCAGGTACGACTTCGACCGCGAGAAGTATGGAAAGTTCTTTACCCCTGAAGAACTGGAGGCAGGCGCCTGCCTGGCATGCCAGACCTCTGTTCTGGGGGATGTCCGGGTGCTCATCCCTGAAGAATCCATCGTCCAGGAGCAGAAGATCCTGATCGATGTCATGGGGACCACCACCGAGCTGAATCCGGCGGTCTGGAAGTATGCCCTGCGACTGTCCCCACCAAGTCTCGATGATCCCTCACCCGATCTCACCCGCCTCCTGTGGGGGATCGAGAAATCGGGTGGCCCGAACGAGGGCGATATCTACGCCCCCCTCGAGGTTATCCGCCGGATACCCCGGGTATTGCGGGAGAGCGGCTGGCGGGTTACCGCGACGGTCGTGCTGGTCCCGGGAGGCTACCGCCTGGTAGATATCGAGCGGGGAGATACCACCCCCGCCTGCTACGGTGCCGCCGTGGACCTCGGGACTACCACGATCGTCGTGTTCATCAGGAACCTTATCGACGGGAGCATTATGGGTGTCGCCTCGAACTACAACCGCCAGATCAGCTGCGGCGAGGATATCCTCTCCCGGGTCACCTTCGCCCGGAAAGGGGGTCTCAAAAAGCTCCAGGCGCTGGCCGCAGAGAGCATCAATGCTGCCATCACCGAGGCGGCCAACAATGCCGGGATTGACCGGGACCACATCTACGAGGTTGTTGTCGCCGGAAACACCATCATGACCCATATCCTGATGGGTATCGACCCGGCCTACATGATCGAGGAACCCTACGTCCCGGTAGTGCGGCGCTACCTTACTGCTGCCGCCAGCCGGGCAGGCCTTGAGGTGGGGGAGAACTCCGGCCTCTTTATCTTTCCGGCGGTGAGCGATTTCATCGGGGGCGATATCATCGCCGATATCCTTGCGTCAGGGATGGCCGAACAGGAGGATATCTCGCTCCTGATCGATATCGGGACAAACTTCGAAGTGGTGCTCGGGAACCGGGACTGGATGTTTGCCTGTGCCGGTGCTGCCGGTCCCGCCCTCGAAGGGGGAGAGGTACTCTTCGGCATGCGAGCGAATGCCGGGGCCATCGAGCAGATATCCCTCGACCTCGAAACGTTCACCCCCGCATACCGGACCATACAGCATACAAAGCCGAAAGGAATCTGCGGGTCGGGGCTGATCGATCTTCTCGCCGAACTCCTCCGGGCCTGCATCATCGACCGGACCGGCAGGATCAACACGGCAATCGAACACGAACGGATCCGGTCCGGAAGACAGGTCCCCGAATTCGTCGTGGCCTGGAAAGGGGAAACAGGTATCGGAAAGGATATCGTGATCACCGAAAACGACGTAAAAGCCCTAATCATGAGCAAGGCCTCCATCCTGGCCGCCTGCCGGACCCTGATGAAGCAGGCCGGGATCACGCATGCGGAGATCGCCCGCATCTACTTCTCCGGTGCGTTTGGCAACTATATCAGCAAAGAGAATGCCATCACCATCGGCCTCATCCCCGAAGTGCCGGTCGAGCGCATCTTCCCGATCGGAAATGGGGCCATCGAGGGTGCAAACCTCGTGCTCCTCAACCGGCGGAAGAAGAGATTCCTCGATGAAATTGCACGGAAAATCGCTTACATCGAGCTGAACGCCGAACCATCGTTCATGGATGAATATACCGGGAGCTGTTTCCTGCCGCACACCGACCTCTCCCTCTTCCCGACCGTTGAGGAGATGCTCGAGAAGTGCCGGCTGCGGCGGGGTGTACCGTGAGCTCCGTGCTTCCCACGCCGGAGAGCCGTGCGACGGGCGTCGGCGCCCTCCCCCATATCGATCCTGCGCAGGCCTGCGATGAGGTACTCTCCCTCTTTCCCGAGATCCCGTTCATCCCCACCCTTCCCAACCGCGGCATCCTGGAGACCATCGTGTTCAACGACTCCTCCCGCCTTCCGGGAGGGGTCGTGCAGGACGGGAAACTCCGTATCGATTCTTCACGGGACCTTGCAGCCGGGATGGAACAGATCTACCTCGATTTCATGGAGCAGAATACCGCACCCTACGCCCTTTCACCGGAATACTACTCGGGATTCTTTGAGATGAGGGGACGGGATCTGGCCGGGTCCCTCTTCCTGAAGGCGCAGGTGACCGGGCCGGTGACGTTCGGGATGCAGGTGGTCGACGAGAATCGCCGCCCGATCTACTACGACGACCAGTTCGCCGATGTGCTCGGGAAGATGATCGCACTCCGGGCACGGTGGTGCGATGAGGCGATGCGCCGGTTTGCCGGAGTCACTTCGACCCTGGTGGTCCTGAACGAACCCTACTTCGCATCCCTGGGGTCTTCGGTGATCCCGGTCCATCACGATACGGTCATCGCAGGCTGGCAGGACATTGCCGGGATGATCGAGGGAGGGCTCGGGATCCACTGCTGTTCCAACACCGACTGGGAATTCGTGATGGGCCTTCATCCATCCTTCATCTCGTTTGACGCGTATACCGTCGGCCGTGAGTTTCTCCTCTATCCCGATGCTCTTGCCGGGTATCTCGAGCGGGGCGGGATCGTCGCCTGGGGGATCGTCCCTTCGCAGCCCGAACTTTTCGGGGAATGCACGGAAGATCAGCTCTACAGCGTCTTTGCGGGTATCCGGGACCAGGTCACCGGCTTCTGTTCTCCCGAGACATTCTACCGCCAGTCTGTCATCACCCCGACCTGTGGCATCCAGTCCGGCAACCCGGAGACCGCCATCCGGATCATGCAGGCGGCACGGACGCTCTCCCTGCGGATCAGGGAGGAGTATTCCGGATGAAACCGTTCTCAGTCGCTCTCTCCGGAAAGGGAGGGACGGGCAAGACCACGGTTGCCGCCCTGCTGGTGCGGTCCCTGATTGCCGCCGGCCGGGTGCCCGTGCTTGCCGTCGATGCCGATCCCAATGCAAATCTCCATGAAGCACTCGGGGTTAAGATCCGCGAGACCATCGGAGGTTTGCGGGAAGAGGCATTCACCGAGCAGATCCCACCCGGGATGAACCGGACCGATTATATCAGTCTCCGATTCAGGAAGTCACTGGTCGAATCCGATGGTTTTGACCTCATTGCCATGGGGAGGCCGGAGGGAAGCGGATGCTACTGTTTTGCAAACGATCTGCTCACCACCAGCGTGCAGCTCCTCGAACGGGACTACCAGTTCGTCATTATCGACAACGAGGCCGGCATGGAGCACATTGCCCGGGGAACCCTTGGTATTCCCGACCTCCTGCTGATCGTGAGCGATCCTGGTGCGCGGGGTGTCCGGACCGCCATCCGGATCCGCACCCTCGCCCGATCGGTCGGCGTGGAGACCACCCCGGTCCTGCTGGTCCTGAACCGGTGGAAGGGGACAACGACGGATGAAATCCCTGCTGCCTTCGATAACGTGGTGGTGATTCCCGAAGATCCTGCGATCGAGGATGCCGATATCCGGGGGAGCCCGGTAGGGTCCCTCCCCCCCGGTTCACCGGCACGGGTTGCCGTGGAGAACCTGGCGGAAATCGTCGTCAAAATGGCGGAACAGAAGAGAAAGGTGCCCAGGCCCTGAATACTACAATGCTCCGGACAGCCGCTGGATCTGTCCTGCAATATAATCGATCCATTCGGCGGCCCCGGTGATGATCCCGATCAGCGCCGACTCGATGGCATAGACAAGGCCGTACACTCCCGAGATCTCTCCCTCGGGAGGGTTGCCGGTCGAAAGCAGGAGGGCTGCGGCTACCAGGATAATGATAATGAGAAGGATGATGATTACGATTATCATCCCGATGAGCATTTTCCAGGAGACCGTCTTCATGCACAGCTCATTTCCCTATGATCCCGGCCCGATAATAAAAATTCCTGTCTCTGGGGAATGTATTGAGACCGTTACCGGCCTTCATGATGAAAAAGACGGGAGGTTGAGGAGCAAAGGGGAAAAATAGAAAGATATATGGGAACTCTCGCCTGACATTCGATTATATGTGCGCACGCTTTTTTGATCGCTTTTTCAAACCACGACCCCATATCGTGGAAAGCCCACCTCCTCCCTCCATCGCGCACGGGCCG
Source organism: Methanomicrobiales archaeon (assembly GCA_013415565.1). Taxonomy (GTDB): domain Archaea; phylum Halobacteriota; class Methanomicrobia; order Methanomicrobiales; family Methanospirillaceae; genus UBA9949. The sequence goes on from JAAEET010000006.1 coordinate 40,326, forward strand.
GGGGTCTATGTGCCCGAGTATAAGGTGAAGCCCTATTTCATCGTGGCCTCGGTGGAGATGGGCAATACCACCACGAAGTGCATCCTTACCGGTGTGAACCTTGAAACCGGGATGTCCTATGTCATTAATAAAACGGTGAAGATGAGCAGGGATGTCCGGAAACCGAAACCTGGGGAGGAGATCTTCGGCGAGACCCTCGACGGGACCCAGCTTACCAAGGAATCGGTGACCGATCTCGTGCGCGACACGCTCATCCAGTGCCACGAAGAGGCGCGCCTCGATATCAGGAAGGATCTCGATTTCGTGGTGCGAAGCACGGGTGTCGTTGCCGCCATGGATTCCCCTGACCAGGTAGGGATTTTTGTCCTTGCCCTCGCCAACGGATGCCTGAATGCCGCAGTCCCGCCGAAAAAGATGACACCCCCCATGTCGAAGGCAAACCAGCCCCAGAAGCTCCAGCCTTTCAGCTATGCCGACAAGGTGGTGTTCGTGGGTGCGGTTGCAGGAGTTATTCCCCCAGTGGGAAGCACCGGGGTCGAGATGGTCGCAAACGAAATGGAGGGGGAGCTCGCCATGGCAGGGATCAAGGAGGGTGCCAAGTGGACACAGGTCGATTTCCGGAATCCCTGTGTCTCCATCGATTTCGGCACCACGCTCGACGGCCGGATCACGAGTGATGTCGCACCCGACGACCTGAATCCGTTCGCCAAGACCATCGGGAACTTCTGCGGCCTTGCAGGGGCGATTCCCGATGCCATCATCAAGGGAACCGGTCTCGTCGATTCAAAGACCGGGACCGCGCTGGATATTTTCGGTGACCGAAGCGTCGTGTCCGAGTTTTCACTCAAGGGGCAGAGCGATATGGTCCGGGAGCATGTCAGGCGATGCCACGAGCTGATCGATATCCGGATCGTTCCCCCGGAGCGTCGGCGGTTCGGCCGGGTTCCGGTCTATGCAGACGTCGCCAAGGAATCGGGCGTGGGGCTCATCGGCTGCGATGCCGGAGAAAACGGGAGCAACCTCCCGGAGCTGAAAGAGATCGGTGAGGAGATCTACCGGAACCACAGCCTGAGTCTCCTCAACGAGGTCATCGACCGGGTATGTGCCGGTATGGCCCTCCGGCTGATCGATGTCGTGCGGGAGGAAGGGATGATCTTTCCGAATACCACCATCGGGTTCACCGGCCGGGCGGCAATTTCCGGAAGAAAACCGGAATATATTGTAGAAGGGGTCGCGGAACGGGGTCTCTTTGACAATCCGAATGACCGGATTGTATTTGTCGACGACGGCCTTGCCCGGGGGGCGGCCCTGATGGGGCGGTGTATGAACTCGCTTGGCAAACCCAAGAATCCGATCGGGGGTATCAGGGGAGGACCATGCATCATGGCCAGGCGGATCAAGGTAGGAAAATAAGCAAGGTGAGACAATACCATGGAAGAGCATATGCAGAAGGAAGAGACCAGCAATCCTCCCGAACAGGAGGGCGGCGAGATGGAAGAGCAGCTGTTCGACCTGCTGATCCCCCCCGGGGTGCCCCGGAAAATGATCATGGATATCGTCCAGAAATTCGATGTCGAGCTGGTGACCCGGAAAGAGCGGCTTTATTTTGCCAACATGGAAGGTGATGAGCGCGAGCTTCTAGCCTTCCGTGGAAAGAAGGAGGTCATGGAGGAGGTGCAGACCTACCTCTATGACGAGCTGAAAAAATTCATCGGCGAATAAGATCCGCTTCCGGAATTTCCTGGCACCAGAAGATGGTTCCCCGATCAGAACCGCCATTTTTCAGAATTCAGGCATCCTGCGGGCGATATACCAGGCGTGGATGGCAAGGATCAGGTAAATCGGGAGAAGAACATCGAGGGCGGCGATTTCTCCCTGCGTCTGGTAGATCCACACGGTCATGTAGATATCAATCTGGAATATCAGTACCCCCCACCATTTGCCAAGCCAGAAGTACCCGATCCCGGGCAGGATAAAGTTCAGAAACCCGGCGATGAACGGGCTCTTCCGGGTCTTCGGTCGTTTCGAGAGGCCCCGTGGTAAGAACTTGGCCGAGATCCCGCACTTCGGGGCGGCCATGACCGCCTCCCAGCGTACCTGGTCATCGGGATCACGGAGGGCACCATAAATGGCAGGGATGGCCTTCTCGTCACCGATCTGGCCGAGCGTCCGTATCGAGTTGACCCTGACACTCTTCTCGAGATCCTTTGCCGCAAGGGAGAGTGGCCGGACGGCGGCCACCCCGAGACCCGACAACGATTTCCAGTCCTGCTTTCCGGCAAGGAGGAACCCATACTCCTCCGGGCTTGCTGCGGACCATTCCAGTTGTCCGAGCGCCACCGCTGCCCCGTACCGGACATAGCGATCCGGGTCCTGCAACGCTTCTTTGAGCGGTTCGACAGCACGGGGATCACCGATCTCCCCGAGAGCAAGGGCCGATTCCCACCGGATCTCGTTGTTCCGGTCGGAGAGCAGTGCAATGAGGGGATCAACTGCCCGGGAATCGCCGATCTCCCCCAGGACCTCGATAATTCCCAGCCGGATATCCTTGTTCCGGGTGCGGAGAGCGGCAAGGAGGTGATCCATTCCCTCCTGTCCGAGTTCTGTGAGGGCCTCGGATGCCTGCCACTGTACATCGAGATTGCGGTGCCGGAGCGCCCTGATCAGGCCGCGGAACTCCCGGCGTTCTTTCATCCTCGTGATATCCTCACTGCTGGTGGCGAGGTCCCAGGGGATTACCATCGGCAGGTCCCTCCATGTCCGGTCCTGATGGCTTGTTGTCCTTCAGCCGGGACCTGATGCCCCCCTATCATAAGTCCGGCAACCCCCTGACATAGTACCAGGTATGGACCACGGCAACGGCCGATACGATATATGACAAAAGGTACGGCAGAATCGTCCCGTAGGGCATGACATCCTTGGTAAAGAGGGCGAGGGTGACGATGGCCGTGACGTTGACCTGGAAAAGGAGCAGTCCCCACCAGAAGCCGAGGTAGTTGTAGCCGAGGCCGAGGAAGAAGAAGTTCAGGAAGGAGGCAATGTACGGGCTCTTCCGGGACCGCTTTCTCCGCGAGAGCCCGCGGGGAAGGTGCATGAGGGGAATCCCGCAGTCCGGGAACACGAGGATCCCCTGCCACCGGACTTCCCCGCTGGGATCTTTCAGGACCGAATCGCAGGCCGCCGCGGCATCCGGGGTTCTCAAACCCCCGATAACCTCGACGGAATGAGCCCTGATATCGGGATCGGCATCTTTCAGGTGGTGGATGAACGGGCCGGCCGGCATACCGGGAGTGGAGAGGATATCTTCCCAACGCTGTGCCGCGGCAAGATAGTACCCTGTGTCTTCAGGGGTCGGGGGGATCCATCCCAGCTGGTCGAGGGCGAGGCTTGACCCGTACCGGACGTACTTGTCGGGATCCCGGAGCGATCCGACCAGTACGGGGATCGCTTCCATATCACCTATCTCTCCGAGCGCAATGGCCGAAGCCCAGCGGACTTCAGCACTGTCATCGGTCAGGAGCAGGTCGGTCAGTTTCCCCACCGCCTTTTTCTCGCGGATGTCGGAAAGTGCCTCGATTGCCCCGATGCGGAATGCCTTGTTCGGGTGGTGCGTGCGTTCGATCAGTTTTTTCGCGGCAGGCTCCCCCATCCTCCCGAGGGCTTCGGCCGCCTTCCACTGGACGGTGGGATCGGGATCGGTGAGCAGGCGGATCAGACGGTCGGTATCGCCATTCCGTTCCAAAGAATCGATGTCAGGCGGGTTTTGGAAGAAGGAGCGGATAGCGGATCTCACTGCGATTCCCTGCACGTTGTCTCACTCCCGGACTTCCGATGAATATCGTCGTTCCCCGGATGTCTGATACCCTGGTTTCCCGATCATCCCGACCCTCATGAGGACCTTTCGGGATAACGACTGCCGGAATCCCTTCAGGCGACCCGATATCCCTGCGACGGAAGATTCTCCAAAAGCCCGTTAAGTCAGTACTATCAACCACTTCTCATAAAGATACCCTTTATTTTCACAGGATTGCATCAGGAATGAATTTTTTCCGTGTCATGTGCTGCGAAAAAAGAAAAGGGAAATTGCCTCAGGGTCTCTTCCATCGCAGGTAGAAGACTACCGTGACGAATATCACGACGAAGATGACCGAGAGGCTTTTGAGGGTGATGAGGCTCGAGGTCGGTTCGACGAGTGATCCGAGGAATCCCTGTTCCCCGCTTGTTGGTGTAACCGCTGATTCCTTCGCCTGCGGGGTTTCAGCCGGGGGCGGGGAGATGATCTCGCTATCGGGACCTTCCTCCGTTGGCGGAGAATCGGTGTCCACGGGTCCCATTGTGGAAGGAGGAGGAGAGACCGTCCCCTCGGGTGTTACCTCCGATGTGGCGGGACCGGTGGACGTGCTGGGGCCTCCTCCACCGCCGCCTCCACCGCCGGAGCTGGGCGGGCTCACGGCCCCACTGATTGTCAGATAAATGATCTGCAACGGATTTCCGGGACCCCCGAGAGCACTGACGGCAAACCGTGAGAAGCCGTCAGGAGAGCGGGCACTGAAATAATCCCTGTTACTGACCGGATCATGGAAGATGAATGACGTATCGAGCACTTCTGCACTCCCGTCATCACAGAGTCTGAGTATTCTGATACTGTCCCGGTTGTCCCTGATATAAAACGTTCTCGTTTCCGGGATGCACCGTTCGCGGTTGAGCATCAGCTCATGGGGTCCGGGGAAGAGCCCGGTAACCGTGAGCGGGGTGCTGCCGCGATACTCTGAGTCGATGAAGACTGCGGCCCCTGCCAGGTTTGTCTCGATGACGACCTTCCCATTATCCCCTTCTCCGTATTGCGACACCCACCCTGAATCTACTCCGATAGTCAGGACAGCTTCTCCCTCCACATCCTGGCACTCAAATGCCAGGGTATAGGCGATGTCATGGATATCGCCGTAATCAGGATACGTGTCGAGAGCCGCGTCAAAGCCTGTGTAATCTTCGGGGAATACTCCTTTCCACATCCAGGTGGTGAGAATACCGGATTCCGGATATTCATCCAGGCATACCGAATAATTGAAAATTCCCCGATTGCCAGAATCTTCGCAGGCCATGTCCGGACTCCGGATGCAAACCGATGAGAGTATCCCCGTATAGCGGGTGCCGTTTCTGGTAAAGCCTCCGGAATCGGTGGTAAATTCTATTTCTTCAATACCAGATTCTTCCGGAGGAATGACCGTTAGCACACGATAGGATGAATCGAGAGAGAAGTCCTGAACATATTCGCTGTCGAATGTGAGCTTTTGGACGCTTCCTGACTTCGTCACCTGGATTCCCGGTATAGTGAAGTTCATACCAGAAGAAGCTGCTTCGGCAACCATGACCAGGTTGTTCCTGACAAGGCTGTTTGTGCCGTACTCATTGGTTATCAAGAGCGAGACAGAATAGGTTCCTTCACCGGAGTAGGTATGGGATGGATGCTGGTCCGAAGACGTCATGTTATCTCCAAAATCCCATTCCCATGCTGTCGGATTTCCTGAAGACTGGTCAGAGAACTGGACTGTCAAAGGAGAGAGTCCCGATTGCGGAGTTGCAGAGAATTTCGCCACCGGGGGTGAGCCTGCACTGATATAATCATCCTTTCTCTCCATAGCACTCTGGTACTGGTTCCCGGTCCAGAGGGTCACGCCATAAGTTCCCGGGTCAATGAACGTATGATCGGGGTTCTGTTCCTCCGACGTGTTCCCGTCTCCGAAATCCCAGAACCAGAACGCCGGCTCACCGGTGGTCTGATCGGTGAAAGAGACCGTTACCGGTGCCCTTGATGCTGTTACGTTTGCAGAAAAAGCAGCTTCAAGCAGGGGTTTTTCGATTCCTGATGTGAAGAGGTAGACGTCCCAGGTCCACATGTCGGGATACAGCCCGCACCAGACAATACGGTTACCGGAAATCTCCGGCATGCCCTGATTCGTTGTTGTATCAGGGCTGACCAGAGTGGTGATTGTGGAGCTC